>NZ_DBHKYV010000046.1:0-63986 GCF_057315035.1 Cupriavidus sp. | reverse complement strand
CCCACCCGGAGAAAGTGGGCTATCGCTGTCATAGTTGTTCAAATTAATTGAATATATGGAAAGGCATCGAGAAGGCGATCAACACCCACGACTCAACGCCGCCGATAGCCGATGCACTGTCAATGCCGCGGAACAACTGATTTGCGACTGACCCCGATGATCCCGCGAAGATCGTTGACCAGAATGACTGGCATCAACGCAGTGCCGGTCACCAGGGGCACCCCCCTCCCCCCGAAAAGTCATCATGTCCGAATCCATCAGCGCCCTTTCTGCTCAAGAAGACCATCCCGGCTCCAGCTACGCGGCACGCAACGCCTCGTACTGGAAACGCAATCTGGCGGTGGCGACATTCGGGTCGTTCACCACACTGGTCAGTCTCAGCATGCTGCTACCGTTCCTGCCCCTCTATGTGGAGCAGCTTGGCGTCACCGCGCAGGCCGATATCGTCCAATGGTCGGGCGCCGCCTTTGGCGTGACCTTTCTGGCAACAGCCATCACCGCGCCGCTGTGGGGACGACTGGCAGACCGCTTCGGACGCAAGCCCATGCTGATACGCGCCGCGGTTGGCATGGCCATCGTGATGTCGATGATCGGGCTGGCGCATAACGTTTACGAACTCGTCGCCCTGCGCTTCGCGGCCGGCCTGATCGGCGGCTATGCCTCTGCCGCTACGGTGATGATTGGCACGCAAGCGCCGCCAGAGCGCGCCGGATGGGCGCTTGGTGTGCTGTCCAGCGGTGCACTCGTGGGCAACCTGGTTGGGCCCCTGGTCGGCGGCCTGCTGCCGAACCTGATCGGTATCCGCGGCACCTTCTTCGCGGGAGGCGCAGTCATCGCGGTGGCGGCGCTGCTGACGATCGTATTGGTACGCGAGGACTTCACGCGACCGGTCAAGCAGACAGCTTCCCATCATGCCGCTGAGGCCGTGCGCGAGCGCAGTTCCCGCCTTCCACTAGCCGCCCTTCTGATTACGGCGACTATGGTGCTGCTTTCAAACATGTCGATCGAACCCATCATCACAGTCTACATCGGTCAACTCGGCGTGCCCCATGCGAAGCTGGCCACCATCGCAGGCGTGGTCATGGCAAGCTCAGCGCTTGGAAGCGTGCTGACGGCGTCGCGGCTCGGTGCGCTGGCTGACCGGATCGGCGCGTGGAAAGTGATCATTGGCTGCCTGATCGCCACGGCCATCGTCATGATTCCTCAAGCGTTCGTCGACAACTGGTGGTCCCTCGCCATTCTGCGCGGCCTGATGGGCATGACGTTGGCTGGCCTGTTGCCAGCGATCGGGAAACTCGTGCGACAAGCAGTCAAGGAGCACCAGTCGGGCAAGATGCTCGGCTACCTGCAGTCAGCGCAGTTCGCCGGCCAGGTGATAGGCCCGCTGATTGGCGGCCAGATCGGCGTGCACTTTGGCATGCGCTCGGTGTTCTTCGTGACAAGTGCAGTGCTGCTGGGCTGCGCAGCATTCGATCGATGGGCGAAGGATCAGTGAGCTGACTGCGGCGCTAAAACGTCGGAACAGCCGTGCGCTAATGGGCAGACCACTCAATCTTTGAAAGATCGGTTCCTTCCAGGAACATCTCCCAAAGCGGGCTAAGTCGCCGCAGCTTCTCTACGCAAGCCTTTACCTGCGCGATGACAGCATCGATTTCCTGCTCCGTTGTGAACCGCCCGAGCGTAAACCGAATTGAACTGTGGGCCAGTTCGTCGCTACGACCGAGCGCTCGCAATACGTATGACGGTTCCAACGATGCAGACGTGCAGGCTGAACCGGAGGACACGGCAATGCCGCGCAGCCCCATGATCAGCGATTCCCCCTCCACGAAGTTGAAACTAAGGTTCAGATTGTGGGGAATGCGGCGATCCATACTGCCATTGACGAAGACCTGTTCAAGCCCAACCAAACCGCTCAACAACCGATCGCGCAGCATGCCAACGCGGTGCGCCTCGTCGGCAAGTTCCAACCGCGCCAGACGACAAGCCTCTCCCATCCCGACAATCTGATGGGTCGCGAGCGTCCCCGAGCGCATGCCTCGCTCATGACCTCCGCCATGAATCTGCGCTTCCAGCCGAATCCGCGGCTTTCTTCTCACATACAACGCACCGATCCCCTTGGGGCCGTAGACCTTGTGCGCGGTCACCGTCATCAGATCCACAGGCAATGTTTCAAGGTCGATCGGGATTTTTCCCGCCGCCTGAACCGCATCGCAATGAAACACAATGCCGCGTGACCGACATAGAGCACCAATCTCGGCAATCGGCTGAATGACGCCAATCTCGTTGTTCACCATCATCACGGACACCAGGATCGTGTCCGGGCGCAATGCAGAACGAAGGACCTCGAGATCCAGCAAGCCGTCATCCCTTACATCCAGATACGTCACATCAAAGCCTTGACGTTCCAGTTCCCGACACGTATCGAGCACCGCCTTGTGTTCGGTACGAACCGTCACCAGGTGTCGACCCTTACCGCGATAGAACTGGGCAGCTCCCTTCAGTGCCAGATTATTGCCTTCCGTCGCACCTGAGGTCCAAACGATCTCCCGCGGGTCAGCACCCAACAGACGGGCAACATGACCGCGCGCCTCCTCCACTGCACTCTCGGCTTCCCAGCCAAATGAATGGCTGCGCGAAGCGGCATTGCCGAAGCGTTCGTAAAGATAAGGCACCAATTTCTCCACGACTCGCGGATCGACCGGGGTGGTGGCGCTGTAGTCCATATAGATAGGTACGGCTGCTTCGGGCATGGGGAATCGCTGCAAGGGGTTCAAACTCAGGAACGCTGCGCTGGAGCGCGGGAGGTCAGTGGGAAGCAGGGACATGACGCCAACCACGCCACGCCCCTAGCGGCATCTCTTAAGCCGCGAGCTTCAGATCTTGCAATGACACGTCCTGCTCCACGTACGTGCGATACAGTTCGCCCGTGTACAGCAGCCGCATCTGCGCGCCGTTCTCGCAAGCCCTGAGGCAACGTTGTTGTAGTTCCGGCGTCGTCGCGTGCTCGAGCACGATCTGATAGCCGCGTTCACCATGGATTTCGTCGGAAACGATGTGCAGATCGAAGAACTCCGCCTCCTCATCCGTAAAACCGTACTGTTCGCGTAGTGCGGGAGCTTGCTTGCGATAAATCGACGGGACTTGCGATTCCAGCCCGATCACGATTCCAGCAACGGCTACAACCGGGTCTTCGCGCATGGCCATCGAATAGCACCAGCTCTGCAAACCACGGGTTGCAGCCAGCATGTTGTCGGGATTGATCACGCGCTCGCGCGTAGACCCGCACGCCTCGGCAAATCGAATCAGCAGATCGGTATGGCGGTCACCACCAATCTCCTCTTCATACATGTTTGCCAGGAGGAAGTCCTTCATGTCCGTGTAGCCATCAGCCGACGTGCGTGCATAGATGAAGCCCAGATAGTCAGCAAACGGCCCCACGTACTGATAGTGGTTTTCTGCCCACCGGGCCAGGTGAGTGCGGCTGAGCTTGCCTTGCGCCCATGCCTGGCTGAAAGGCGATTGGTTCGCGCTTTTACCACGCACGAGTTCTTCGAGAGCGGTTCGGAAGCTGTCTTGGTCGAGCAATTGGGTCACGTCTGTCTCTCCGTAGTGATGAGTTTCTGGCCTCGGTGGGGAGGTTTCTGCTGTCGCGTGAGGCCGTGAACCCGATCATAGTTAATGATGATTAGATGCACAAGTATCATCATTTATTCTGATATTTTAATCATTAACTCTGATTTGCTTAGCCCACTTTCGTTGGTCTATGCTGTCGTTCAAATTCACTTGAATTGATTTTTTACTACATCAAAATCATTACATCAGATGGAGACACCGACATCATGCCAACAGTCACTTTTGAGAAGGACGGCCTCTCTCACGAAGGCGAAGTCCGCGCAAACAGCAACCTCGTGGTACGCGCCGGTATCAAGCAATTTCCCTATCCGCACCTGCGTTACTCATGCGGCATGGGCAAGTGCGCGAGTTGCGCCTGCCGCGTGGTAAGCGGGGCCGAGCACTTGCCGGCACCAAACTGGAAAGAGAAAAAGATGCTCGGTGCGCGCCTCGAAGAGGGGTTCCGTCTGGTATGCCAGTTGTGGATCGATCACGACATCACGCTGAACCAGGACGCCGACCTGCGCGCGGACGCCCCGGGTAACGCGAGCACCGCACAAGCCTGAACACCACTGAAGCACTCCTGGAGCCCTCGATGTACGTAATTCTCTCGAGTCGTGACGGCCAGTACCGCACGGAGCCGGACGCCGCCATGACCACAATCGAAAGCTATGACTACTTGTTCTACGGTCGGCGGCGTGCGCGATTTGTGATTGCTGACCTCAACCAGGCAGCCAAGGTGCGCATCGTTGATATCGGCCCACCCGAGCGGGCGAGCATGGTACCGACCCGCCTGCTGCCAACGTTTCCAAGCGTGGAGGCCGCGCGACACGCACTCGACGAGTTGGTCAGCTTCGGCTCGCTCGATGTGCGCCTTGAGCGCTGCGCACTGGATATTGCAGGAGACGCAGCATGATCCGCATTACTTTCCTGACCAACAATGGACGCGTTGCCGAGGTGCCGGAGAATAGCAACCTGCTCCGTGCCTCGCTCCGGTACCAGGGCGGCATACCCTTCAAATGCGGCGGTGGCGTTTGTGGGACTTGCAGGTGCCGGATTGAAACAGGTCTCCAGCACGCTGACGAGGTCAAGCCGAAGGAGCGCCAGCACCTCGGCGACGACGATATTGCCGCCGGCTACCGCATGGCCTGCCAGACGTTCCTCAATGGCGACGCAAGCGTGTCCTGGGAGCCACGCGCCGCAAACGTCAAGCGCTAGCCTGCTCGCCACCGAGCGCACGAATGCGCTCGGTCAGCAAAGCGACAAATGCAGCCGTAGCAGGCGGTAGCGGGCGCCGTGGATGGGTTACCGCTACAACGAGTCGGGATAGCCGCGGCGATATCACCGTTCTCGCCTGCAACCGCCCCTGCTCCAGCAACGCGCGCACTGCAACACGCGGAAGCACCGTAGCAAGTTGCGAGTCTTCGACCAGATCGACGATCGTACTGAGGGAGTCCGTTTCAAATACCGGGGCGAGCTCCATATTTTCACTCTGTGCGAACGTCTCCAAAAGAGTCCGCAAGCCATGCTGGCGCGTGGGCAGCACGAGCTTGAGTGACGTAAGTGTGCGCAGCGGCGTTTGCTGCGGTAGCGCGATCTCGCGCTTGCCGCTCGTTAGCAGCAGCAGGTCTTCGTCAACGATCGACTCGATATTGAGCGGTAGCGCGCGCCTTGGGTTGTTGATGATTGCCGCTTCGATTTGCCCACCCGCCACCGCGTCTGTCAGCACCGTGCTGTAGCCTTCAGTCACGGAAACCGTCACACGAGGGTTCACCTTCGCGAAATCGATCAAGGCACTCGCCAGCACACCCTGGGCAAGCGAAGCGATCATCCCAACACGCACATGGCCGCTCAGTTCGTCATCGGGCCGGAGCATTTCCTCATGGGCGCTGACAAAGTCCTGGAGAACCGGCTGGAACAACCGGTACATCTGCAGACCCACGGCAGTCGGGACCATGCCCTGCGTACTGCGCTCAAACAGCTTCTGCCCCAACTCCTGCTCCAGCTTGCCGATCTGCATGCTCAGCGCCGGCTGGACGATGCCAAGGCGGCGGGCCGCACGCGTCACGCTGCCTTCCTCGAACAGGCAGGCAAAGTATTGAATCTGCCGGAATTCCATCGTCCCTCCTAGCTTTTACTCCCAAATTTTGCCTGATTTTTACTTCGATCACATCAATTGAATTGATGTACATCGCTTTTGACTTCTCGCCCGCAAAACATTAGCCCACGGATGCCGTGGCATTTCATGGCATCATTTTTTTTGATATTTTTTATCATACAAGATTATTTGACGTGATATTTCAACGAACCTAAAATCAGTTCAAATGAATGGCGCACAAAACCCCGCAAGCCAGGCCGGACGCCAAGTCGGAAGCCAGGCCGGAAGCTGATCAAGGTGAAGGAGACAGTACACATGCAACCCACAGCAATTGCCCAGATACCGCACAGCGGAACCAGCCTGAAAATCAGGGAGGTGCACGCCTGGGCAACATCCTTTCCCGTAAAGCCTGGCTCGAGCGTGCGTCTCGGGGTTGGCCAGGCGGTAAAGCGTGATGCCGTGGTGGTCAAGGTCACCACGGAAGACGGAATTTGCGGCTACGGGGAAGCTCATCACTGCCGGGCCCACTCGACCATTGCCCACTTCGTCAACACTGCGTTGGCTGACCTGGTACGAGGGTTGGATGCGGGCTGCACAACCGGCATCTGGCAGCGAATCTACGAGCGCCAACTGGTTGGCATGGGCCTTGGGACAGGGTGCGTAGTAGCCATGAGCGGCCTCGACATGGCTCTGTGGGACATTCGCGCAAAGGCCGCCGGCATTCCGCTCTATCGTCTGCTTGGCAGTAAGGGGCGGGCCGTGCCTGCCTATGCCGGCGGCGTGGCGCTAGGTTGGCAGGATCCTGCTGCGCTGGCCCAGGAAGCACAACGCCATGTCGAAACGGGCTACCGCGCTGTCAAGCTTCGCCTCGGCGATACGCCTGGAAACGACATCGCTCGCGTCAAGGCCGTGCGCGCCGCGCTGGATGATGACATCGTCATCCTGACCGATGCCAACGGAAACTATTCGCTGGAAGAAGCCCGAGCCGTCATGCCCGTGTTGGACGCCTTGGGGGTAGGCTGGCTAGAAGAGCCGTTCGCCGCGCATGACTACCGCATGTACTCCCGCGCTCGCTCCTTTGGGACCGTACCCTTCGCTGCTGGCGAGAACCACTACGCAAGCCACGAGTTCGTGCGACTGATCGAAGAAAAGTCCGTTGACATCCTACAGCCCGATCTGTCGAAGAGCGGGGGCATAACCGAGTGTCTGCGAATTGCCGCCATGGGGTCGGCGTGGCGTTTGCCAGTTCACCTGCATACCTCGATGACGGGTATCAACATGGCGGCTTCCGTTCACTTCATGTCCGCACTGTGCAACGGCGGATACTTCGAAGCGGACGTATCCCAGAACAACCGTTTCCGCGACGAGCTCGTAAGTACCCCTTTCCGCGTCGACGCCGAAGGCCTGGTCAGTCCGCTTGAGGCGCCAGGCATCGGGGTCGATGTCGATGAAGACTTTCTGGCTGCGCACCCTGCAATCGAAGGGCCCGCCTACGTGTAACGCAGCGAGAAATTTCAGAACACGCGTCGCGGCAACGTACCGCGGCGCAAGACAATTGAGAAACAGGAGACAACCCCATGCGCCTTCCCACTTCCTTCCGCGTTGCCATTGGTTTGATGCTCGGTGCCCTGGCACTGACCACCCACGCTGCCCCCTCCGATACCGCGAGCCACTATCCTGCAAGCACTGTCCGCATCGTGGTGCCTTACCCTCCAGGGGGATTCAACGACACCCTCGGCCGTGTGGTCGCAAACGAGCTGACGAAGGCCTGGGGTAAGCCAGTCATCGTCGACAACAAGCCTGGCGCCGGAACAATTCTCGGTACGCAAGCCGTTGCGCGAGCACCCGCCGATGGTCTGACGGTCCTGGTCGTGCAGTTTCCATTTGCGGCAAATCCGTGGCTCTACAGCAAGCTCCCTTATGACAGCATCCGCGACTTCACACCCGTCGTGCTTGCCGGCCACTCCCCTATGCTGCTCGTCGTCAATGCCGGGTCCAAGCTCCGTTCCGTCAATGACCTTGTGACGGCTGCCCGGGCGGCGCACGGAAACCTGGCCTATGGCTCGTCCGGTAGCGGATCTTCCAACCATCTTGCCATGGCCCTGTTCGCACGGATGGCAGGCGTGGAAATGAACCAGGTTCCCTATAAGGGAAGTACGCCGATGCTGACAGACCTCGCAGGCGGCCAGGTTGAGGTGGCATTCGATGCATTGCCGCACGCGCTTCCGTTCATCCAGTCCGGCAAGCTTCGGCCCATTGCCATTGCTGACGAGAAGCGGTCTCCCTTGATGCCGAATCTGCCAACCGTAGCCCAAAGCGGTGTAGCCGGATACGAGGTGTCTTCGTGGCATGGCTTCATGGTCCGCACGGGAACGCCTCAAGCGATCATCGACAAGCTGAACGCCGATATCAATGCAATTCTTCGACGACCCGATATTCAGCAGCAGTTCGCGACCCATGGCGTTCAGGTCGACGGCGGCAACCAGGCGCAGTTCCAGAGCTTTATCGCCAAACAGATGGCGCTCTGGAAACAGGTAGTGGCCGAGGCGCGCATCCCTCCGCAATAGCCCGACCAGTTAGCCGACCAGTAAGCCAACGCAGTAACCCAACATAGCGCAGCCACCGACTCTGCCAGCGGCCCCTCCCCGCTGGCACTGGCGGCGCTCGCCCAAAATTTCCCGGACTTTCAAGAGCACTATGACCGAACTTCACGCCCCGAACCTGATTGGCGGCCAATGGCAGGCAGCAGCCACGGGCACTCGTGCGCCCAGCCTCAACCCGGCCGACGGCACCTGCGTAGGTTATCTCGCTGATAGCAGCGGAGTGGATGCGCTCGCGGCAATCGCGTCGGCGCGCGAAGCGTTCGAACGCCCGAACTGGGCGCAGAATCCGCGCCTGCGGCAAATGGTGTTGCTGCGGTGGGCGGACCGGGTAGAAGCTCGCGGCGCAGCGCTAGCGGAACTCCTGACCCGCGAGAACGGCAAGGTGCTCGCTCAATCCAAGGCGGAGATCGCAGGCGCTGTTTCCGAGATTCGCTACTACGCCGGGTTGGCGCGCCACATTCCTGGCCACGCACTGGAAGTCGAACCGGGCGTTTTCTCCACCATGCTCAAAGAGCCGGCAGGCGTTGCTGGCCTGATCATTCCGTGGAATGCCCCGGTAGTGCTCCTCGTTCGCGCGCTGGCACCCGCCTTGGCCGCAGGTTGCACTTGCGTGGTCAAGCCCGCCGCCCAGACCGCACTCATCTCGACAGAGATCCTCCGCGATCTGGATGCTGACGCCGACCTGCCGTCGGGCGTAGTCAATCTGGTGCACGAGACTGGCAGCGACGTAGCACGATGCCTGGTCAACTCGTCGGATGTCGACGTGATCAGCTTTACCGGATCCAACGCGGTGGGCCAGCGCATCATGGCCGATGCCGCACCGACCATGAAAAAGCTGTCACTGGAACTCGGCGGAAAATCCTGCTGCCTCGTGTTTGAAGACATGGATGCCCACAGCGTCGCACCACAGCTTGCGCGCGCAGCGACCGTAATCTCCGGTCAGCAATGTACCGCCGCCCGGAGGGTACTGGTTCACAGCTCCCGGTACGAAGAGATGAAGCAGGCGCTGTCACACGCGCTGCGTGCGATGGAAGTCGGACCGGGACTGTCCGGCAGCGCAACCATCGGCCCCTTGATCGACGCCGCCTCCGCAGCGCATGTGTCAGCACGGATGAACGCCGCCATGGACAGTGCAGACGACGTGATTCTGCGCGGCGGACTCCTCGGCGGGTCGCTTGGCGCCGGACATTTCGTGAGTCCGACGCTTGTCGCACATCGCGATCCCGGCGCCTTCTTTGTACAAGAGGAAATCTTCGGACCCTTTGTGGTGCTGGAGAAGTTCGACGATGAGGCCGAAGCCGTGGCACGCGCGAACAATACCGAGTACGGACTATCCGCAAGCGTGTGGACCCACGATGGCGCACGCGGATTGCGGGTTGCACGTGCACTACGGAACGGCACAGTCTGGCTCAACGACCACAACAAACTGTTCGCCGAAGCAGAGACAGGCGGATACCGGCGTAGCGGCATTGGCCGGCTGCATGGTTATGACGCCCTCATCGACTTCGTCGAGATCAAGCACGTATATCAGAACGTCGGAACGATCCAGGCAAGGTAGCCCGCAAGGCCGGTGACAACAACCATATCCGTACCAGACCACCAAGGAGACAACATCACAATGAAATCGACCCCCCGCATTCTGGCCTTCGTCGCCGGCGCCCTCGCCGCAGTGGCTGTCCATGCCCAGCCCGACAACTATCCGTCGAAGCCGATCACCGTGGTCGTTCCCTATACGCCTGGTGGTTTCAACGACAGCATGGCGCGCGTGTTGGGGCGCAAGCTGAACCAGGCTTTGGGACAACCGGTCGTCGTTGAGAATCGGCCGGGCGCAGGCACCGTTATCGGCACCGAGTATGGCGCCCGCGCAGCGCCCGACGGCTACACACTCACCGTGGTCGGCTTTCCGCTGGTGGTCAACCAGTATCTCTACAAGAAACTGGGCTACAACGCAGAACGCGACTTTGCGCCGATCATCCTTGTTGCCCAGACTCCGAACTTGCTCGTCGTTCGCACGGACTCTCCCTACAAATCGATGCGAGAACTGATCGACAAGGTGAAGGCAACGCCTGGCAAGGTCAACTACGCGACTGCTGGCAATGGCACCTCAAACCATCTGACCATGGAGTACTTCAAGAGCTTGACCCACACCGACATGCAGCAGATTCCCTACAAGGGCAGTTCGCCCATGGTCAGCGATCTGCTGGGCGGTCAGGTGGACGTCATGTTCGACAATACACCGAACGTCCTGCCACATCTGAAAGCTGGAAAAATGCGCGCCCTGGCCGTTACCAGCACCCAACGCTCGACGCTGACGCCCGACGTCCCCACCGTGGCCGAGCAAGGGTATCCAGGCTTCAACGTCTCGGTCTGGTATGGGCTGGCAGCGCCAGCCGGCACGCCACCGGCGATTGTGACGCGGCTCAATGCGGAATTGAACAAGGCGCTCCAGTCGGAAGACGTGCGTCAGGTCTTCGCACAACAGGGGGTGGTACCCATGGGCGGCTCAACCGCCGACTTCAAAACGTTCTTCCGCGCCCAGTCGCAGCTCTGGGAGAAGGTAATCAAGGACAACCGCATTACGGCAGAGTAATCGGCATGCAAACCGTGGACACCACTCTCGACACCAACGCGGTGGAGACAAAATGATGAGCCGCACACCAATACTTGCCTTGGCCGACCTGGAACTCGCCGCAAGGCGGTGTCTGCCAGCGAGCGTGTTTGGCTACGTCAGCGGCGGCAGCGAAGATGGCGCCTCACTCGCACAGAACAGGCAATCGTTCTCCCGCTGGCAGTTCCTGACTCACCCGCTGGTTGATGTTTCCGAACGTTCTCAGGCAGTTGAACTGTTTGGCACCCGCTATAGCGCGCCGATCGGCATCAGCCCGATGGGCGCCAGCGTGTTGTGCGCGTTTGATGCCGACCGTGCGCTCGCAGCGGCCGCGCGTGCCGCAGGTGTCCCGTTCGTGCTGAGCGCGGCCTCGACAACTCCGCTGGAACGCGTGGCTGCCGTGAATCCCGACCTGTGGTACCAGGCGTACTTGCCCGCGCGCATGGAAGTCATCGATCCGTTGCTGGAGCGACTCCGACGCGCAGACATTCGTGTGCTGGTCGTTACCGCCGATGTACCGATCGCTTCCACCAGAGAGCATGAGATCCGCAATGGCTTCAGCCTGCCGTTGCGACCCAGCCGGAAGCTGATCCTCGGGGGCCTCGCGCGCCCGCGCTGGCTGGCAGGGACCTTTGCACGGACCCTGCTTAGCCAGGGAGTCCCCCATTTCGAGAACTTCGCGGCCACACGTGGCGGTCCCATCATTACTGCGCTCAAGAATGACCACCGCGCCGGCCGAGCGGCATTCACCTGGGACCACATCCGGAAAATCCGTGCGGCATGGCCCGGCACGCTGCTAGTCAAGGGCATCCTCCGACCGGAAGACGCGCTTGCCGCTTTTCGTGCCGGTGCCGATGGCATCTTTGTTTCAAACCATGGAGGCCGACAGCTTGACGGTTCACTTGCGCCACTCGATGCACTCCCCGCCATCGCGCAAGCCGTTACGGGAACCGGCTTGAAGCTGATCATGGATGGCGGGATTCGCCGCGGCACCGACGTGCTCAAAGCCCTGGCGCTTGGCGCGGATGCTGCATTCTGCGGCCGCCCTCTTCTCTATGGCCTCGCTACTGGCGGGCGGAGTGCCGCGCAAGAAGCGCTGGAAGTGCTGAAGCGCGAAATCGACATCAATCTGGCTCTCCTCGGGTGCCCGGATGTGGCGAGACTCAGCCCTGCCTACCTGACTGCGACCGGTGTATCGGCAATCCAGGCGCCGCTACCGGTGCCGGCCACAGACCCACACGATCATTCACAAGATCAATCGGAGATGTCACATGCAGCATGAACGCAAAGACCGCACCGGCGGCCAGATTCTCGTAGATGCCCTGCTGGCACAAGGTTGCGACACCGCGTTCTGCGTGCCGGGCGAAAGCTTCCTTGCGGCGCTGGATGCCATGCACGACGCGCGTGATCGGTTGCAACTGATCGTATGCAGGCAGGAGGGCGGCGCCGCCCACATGGCAGAAGCTTACGGCAAGCTCACGGGCAAGCCCGGCATCTGCTTTGTCACGCGAGGTCCAGGCGCAACGAACGCAAGTATCGGCGTTCATACCGCCAGCCAGGACTCCACCCCCCTCATTCTTTTCGTCGGCCAGGCCGCTCGCGGTCACCGCGGTCGTGAAGCGTGGCAGGAGATCGAGTTCCGACAAATGTTCGGTCACATCGCCAAATGGGTGGAGGAGATCGATTCAGCAGAGCGCATCCCGGAACTGGTCAGCCGCGCTTACCATGTGGCCATGTCCGGGCGTCCGGGACCCGTGGTCCTCGCCCTGCCCGAAGACATGCTTGAGGACATCGCAAGCGTCATTGACTGTCCACCCGCCAACATCTCCCACGCTTGGCCGGACGACGAGGCGATAGCTCGCATGGAAGCGCTGCTGGCCAAGGCGCAACGTCCTCTCATGGTGCTAGGCGGCGGCGGATGGACCGAACAGGCCTGTGCAGACATTGCTTCGTTCAGCGAGAAGTATTCGCTTCCGGTGGCCTGCGCGTTCCGCCGCCAGAGCCTCTTCGACAATCGTAATGCGCGGTACGCAGGCGAGGCTGGGTTGGGGATGAATCCTGGCTTGGCCCGTCGTATCTCCGAAGCCGACCTGATTCTCGCAGTCGGCGCCCGCCTGGGCGAGACCAGCACCAACGGATACACCCTGCTACAGGTTCCGCGGCCCTCCCAAACCTTGGTACACATCCACGCCGATGCAAATGAGCTCGGCCGTGTGTATTGCCCGGAGTTGGCCATCAACGCCACCATGCCGGCATTCGCCCGCGCAGCAGGCAAGCTGAAGGGCCCGGCGGCGGCGCCCGCGTGGTTGGCGTGGACCGAGGCCGCCAATGCCGACTACCAGGAGTTCCTGCGCCCGACTTCCATGCCCGGGGACGTCAATCTCAGCGAAATCATGGGTTGGCTGCGCCAGAAACTGCCCGCTGACAGCATCATCACCAACGGCGCTGGCAACTATACCCTTTGGGTTCAGCGCTTCTACCAGTATCGCGGGCTGAATACGCAACTGGCACCCACCAGCGGCACGATGGGCTACGGCCTCCCAGCCGCCATTGCGGCCAAGCTGCGCCATCCCGATCGTACGGTAGTCTGCTTTGCAGGAGACGGATGCTTCCTGATGAACGGCCAGGAGTTTTCCACCGCGATGCAGTACGGCGCCAACGTCGTGGTTGTAGTCGTCAACAACGGCATGTACGGAAGCATCCGCATGCATCAGGAGCGTCACTACCCGGGGCGCGTTTGCGGCACTGACCTGATCAACCCTGACTTTGCCAGGCTCGCCGAATCATACGGCGGCCACGGCGAGGTCGTAGAGCGTACCGCCGATTTTCCGGCCGCATGGGAACGCGCCATGCAGGCTGGCCGGCCGGCGCTCATTGAGCTGCGTACCGACCAGCAAGCGCTGACGCCAAGATTGACGATCGCAGACCTGCATAAGGCGGGGTCGCCTCGCTGACTGCACACCGCCCCCAAGCATTACTTCATCTCTTGTATCACGGAGCCTTCCATGTCCGAATTCGATAGCTTTACCGCCCGCATTCTCGCCACCCAGGCGATTGCCGAACATACCGTTGCTTTTCATCTGGAGCGCCCCGCCGGCTTCGAATTCGAGGCCGGTCAATTCCTCAGCGTCCAGATCCCTGGCTTTACGCCCACCGAGGAAGATGATGGGGAGCGCATGCTCTCCATTGCGAGCGCCCCACACGATGCGCATTTGATGGTTGCGATGCGCATGCGCGACTCGGCATTCAAGCGCCATCTCTCCCAAAGCGAGCCCGGCGTTTCCACCTTGATCATTAGCCCCGCCATGGGTGACTTTGTGCTCCAGGAAGAAACCCGGCCGGTGGTCTTCGTGGCCGGCGGCATCGGTATCACCCCGTTCTACAGCATGCTCCGTCATTTGCAGCAAGCCAGTGCGAGCGCGCCCGCACGTCGAGTCACGCTGCTCTATGGCAACCGCAATGCCGCCTCCGTCGCCTGGCAGCAGGAACTGAACGCACTCACGAACGCGTTGCCTGGCTTCGAGCTGGTTCACGTGTTCAGCGAAGACAGTGCTGGAACCCACTGCACCAACGGCAATGCAAACGTGCGCAGTCGCACGGGCTTCATCGACGCCGACTGCATCCGCAAGGAGATCCCGGATTGGCGTGACAGCATCTTCTACGTTGTGGGGCCGCCCGCGATGGTGGCTTCGCTACAGGATTCACTCGATGAGTGTGGCGTCCCGGCCGAACAGGTTGTGGCCGAGTTCTTCGCCGGTTATTAATGGAAATTCAAATGCCAGGTTCGATATCCAAAGTGTCCACCGTCACACTGCCCAAGCGCGGCCGCATCCATGTGGTGCGCGAAGGTGATCCTGCTGCGCCCGCGGTCTTCCTTAGTCATTCGATCCTGTCCAGCCAAGCGATGTGGGATGGGCAGGCATCGTTTCTCGTCGATCATGGCTGGCAGGTAGTGCGCGCAGATATCCGCGGCCATGGCGACTCCACTGCGGACACACCCCCAGGTAGCATGGATGAACTGATGGCGGACACCGTGGCCGTATGGGATGCACTGGATCTCGCACGCGTGCACTATGTTGGCCTGTCACTCGGCGGCATGATTGGCTTTGGCCTTGGCATCCACCATGCATCACGCTTGCACACGCTCTGCCTTTGCGACGCCCGCGCCGACGCGCCTCCTGAAGTCGCGGCGCCGTGGGACGCCCGCATCGAGCAAGCGCGAACCGCCGGCTGCAGTGCCTTGGCCGATGCCACACTGGAACGTTGGTTTGGCCTGCCGTTCCTGACGCGCGAGCCCGAGATTGCGGCGCGGCTTCGTTCCATCGCCGCGTCGACCTCCGTCATCGGATTCGAAGGCTGCGCACGGGCGATTCAGGGACTGGGTTTTCTTCCCGATTTGTCCCGGATCCACACTCCCACAACACTGCTGGTGGGGGCCAACGATGGCGTACTACCGGAGGCGAACACGGCGATTCAGCGCATCATTCCACATAGTCGGATGGAAGTCATTGAAGGCGCCGGGCACCTGCCCAATATTGACCAGCCGGAGCACTTCAATGCTGCCTTGCTGCGGCATCTGGCTCTTGGGTAGCCGGTGCGCCCCGGGGAAACTCACGCTCAGCCCCCGATCAGCACGCTTGGCAGCCCCATCACGATGCTGCCGCCGTGGGCAGTCTGGTCGCCCACGCGCGCAGCGGGTCGCCCGCCAATAAGCACGGTGGCGGAGCCCATGCCTCTCCGGTCAAAAACTGTGAGTGATACCCAGGCCGAAACCGCTCATTGCATCGCCCGCCATCACGCCGGGCACGGAATTGGCCGACAGGTTGTAGGCGGCGGTGGCATGGTTGACCAGCCGCGTGAAGGCGGCCCAGAGTTCGGTACGCTTGGACAGCGTGTAGCCATAGCCCAGCGATACCTGCCACGCGCCCGAATCGGTCCCCGGCAGGCCGATGCCGCCCACGCGCTGGATGGTGTTGCCTTGGGCATTGCCACCTTGCGTGTACGACGCGCGGAAAATGTGGGGCCCACGGTTGTACGTCGCCGCGGCCTGCCAGGCATCGCGCCGCACCGAAAGGCCCGGCGCGGGCTCGTAGCTGAGGCGTTCATAGGCGGCGCGCAGCTTGACGCCACCGATGGCGTAGACCAGGCCGATGCGGTCGGCATGGTCGCGCGAGCCGTTGTAGTAGTAATCGCCGTGGAACTCGTGGCCCCAGGCCGCGTACCACTGGCCGGACTCATAGCTGACCAGACTCGACCAGGCGATGGGATTGGTCGTAGGCGTGCGGTCCTCGGGCATGGCTACCGCGATGCGCGCCGACACGCCGCCCCATTCCGGCGTGGCGTACTGGACCAGGTTGGGCTGGCGACGGTCGAACGACTGCGGCGAGACGCCATTGGTGGCGGTCACGAAGCCATTCCCCATGATCGAGTTGGACGCGAAGATCCCCGCCGTGAACGGGTCCACCTTGTAGACCGACACGTAGCGCAGTGGCATCTCCCACTGCCCCATCCAGAACTGCCCCCAGGGACCGCTCAGGCCCACGGCGGTATTGCGGTCACCGATCTGCGAACTGCCGGTGCCGTCCATGCGCAGATTCGTCTCGATCTGAAAGAACGCGCGGTTGCCGCCGCCCAGCGATTCGCTCCCGCGAAAGCCGAGCACCGACAGATCGTTGGACAGTCGCGCCAGCGACTGGCTGCGCCCGTTGCCGGAAAGGTGGATCGACTCGACGTTCTCCTTGATGAAGCCGTAGATCTGCACGCCATCGGTCTGGGCTGAGGCCTGGGGCGACGCTGCGCACAGCAGTGCAGCGGATGCGGCAACAAGTGGTGCAAAACGCACCCGATCCAGCGCTTTCATTATGCCTCCATGTCGTTATGCGTACAGTTTCTTACAAACGAACTCATTTTTCAGTTCGTGTATACACCAATAAGAAAAAGTACTTTTTCGCATGGAGTACATCGAGCCCCAGAGATTGGGTCCGGCCGCGAGCGTGGCCGGGCAATCAATAGCCGCTGGGCACCTCGGCGTGCCGGCCATCCTCCCCTTGCACGACACCGCGGCGCTTGCGGTACCAGAGCCAGTACACGGCCGACAAGGCCAGCATGAATGGCACGCCCACGACCAGCGTCATCCTGAATTCCGGCGTGAACCACGTCGTCGCCAGCGTGGCGGCCATCAACCCGGCGCCCAGCAAGGTCGTCACCGGGAACCCCCAGATCCGGAAAGCCAGCGGCCGACCCCGGTAATGCCGGCGGAAGAAGAGATGCGTGATGAAGATCATCAACCAGGTGAACATGGCGCCGAACATCGAGATCGCCATCATCAGCATGAACGAGGCATCCGGATACGCCACATTGAGCACGCCCGCGAAGGCAATGCCCACGGTGGACAGCAGCAAGGCCGCCATCGGCACGCCACGGCCGTTGACGCGGCCCAGCGCCTTTGGGGCATAGCCCGCGCGGGACAAGCTGAACATCATCCGCGTGGTGATATAGAGCTGGCTGTTCATGGCCGACAGCGCCGCCACCAGAATCACGAAGTTGAACACCGCCGCGGCGGCCGGCACGTCCGTGGCGGCCATCACCTTGACGAACGGACTTTCCCCCGCGCCGGCCGCCGTCCACGGCACGATCATCAGCGTCAGCGCAAGCGTCAGCAGGTAGAAGACCACCAGCCGCACCATCGTCGCGCGAAAGGCGCGCGTGATGGCGGTCTGCGGATCGCGCGCTTCGCCTGCCGCCACGGCAATCATCTCGATGCTCAGGTAGCTGAAGATGGACACGATCACCGCCACCCAGGTGCCCCACGGCCCCTTCGGGAAGAAGCCGCCATGCGCGGTGTAGTTGGCCAGTCCAATGCCGGAGCCGGCCGGCGCGCGCGCCACCACGTATGCGCCGAGCAGGATGAAGCCGACGATGGCGGCGATCTTCAGCATCGAGAACGCATACTCGACCGCGCCGAAAATCTTGACGCTGGCGGCATTGATGCCGATCAGCGCGGCCGAGAAGCCGACGATCCAGTACCACCCCGGCACCGTCGGAAACCAGTACTTCATGTAGACCGCGATGGCCGTTACTTCCGTGCCAACCGCGAAGACGATCGACGACCAGTACGCATAGCGCACGAGGAATCCGGCCATCGGCCCGATGTATTGCTCCGCGTTGGTGCCGAACGAGCCGGACGTCGGATGGGCCACCGTCATCTCGGCCAGGCAGCCCATCAGCAGCAGGGCAATCAATGCCCCGATGGCGTAGCTCACCAGCACGCTCGGGCCGGCCAGGCCAATGGCAAACCCGCTGCCGAGGAACAGGCCGGTCCCGATGGCGCCGCCGATGGCGATCATCGAAAGCTGCCCGGTCGTCAGCCCCCGATGCAGCCCCTGCTCCCGCTCGACGATCGCGTCGAATCCCTGCTGCTGCGTCATCGCTTGTCTCCTTGTTATGGTTCTGGCCGTTGCGCTCAGGTCACCGACTTGCGCGTGCGGAACGCTTCCGTGTTCCATGCCCCGCTCGTGACGATGTCCTTCAGCGCCGCGATGGTGTCCCAGATATCGACATGGCGAACGTAGAGCGCGGCAAAGCCAAAGCGCAGGATGTCCGGCGCGCGGAAGTCGCCGATGATGTTGCGCGCGATCAGCGCCTGCATGATGGCGTAGCCTTCCGCGTGCCGCAGCGATACCTGGCTGCCACGTTGCGCCGCGTCACGCGGCGTGGCCAGCGTGAAGCCCAGTCCCGCCAGTTCCTGCTCGGCCAGTGCGATGAATACGTCGCCAAGCGAAACGCTCTTCTCGCGCAATGCCTCCATGTCGACGCCGTCGAATGCCTCCAGCGCACTCTCCAGCGCGATCAGCCCGAGCTGCGGCGCGGTCCCTGTCAGCATCCGGTCGATGCCTGCATGGGGCGCGTACTCATGCGTGAACGCAAACGGCTGGGCGTGGCCGTGCCAGCCCGAAAGCGGCTGGCGCACATGCTCCAGGTGCCGCGAGGCGACGAACACGAACGCCGGCGCACCGGGTCCGCCGTTCAGGTATTTGTATCCGCAACCCACCGCGAAATCGGCCGCGCATTGATTGAGGTAGACCGGCATGGCACCCGCCGTGTGGCAGAGATCCCAGACCACCAGTGCGCCGGCCTCGTGCGCGCGGCGGGTCACGGCTTCCATGTCGTAGCGCTTGCCCGTCTTGTAGTTCACGTGGGTCAGCGACACGATGGCCACGTTCTCGTCGATGGCCGACATCACCGCTTCCGGATCGACGCATCGCAGTTCGCGGCCCGTCATCTCCGCCACGCTCTCCGCGATATAGACGTCGGTCGGGAAGTTGGTGCGCTCCGCCAGGATCACGCCCCGGCCGGGCCGCATCCGGGTGGCCGCCACCAGTACCTTGAACAGGTTGACCGAGGTCGAATCGGCGACGATCACTTCCCCCGGTCCGGCGCCAATCAGCCTGGCAATGCGGTCGCCGGTGCGCTGAGGAGCGGGATACCAGTCGGCATCGTTCCACGAACGGATCAGGCCCTCCGCCCATTCCTGTTCGATGGCTACCTTCATGCGCGCCGGCACATTGGCGGGCATCGCACCCAGGGAATTGCCATCGAGGTAGATGGTGTCGGCCGGCAGCGCGAATCGTGCGCGGCAGCCAGCCAGTTTGTCCGCCGCGTCCAGGGCGGCACAGTCTTCGCGAATCATCATGGGTTGGTGAATGCTGCTAGATAAAAAGGTGGGAATGCCAGCGCCCTGCCAGGACGCCGGCCAGGTGTATCAGGCGTGTCAGGCGTGTCAGGCGTATCAGGCGTGTCAGGCCGCGCGGCCGGGATGAACCTGTCCGCAATGCGCGCAGCGGCGCTTGTCCTCCGAGGCGTAGAAGCCTTCGAAGAGCGGCGGAAGGTCGGTGACAATGCTCTTGAGCTGCACCTCGACGCGATGCACCAGATGGCCGCAGGCGTCGCAGTACCATTCGAACCCGTCCAGCATCCCGGCGGGCCGCTGCCGCTCGATCACCAGGCAGGCGCTGCCGGCCTCGGGACGCTGCGGCGAATGGCGAACGTGCGGGGGCAGCAGGAAGATGTCCCCCTCTTTCAGGTCGACGCGCTCGCGGCGGCCATCGACCCAGAGATTCAGGTACGCGTTGCCGCGCAACTGATAGAAGAACTCCTCGAGCGGATCGTCGTGATAGTCCGTGCGATGGTTGGGCCCGCCCACCACCGTCACGATGAAGTCGCTGTCCTGCCATACCTGCCGGTTGCCGACGGGCGGCTTCAGCAGGTGCGCGTGCTCGTCGATCCAGCGGGGAAAATTGAAAGGCGCTCCGTAGGTCAGCATCTGTGTCTCTCTTGCGTCGGTGCCGCGTCGCACGTTGTCACCGGACGCTTGTCTTGAATGGCTCGACCGGAGTCTAGGGGAGCCACGTCGGCCTCGATAATCAATCATCGGGCGCTGGCTATCCCGAACAGGAATACCAGATCGCGCCGGCGTCTCGATGCGGGAATGCTCGCCTCAGCAAGCCTGTGGCGCGTCGGGCACGCTGGCCTGCGCGGCCTCTCGCAGGCACGCGATGAATGCACGACCCGCGGCGCTCTGCGGCTTGTTCGAGCGCACCGAGAATCCGACCGTGCCGAAGGCGCAGGTCTCCGGCAAGTCCAGGATGCGCAGCAGGCCGGCGCGCGCGAACTGCTTCGCTGCCACGCTTGGCATCAGCGCGATGCGCGGCGTCTCCATCAACAGCCCGAGATTGGTCAGCAGCGACAGCGATTCGACGACGTCTCCGGGCAGCGGCAGGCCGGCGCTGCGAAACAGCTGCTCCGCCGCCAGCCGCGCCGGCGAGTCGGACGTCGGAAGTATCCATGCCGAATCGGCCAGCTCGGAGAGATGCGTCACGCGATCCGGTGCGTCGCCGTAGCCCTTGCCCACTACCGCACACAGCGACTCCTCGAACAGCACCTCATGCGTCAGCGGGAACGCCGTGGCCACCGGCAGTTCGCGCTCCGGGAGACGGCCGACGACAACGTCGAGGTCCCCCGTGGCCAGCGCCGGGAACAGATGGGCCGTGGTGCCCTCGCGCACGGTCACCAGTACGTTGGGCGTGCGCGACTTCAGCATCGAGATGGCCAGCGGCAGCAGTCGCGCCGATGCCGAGATCAGTGTGCCGACGATGACATGCCCGCTGGTGCCCAGTCGGAAATCGTTCAGCTCGTCGGTCATGTAGCGCAGTTCGGCCATCAGGGACTTTACGCGCTGCCCGAGCAGCAGCCCAAGCTCGGTGGGCACCACGCCGCGGTTCGAGCGCAGGAACAGTGCGCCATCGAAACACGACTCCAGCTCGTGGATCACCTTGGTCACGGCCGGCTGGGTCAGACGCATGTCGTTGGCGGCACGCATCACCGAGCATGTCTGCAGCACGCGCTCGAAGATCATCAACTGGTTCAGCTTCAGCCTGCGGATCAGCGAAATCTCGCTGAGAGGATTGACGGACATTTGCGCCTCGGAATCACGATGTTGGGAACACCTGTGCGGGGCCACAAGCCATTTCCCCGCCATCCAGGTATGCCATGGATCACACACCTCACACACACCACATACACATTCGGGTCAACCCGCTATTACCAAATGGCCATTGTGTATAAGAAAATAGTCATCGGAATACAAATAACATCATACGTATAATTTACTTCAACCGAGTATACACGTAGGTGAAATGCCCGGGAGAAAGGAAGACGCCGCCGGGGGAGGTCTTCCGCAAGACGGCACAGGGAGGTGCCCGCGGCGATGACCGGCGACCCACGCCGGCCGCGCCGCCTTGCGGAGAGACCGCGTCCGCGACACAAGAAACGAAAAGATTCGGAGACACAATGAAAAGGAAGCTGCTAGTGCCGGGCGCCATGCTGTTCGCATGCGCCGGTGCCTATGCCGAGAGCGCGGTATGGCTGTCGGGCTATGTCGACCTGAACATCGAGCACCTGATCCAGTCGGGGCCGGCCAGCGTGACGCGCATGACCAGTGGCGGGCTGAACAACTCGCGCTTCAACCTCAGCGGCGTCGAGGAGTTGGGTGGCGGCTACAAGGCCGTGTTCACGATCGAGCCGACGTTCTCCGCCGACACCGGCGTGCAGGCGGCGCAGTTCCGCCAGTCCTTCGTCGGCCTCAAGAGCGCGGACCTGGGCGAGGTGACGATGGGGCGCCAGTTCACGCCTTCGTACTGGATCGCCGGCTACGCGGACCCGAGCTGGGCGGCGGCCTACAGTATGGTCAACAACATGGAGTTCTTCTACGCGTCCTATCGCGTGGACAATGCCATCCAGTACAAGACGCCCACGCTCTACGGCTTCACCGGCCGCGTGATGTATGCGTTCGGACTGGAGGACACCACGCGCGCGGGGCGTTTCCTGAGCATCGGCGTGGACTACCGCAACGGCCCGCTGTTCCTCGGCGCGGTCACCGAGCAGCAGTACACGCGCGACATCCACCAGGCGTCGCAGATCCCGTCGTCGCGCGACAACTATTTCTCGGCGGTCTATCGCATCGGGGGCTTCGAGCCGACCGCCATCTTCCATACCTACAAGGGCTACTACGCGTATCCACCCTATGTCGCGTTCAACTCCAGCGGCTGGGATGCCCAGATCGGCGCGCGCTGGAACATCGACGGCCGCAACCGCGTATATGGCAGCGTGGTCTACCGGCACGACGACAACAACAAGAGCATCACCAGCGCTACCGGCTTCGTGATCGGCTACCTCTATGGCCTGTCCAAGCGCACCGATCTCTATGCCACGTACGCGCACGTCCACAACCAGAACACCGTACCGATCGCGTATCCGGTGACCTTCCAGTCAAACCCGAGTCCGGGACAGAACCCTTCCGGCTTCCAGCTCGGTATCCGCCACGCCTTCTGAACACCCATCCGCCGCCGGCGTCGCGGATGTGACGCCGGCAGGAACCCATCGCCTGATCAACAAGGAGTCAGTCATGCATCGTCCCCAACGCCGGCATCGCCGCACAGCCCTGACCAGGGGCTGCGCCCTGGCGATCGCCCTGATGTCCACCGCCCTGCCGCCGCTGGCCGCACGGGCCGCCGGCGCCGAATCCACCTCGCCAGCCTCCGTGTCCCCCGCCGCCACGCCGAACGCCGGCCCGGTCACGCCCGGCACGCCCAACGTCAAGGACCCCTGGCTGGCAGGCTGGCTGCGCCTGACCCCGGATCGCCGGCCCGCCGCGCTCAAGGCCGGCGTCGACTACGGCATGGACCCGGCCACCGGCGAGTTCGTCTGGCCCAAGGCCGCACCCGAAGTCCACAACGGCCAGCGCTTCCCCGGCGAGATGACCACGTGGGACAAGAACACCTACGCGAAGAACGTCAAGGTGGTGGCCTTCTATCCGGGCGTCGGCTCGCCGTTCCACGCCTGGAACAACATCGTCGACTTCGATGGCAAACGCTACCTGTACATCCATGATCGCGACTACCTGCGCATCATGGACGTGACCGACCCCGCCCACGGCAAGGTGGTCTACTCGCAGGGCGGCGTCTGGGGGCCAAAGGGATCGAGCGAGAAGTACGACCCGAACACGGTGCAGGACTACCTCGGCGGCGCCACCATCGCGTGGAGCAAGAAGCTCGGCAAGCCGGTCATGGTGGCCTCGTACGAAATCGGCCGCTACGGCCTGATGCGCGAGAAGATGGAGCAGCCCGACAAGGTGGCCGCGCAGCGCAACTACAACTCGCTCAAGGGCTTCAAGGTGTTTGCCATGGACGGCCCGCTGCCGAACCAGTGGAAGCTGCTGGCAACCCGGACCACGGACCGGCAGCGCCCGGACGCGCCGGTCGGCCAGCAACAGGGCTCCGGATCGCTGGACGCGCCGGAGTACTACGGCGGCAAGTACATGATCGTCGCCGCCGCGCCCGACGACAGCTACGCGCTGACCGAATACCCGAACTACCTGTATTCACCCGGCTATCAGGTCTGGGACATGTCGGACCCCGCCAATCCCACCTTCGTCTCGCAGGTCGCGGTGCCAGGGCAGATCCTGGGCAACGCGGAACACGAGCAGACCTACCTGATGAACCCGCGCGCGGGCAACCGCACGTCGTGGATGGGCGCGCGCAATCCCATCTTCCTGCCCAAGTCGCTCGAAGCGGGCGGCAAGATCGGCTTCGGCGCAATGGGGGGCCTGGGCTTCTATGCCTTCGACCTGTCCAATCCCGCCAGGCCGAAGATGCTCGGCAACGTCAACACGCCGCCCAGCTTTGCCGGCACGGAGTTCGATAACGCGGACGTGAGCCAGTACGATCGCACCGGCTTCGTGTTCACCAACGGCTATCCCATGAACCGGGACTGCTACGAACCGTACAAGGACATCTTCGTCGTCGATGCCCGCGATCCGGCGCGCCTCAAGGTGGCCGCCAAGCTGCCCCAACCGGCAATCCCTCCCGGCGCGCCGTTCACGAGCTTCTGCCAGCGCGGCGGCAATTTCGGTCCCAAGCGTGCCAACGCCATCGGCCAGCCCGGCGGCTGGCGCCAGGGCGTGGTGCCCTACTCGTTCTACAACGCCGGCGTGCAGATCTACGACGTGAAAGACCCGACGCGACCCACGATTGCCGGCTACTTCATCCCGCCGCTGGCCGACGAGACGCAGCTCCCGTCGTACACGCTGGGCAAGGGCGTGTTCGCCATCTACACGGAGTACGACCGCAACATCATCTGGGCCTTCACGGAAGACGGTGCCTATGCCCTGTCGACACCGCTGCTGGGCGAACCCGTCACCGGCGCGCCGGCCAAGCCCTGGCCCCGCCGCTGATTCCCATCGGCCCATCGGACATCGGCCCGCCAGCGTCCCATCCGGCGCCGGCGGGCCGGTCCGCAACGTCTCACGAGACTTCCGCGATGTCGAAGAAAGCGCTTCTCCTTTGCCTGCTCTTCACCGGGGCGGCCCTATCCCCATGCGGCCCGTCGGTGTCGGCCGCGCACGCCGCCACATCGTCGAGCGAGGAAACCTGCCGTGCCTGCCATACGCTCGATACCGCGAAGATCGGCCCGCCATTCCGTGCGATCGCCGCGCGCTATCGTGACGATGCCAGCGCCGTCGACACCCTGACCAAGAGCATGCTTCAGGGCAGCAGCGGCAAATGGGGGGCGACGCCCATGCCACCCAATGCCATCTCGCCCGCCGAGGCCGTGCGCTTCGCGCACTGGGTCCTGCAACTTGCGGCGCCCGGCCCGCGCACCCCGTGACAGGCGACGCGCCGGACGCCCAGGCGTGCCGGCGCGGTCGCGCTCAGTCGTCCAGATCGACCGGATGGGCCGGCGCGGCATTGCGGAACCATCCCTCCAGATTGCGCAGCAGCGCCTCGTGCTGGGCCACGCGCGTTTCCGGCGAGCGGCCCGCCATGTGAGGCGTGAGGATGACCTGATCCATCTGACGCAGCGCCTCGGGCACCAGGGGCTCGGTCTCCAGCACATCGAGCGCGGCGCCACCCAGCTCGCCGCGCCGTAGCGCCTGCACCAGGGCCTCCGTATCCACCACGCTGCCGCGCGCCACATTGACCAGCAGGCCGTCGGGACCGAGCGCGCGCAGGACCTCCGCATCGACGAGGTGCCGCGTGGCCGGACCGCCCGGGCACGTCAGCGCCAGCACGTCGCAGGCGGCCGCCAGCGAGCGGACATCGCCGTAGGGCTCGCGGCCCGGCTGCGGCGCGCCGCTGCGGCGCAGGTAAGCCACGTGCATGCCCACGGCCTCCGCCAGTGCCGCCAGTCGCTGGCCGATATTGCCGAGCCCGACGATGCCCAGCGTCTTGCCGCGCACGCCCGGCCGCGGCGCACGCAGGGTATCCCACTGCCCCGCCTTCACGCCGCGATCCAGCGTTGCAATGCCACGCGACCACGCCAGCATCATCGCCAGCGCATGATCCGCGACGATCTGGCTATTGGTATCCGGCGCATGGCACACGCGCACGCCGCGCGCACGCGCCGCGCCACGCTCGATGTTCTCGTAGCCGGCACCGAAGCTCGCCACCAGCTCCAGCGCCGGCAACGCCGCCATTTCCGCGCCGGTCAGCCCGGTGGACCCATTGGTCAGCACCGCGCGTGCCCGCACCCGCTGCGCCTCATCCACCGCCGTCCACGGCACGAAACGGTAGTGCGGCGCGCGCGCCCGCAACCAGTCGTGGTCCAGCGGCAGCCGCGTCAGCACGACCACCTCCCCTTCGTTTTCCATGCGCTCGGCAGGCATCGTCCCCGCTCCTTTGGCTTGTGATTGATTGGTTCCGCGTAGATACACGGCATCGACGAAAAGTATCACGCACGGCTTGACATGTATACACATGGAACATAGAGTATCCACAAACGCGGATGTGCATAAAACGAGACGGAACGTCCGGAGACGACTTGCACGCCGGTTTTGTCCGACAACACCACACAGGAGACACGGTGAATTGGTATAGCCTCGCCACATTTGAATTGGCCGGCCGGCAGCAGCCCGGACTGGTCGTCGACAACACGCTCTACGCCCTGGCCGACGTGAGCCTGGCATGCGGCATCGAGGCATCGCGCCTGCCGCAGGACCTGAACGCGGCACTGGCGGACTGGTCGCGCCATGCGCCGCTGCTGGCCGATATCGCCGCGCGGATTCCGGCATTGCGCACCGCCGGCAAGATCGCCGCCGTCGATGCGGCCGCCACCTACGCGGCGCCCTATCGCCCGCGCCGCATCTTCGGCACCGCCTCGAACTTCTATGAGCACGCCGACGAGATGGGCACCAAGCTGGCCGCCCGCAGCGAAAGCCAGCCCTACATCTTCATGAAGGCGGAAACCAGCGTGGTGGCCACCGGTACCACGGTGCTGATGCCGCCCGAGACGAAGAAGCTCGATTGGGAAGTGGAGCTGGGCGTGGTGATCGGCCAGACGTGCCGACACGTCAGCGTGGAAGACGCGCTGTCGGTGATCGCCGCCTATACGGTGTTCAACGACATCAGCGCGCGCGACCTGAACCGCCGCACCGACTATCCGTTCACGCACGACTGGTTCCGCGGCAAGAGCTTCGACACCTTCGGACCGATGGGCCCGTGGCTGGTCCCCGCCGCCTGCATCCCCGATCCGCAGAACCTGCGCATGACGCTGCATGTCAACGGGGAGACCATGCAGAACGGCAACACCTCGCAGATGATCTTCTCGGTGGCCGAACAGATCGCCTACCTGTCGCGTATTCTGACGCTGCAACCTGGCGACCTGATCGCCACGGGCACGCCGGACGGTGTCGGCATGGGACGTGGCGTCTTCCTGAAGCCCGGCGACAGCATGACGGCCTGGGTGGAGCAGATCGGCACGATCGAAAACCGCGTCGCGCTGGAGCCCGCCGCGCGCTAGCACCGACCGCAGCCCGCTTCGCCAGGCCACACGGAAAACCAGGCAGAACACGCAGAACAGGCAGGAGACAAGCACATGACCCCTATTCGAACCCGCAAGCTGGGCCACCTCGTCCTGATGGTGCGCGATCTCGAAGCATCGACGCGCTTCTACACCGAGGTCATGGGCCTCACGGTGTCGGACCGCATCGCCGACCAGATGGTCTTCCTGCGTGCCGGCGAGGACCACCACGACCTGGCGCTCTCGCGGCTTGCGCCCGACGCGCCCGAGCGCGACAGCCCGCCCAGCTACACGCGGCCGGGGCTCGAGCATTTCTCGTATTACGTGGAATCGCTCGATGAAATGCAGCGCGCGGTGGAGGTGGCACGCAGCCACGGCGTCACCATCGAGCGCGGCATCGGCCAGCACGGCCCCGGCGGCAACTGGTTCCTCGTCTTCAAGGACCCCGATGGCAACAACGTCGAGATCTATACGGAGATGGAACAGATTCCCGCCGAAAGCGCGCGCAAGGCGCAGACGTGGGAGCGCAATCTGGAATCGTTCGACCGCCATCGCCTTGCGCACTTCGTGGTGCCGCCCGCGCCGGGCCTGCTCGCTGCCAAGCAGCGCAGCGAGCAGCAGCCGGCTCCGGCGCAGGACGAAGATGCCAGCCAGGAGAGTGGCAAGGAGAGCGGCAAAGGCAGCGGCAAGGGCAGCGACACCGGAGCCGGCGCATGAACGGCAATGCCATGCTGGCGGCATCGGCGTTCCCGGGACTCTCGCCGGCGCAGGCGGACGCCATGCTGGCTCTCGGACCACGCTGGGCCGACGACATCCAGGGCAATCGCCGGCAGGTATGCACGATCTACGACAGCGTGCACGCTGCGCAGCCAGCCGTTGGCATCCGCAGCCATGCGGACATTGCCTACGGCCCGCACGCGCGGCACCGCCTCGATCTCCATCTGCCCGAGGACGCCGCAGCCGGCCATGACCGGCCCGTGGTGGTCTTCGTGCACGGCGGCGCTTTCATACGCGGCGACAAGGATTCCAGCCCGTATATCTACGCCAACGTGCCGCGCTGGTGTGCCCGGCAAGGCTACGTCGGAGTCAACGTCGAGTATCGGCTGGCGCCCGAGGCGCAGTACCCGGCCGGGGCCGAGGATGTGGCGATGGCGCTGGCGTGGCTGCGCGCGAACATATGGGCCCACGGTGGCGATCCGCGCCGCATTGTCCTGATCGGACACTCCGCGGGCGGAAGCCACGTGGCGAGCTGCCTCAGCGATCCGACCTGCGGAGAGAACGACGAAGGCGTGGCCGGCGCCGTGCTCGTCAGCGCGCGCCTGCAGACCGACACGCTGCCGGACAACCCCAACGCCAATGGCGTCGCCGCCTACTTCGGCAGCGATCCGGCCCTGCAAGCAGCGCGCGCGCCGATGCCCTTCGCGGGGCGCCTGCGCGTGCCGCTGATGGTGGCGTTCGCGGAGTTCGAGAATCCCTACCTGGACCTGTACGCGCTGCAGTACGCGGCACGCGTACGCGAGGCCCAGCGACGCAGCCCGCGCGTGGTGCAGGTGGCACGCCATAACCACACGTCGATCGTCGCCCACCTGGGCACGGCAGACACCGCCTTCAGCCTGGCCCTGGGCGAGTTCCTGGCCGCCGTCACGCACCCCGTTACGCAAACCGTCCCGTAGCGCGGCGCCCATCGCCCCTGCCGCCAGGCAGGCATCCCAAACAACAATGGATACAACACCATGCTCACCCAACAACTTCGGGGTGTGTTCGCCCCTGTCGTCACGCCGTTTCATGAAGACCTGTCGATCAACCTGCCGGCCTTCGTCGCGCACTGCCAGGGGCTGATCGCCGACGGCGCCGGTGTCGCCATTTCGGGCACCAACAGCGAAGCCTGCTCCGAGACGTTCGAGGAACGCATCGCGCTCGTCGACGCCGTGATCGATGCCGGCATCCCCGGCGAGCGCGTGCTGGTGGGAACCGGCTGCTGCGCCATCGACGACGCCGTCGCGCTGACGCGCCACGCCATCGATCGCGGTTGCGCAGGCGTGCTGGTGCTGCCGCCGTTCTTCTTCAAGAACGTGAGCGAAGACGGTGTCTTCGCCTACTATCGCGAACTGATCGCGCGCGTGAACGACCCCGCGCTGCGCATCGTGCTGTATCACATCCCGGCGATGTCCGGCGTGCCCATCTCGCTGTCGCTGATCGAACGGCTGGTGCAGGCATTCCCGACGCATATCGTGGGCATCAAGGACAGCAGCGGCAACTGGGAAAATCTTGTCGCCATGCTGGAACGCTTTCCGTCGCTGTCCATTTTCCCGGCCTCGGAACTGCTGATGCTGCGCAGCCTTCCGCTGGGCGCCGCCGGCTGCATTTCCGCCACCAACAACATCAACGCACGCGCCATTGCCCAGGCGTTCGCATCCGGTGCCGATGCTGCGCGCCTGCGCGATGCCATCGCGGCCGTGCGTACCACGGTGGAACGCTTCCCGATGGTGGCCGCCGTCAAGCACACGCTGGCACAACTGACCAGCGACCCCGGCTGGCGTCACGTACGCCCGCCGCTGGTGCCGCTCGCGGCGGAGGCTTCCGCCGAGCTGCTGCAGGCACTGGCCGGCATTCCACGCGCGGAGGCCCGCGCATGAATCCCCCGCCACTCGCCGCATACTCACCCGCGCGTCGGGCTGGCGGCCATGTCCACCTGGCCGGCATGAGCCCGCGCACCCACGACGGTTGCACGGGGGTAACGACCGGCGCCGACGGCGAGCGCGTCTACGACATCGGCGTCCAGACCGCGTGTGTGCTCGACAAGATCGACCGCGCCTTGCAGGACGAAGGGCTGGACCTGGCCCATTGCGTGACCATGACGTGCTATCTGGTCGACATGCAGGACTACGCCGCCTTCAATGCCGCCTACGATGCCATCTGCAAACCACGCTTCGCCAGCGCGGGCCAGCCTTTGCCGGCACGCACCTGCGTGGCCGTGGCGGCACTGCCGCACCCCGACATGCGTGTGGAAATCACCGCCACGGCCTGGCAGGACACGCCGCAAGGCCCACGCCACACAGGAGGTCAGGCATGAGTGCGCCCCTCGCCGCCGATGCACTCGACACGCTGTTCCTGACAGCCCGCAGCCACAACGGCTGGCTTGACGCGGAGGTGCCCGACGCCACCCTGGCCCGGCTTTACGCGCTGGTCAGCCAGGGGCCGACCAGCGCCAACTGCTGCCCGATGCGCGTGGTCTTCGTGCGTTCCGACGCCGCCAAGGCGAAGCTGCTGCCCACCCTTTCGCCGGCGAACGTCGACAAGGTCAGGCACGCCCCCGTCACGGCCATCGTGGCCTATGACACCGCCTTCCACACGCTCGGTGCAACGCTGTTCCCGCACCGGCCCGCCATGTTCGACATGTTCGCCGCGGACCCCGCCCTGGCCGCGGAAACGGCCGTGCGCAACGGGTCGATGCAGGGCGGCTACCTGATCCTGGCGGCGCGCGCGCTCGGTCTGGACTGCGGGCCGCTGTCGGGTTTCAATTCGGAAGCGGTGAACCGTGCCTTCTTCCCCGACGGGCGCTGGCGCGTCAACTTCCTCTGCAACCTGGGCCAGGGCGACCCCTCGCGGCTATTCGGCAAGCTGCCGCGACTGCCGTTCGACCAGGCCTGCCGCATCGAATAGCGCTGCCGCCCGCCACCCATCACAATATCCCCCTGCACACAGAGCCAAAGACCGGTGTAGGCATTCCGGAGGAGACACCATGAAGATATCCCTGCTGCGCGCCCGCCTGGGCGCCATCACCCGCGGCACCTTGCTGGCGCTGTGCGCCCTGGCCGCCGCCCCTGGCCATGCCCAGGAGCCGTGGCCCTCGCGGCCCGTGACCATCGTCGTACCGTTCGCGCCGGGCGGCAATACCGACATGATCGCGCGCCTGATGGCCGAGCGGCTGGGCAAGGTGTTCGGCAAGCCATTCGTCGTCGACAACCGTGGGGGCGCGGCGGGCCTGATCGCCGCCGAATACGTCGCGCGCGCTCCCGCCGACGGCTATGTGCTGTTCATGTCGACGATGACGCAGATCGTCACTGCGCCGATGACCAACAAGATCCGCTATGACCCAGTGCGCGACTTCGTTCCCATCGTCAACGTCGGCGGCAATCCGTTCGTGCTGACGGCCAGCACGCGCAACAACTTCAAGTCGCTGGACGATCTGGTGCGCTACGGCAAGGCCCACCCGGGCGCCCTCAACGTGGGCCATGCCGGCAACGGTGGGCTGACGCAGCTCTCGGCGCTGCTGTTCCTGAATCGTGCCGGCATCCAGGCCACCATGGTGCCCTACCGTGGCGGTGCGCCGGCGCTTGCCGACGTGCTCGCCGGCCAGATCGACCTGTACAGCGCCAGCGTGTCGGAAGTCATGCCATACCAAGGCACCGGCAAGGTGTCATTGCTGGCGGTTTCCAGTGACAGGCGCCTGCCCGTGCTGCCGAACGTGCCCACCATCGCGGAAACCTTCCCGGGCCACGAGGTGGACACGTGGAACGGCCTGGTGGGACCGGCGAAGATGCCGCCGGAGGTCGTCGATCGCATCGCCGCCGAATCCAGGAAGATCATCGCCGACCCCGAGTTCCGCGTGCGGCTGGAGAAGGCCGGCATCGTACCGCTCGGCGAGACCCGCGACGCGTTTGCCCAGCGCATCCGGCAGGACCGCGCGAAGTGGAAACCCGTGATCGAGGCGGCGGGAATCCAGCCCGAATAGGAAGCGGCACGGGTATTCCGACATGGAATAGCCGACGGCGAAGGATTCAATTTCCAGCGGTGGGAGCGCTGCCTACACTGCGTCTCAGACCATCGCCCGGAGACTGCAACGTGTCGCTCCCTTCCGTCCTCTATCGGAACTACGTGAATGGCCGCTTCGAGGAAGCGGCCAATCTTTTTCCCAACATCTCACCGGTCGACGGCAGCACCGTCGGCCACGTCTGCGAAGCCGATGCCAGCCAGGTGGACCGGGCGGTGCGCGCCGCGCGCGCCGCGCTGGAAGGCCCCTGGGGCAGCACCAGCCCCGCCGAGCGCGCCCGCATCCTGCACGCCATTGCCGACGGCATCGAACGACGCTTTGACGAGTTCGTGGCCGCCGAGGTCGCCGATACCGGGCGTACCGAACAGCAGGCACGTGCGCTCGACATTCGCCGTGGCGTGCAGAACTTCCGCACGTTCGCGGATCTGGCCAGCCAGGCCGGCGGCGACTGCTTCGACATGCGGACGGCTGAAGGCGACGTCTTCAGCTACACGGTGCGCAAACCCCACGGCGTGGTCGGCATCATCTCGCCGTGGAACCTGCCGATGTTGCTGATGACGTGGAAGGTGGCACCTGCGCTGGCCTGCGGCAACGCCGTCGTCGTCAAGCCGTCCGAGGAAACGCCGGGCAGCGCCACGCTGCTGGCCGAGGTCATGCACGAGTGCGGTATGCCGGCGGGCGTCTTCAATCTCGTGCACGGCTTCGGCGGCAGCTCGGCCGGCGAATTCCTCTCGCGGCACCCCGGCATCGACGCCCTCACCTTCACCGGCGAATCCCGCACCGGCAGCACCATCATGAAAGCGGTGGCCGAAGGCGTGAAGGAGATTTCGTTCGAGCTGGGGGGCAAGAACGCCGCCGTGGTGTTCGCCGACTGCGACTTCGACAAGGCCGTGGCGGGCGTGATGCGTTCCAGCTTCACCAACACGGGACAGGTATGCCTGTGTTCGGAGCGCGTCTACGTCGAGCGGCCGATCTTCGAGCGTTTCGTGGCGGCGATGAAGGCGCGCGCGGAAGCGCTGCGCATCGGCTATCCGACTGCGGAGGGCGTGGAGATGGGCTCGCTGATCTCCCGCAATCACCGCGACAAGGTGCTGGCCTACTTCGCGCTGGCCCGCGAGGAAGGCGCGACCGTCGTCACCGGCGGCGGCGTTCCCCACTTCGGCGACGCACGCGACAACGGCGCCTATGTGCAGCCGACCATCTGGACCGGCCTGCCCGATTCGGCGCGCTGCGTGCAGGAAGAGATCTTCGGACCAGTCTGCCATATCGCGCCGTTCGACAGCGACGCCGAGGTGGTGAAGCGCGTCAACGACTCGCGCTACGGACTTGCCGCATCGGTGTGGACGCGCGACCTCACACGCGCACACCGCGTCACGCGGCAGTTCGACGTGGGCATCGTCTGGGTCAACACCTGGTTCCTGCGCGACCTGCGCACGCCGTTCGGCGGCACCCGGCTGTCCGGCATCGGCCGCGAGGGTGGACGCCATTCGCTCGATTTCTATTCCTCCCTGACCACCATCTGCGTCAATCCCTGACGCGCTTGCGAGAGACCGCATGCTGAATCCCGAACTCATCCCGGTAGCCGACCAACTCCGGTTCGCCGCCGAGCATGGCCAGCCCTGCCCGCCGGTGCGCGAGGCCATCGCGCTGGCCGCCCGCGACGGCGCCGATCCGATGGCGCTGGCCTACGCCATCCAGCAACACAACACCGCGCACGCGCTCGCCGCCGGACGCCGGCTGGTCGGCCGCAAGATCGGCCTGACGTCCGTCGCCGTGCAGCGGCAACTGGGCGTGGACCAGCCCGATTTCGGCATGCTGTTTGCCGATATGGCGCGCCAGGACGGCGAGGAGATCGACTGCGCCGATGTGCTGCAACCGAAGGTCGAGGCAGAAATCGCGCTGGTACTGGAGCACGACCTGCCGCATGCCGTGCACACCGTCGCCGACGTGATCCGTGCCACCGCCTTCGCGCTGCCGGCCATCGAGATCGTCGGCAGCCGGATCGCCAACTGGGATATCCGGCTGACGGACACCGTCGCCGACAATGCATCGTCTGGCCTCTACGTGCTGGGCACGCGGCCCGTATCGCTGGCCTCGCTGGACCTCGTGCATTGCGGCATGGTCATGGAACTGGCCGGCGAGCCGGTCTCGGTCGGCAGCGGCGCTGCCTGCCTCGGCAATCCGCTGAACGCGGCGGTCTGGCTTGCCAACACGATGAGCCGCGTTGGCGCGCCGCTTCGCGCCGGCGACACCATCCTGACCGGCGCGCTCGGTCCCATGGTGGCCGTGCAACCCGGCCACGTCCTTACCGCCAGCATCGAGGGCCTGGGCAGCGTCAGCGCGTCGTTCCGGGCCACCACACAAGGAGACGCCTGAGATGAAACCCTGCAAGGCAGCCATCATCGGTTCCGGCAACATCGGCACCGACCTGATGATCAAGATCCTGCGCCACGGCAAGCATGTCGAGATGGGCGCCATGGTGGGGATCGATCCCGCTTCCGAAGGACTGGCTCGCGCGACGCGCCTCGGCGTGCCGGTCACCGCCGCCGGCATCGACGGCTTGCTGGCCATGCCAGAGTTCGGTGAGATCCGCATCGCCTTCGATGCCACCAGCGCTGGCGTCCACGCCCGCCACAACGCGGCACTGCAGGCGCACGGCGTGCGGGTGATCGACCTGACGCCAGCCGCCATCGGTCCTTACGTGGTGCCCAGCGTCAACATCAGTGCCCATCTCGATGCGCCGAACATCAACATGGTCACCTGCGGTGGCCAGGCCACGATCCCCATCGTGGCGGCCGTATCCAGCGTGACGCCGGTCCATTACGCCGAGATCGTGGCCTCGATCGCGAGCAAGTCCGCAGGACCGGGCACGCGAGCCAATATCGACGAGTTCACGGAAACCACCTCGCGCGCCATCGAGTCCGTAGGCGGTGCCCGACGCGGCAAAGCCATCATCGTTCTCAACCCGGCCGAGCCGCCGTTGATCATGCGCGACACGGTGTGCTGCCTGATCGACGAAGCCGACACGGCGGCAATCGAAGCGTCCGTGCACGCGATGGTTGCGCGTATGCAGGGCTATGTGCCCGGCTACCGCCTGAAGCAGCGCGTCCAGTTCGACCGCATCGACAACCCGGTGAACGTGCCCGGCCTGGGACCGATGACGGGCCTGAAAGTCACCGCCTTTCTGGAAGTGGAAGGCGCCGCGCACTACCTGCCCGCCTATGCGGGCAACCTGGACATCATGACGAGCGCCGCGCTTGCGTGCGCCGAACGTGTCGCGCAGGCGCTGGGCGACCGGAATGTCCTCTCGGTCGCCAGCTAAGGAATCTGCCATGATCGACAAGAAACTATATATCTCCGACGTGACGCTGCGCGATGGCAGCCACGCAATCCGCCACCAGTACTCGGTGGCGCAGATGCGCGCCATTGCGCGCGCACTCGATGCGGCAGGCGTTGATTCGATCGAGGTGGCGCACGGCGACGGCTTGGCGGGCTCCAGCTTCAACTACGGCTTCGGCGCCCATGCAGACGTGGAATGGATCGCGGCCGTGGCAGAGTCCGTGCAGCGCGCGGCGGTGGCCACGCTCCTGCTGCCCGGCATCGGCACCGTGCACGACCTGCGCGAGGCCTACGCCGCCGGCGCGCGCGTCGTCAGGGTGGCCACGCACTGTACCGAGGCCGACACGGCGCGGCAGCACATCGAGACCGCGCGATCGATCGGCATGAACGTGGCCGGCTTCCTGATGATGAGCCACATGATTCCGGCCAGCGAACTGGCCCGCCAGGCAAAGCAGATGGAAAGCTACGGCGCCCATTGCGTCTACGTGGTGGACTCCGGCGGCGCCCTGACCATGGACGGCGTGCGCGAGCGATTCCGCGCATTCAAGGACGTGCTCGATCCTGCGACTCAGACCGGCATGCATGCGCACCACAACCTCGGCCTCGGCGTGGCCAACAGCATCGTCGCGGTGGAGGAAGGATGCGACCGCATCGACGCCAGCCTGGCCGGCATGGGCGCTGGCGCGGGCAATGCGCCGCTGGAAGTATTCATCGCCGCGGCCGAGCGCATGGGATGGCATCACGGCTGCGATCTCTACCAGTTGATGGACGCCGCCGACGACATCGTGCGCCCGCTGCAAGACCGCCCCGTGCGCGTGGACCGCGAAACGCTGGCGCTGGGCTACGCCGGCGTGTACTCGAGTTTCCTGCGCCACGCGGAAAGCGCGGCGGCCAAGTTCGGCCTGAAGACCGTCGATATTCTCGTGGAACTGGGACGTCGCCGCATGGTGGGCGGCCAGGAAGACATGATCGTCGATGTGGCACTCGACCTGCAGCGATCGCTCAACGCGAAAAGCCAGGAGGCAGCATGAGCCAGCACGCCGCCATCGCCAGCGCCCTGGACGCCGCCGCGCGCGACGCCACAGCGATCGGCCAGTTCAGTTCGGCCTCGCCGTTCTCCATCGACGATGCCTACGGCATTCAGGCCAGGTCGATCGAACACCGCTGCCAGCGCGGAGAACGGCGCATCGGCATCAAGCTGGGATTCACGAGTCGCGCCAAGATGGTTCAGATGGGCGTAGATAGCCTGATCTGGGGCTGGCTCACCGATGCAATGATCGAGGAAGACGGCGGCCGCGCGGCCATGGCGCGCTATATCCATCCACGCGCCGAGCCGGAGGTCTGCTTCCTGACCCGCCGCGACATCACCGGTCCGTTGACCCTGCTGGAGAGTGTCGACTACCTGGAGGCCGTGGCACCGGCGATCGAGATCATCGACTCGCGCTACCAGGACTTCCGCTTCACGCTGGAAGACGTGGTGGCCGACAACTGCTCGTCGGCGGGACTCGTGGTCGGACCCTGGTCGCGCAACTTCGATGCACTGGCCAATCTCGGCGTCGTGCTGCGCATCGACGGCCGCATGCGGCAATCAGGCTCGACGGCCGCCATTCTGGGCCATCCGTTGCGCAGCCTCGTCCAGGCATCGCAGGTACTGGCGCGCGCCGGCACGGTGCTACCGGCCGGCAGCCTGGTCATGGCGGGAGCGGCCACGGCGGCGGAACCGTTCACGCGCGGCAACCATGTCTCGGTATCGATCAGCGCGCTGGGCCGCGCTTCCTTCCTGGCGGCATGACGCCATGCCTGTCCGACGGTCGGGCAGGCTTCACAATGAAAAGAGCAAGCATGCAGGCAAACTCCGCTTCATCCGTGGTAGCCGGAAAGGCCACGCCACGCGGCACCTTTCCCCATGTGCGCCGCGCCGGCGACTTCCTGTTCGTCTCGGGCACCAGTTCCCGACGCGCCGACAACAGCTTCGAGGGCGTCGAGGTAGATGCGATGGGCACGACCGTGCTCGATATCCGCCAGCAAACCCGCGCCGTGATCGAGAACATCCGCGACATCCTGCGCAGCGTGGGCGCGGACCTGGAGGACGTGGTCGAGATCACGTCCTTCCTGGTCGACATGAACGACTTCGGCGGCTACAACGCCGTGTATGGCGAGTACTTCGGCTACGACGGGCCAACCCGCACGACGGTGGCCGTGCACCAGTTGCCCCATCCCCACCTGCGCATCGAGATCAAGGCCATCGCCTACCGTCCGCTCACTTCCCAGGCAACATGAAGAAGATCGATATGCACGCCCACTTCTTCCCGCGCATCACGCAGGAAGAGGCCGCCGCGCTGGACGCGGACAAGGCACCCTGGCTCGCCGTCGATGACGACGGCGAATCGGGCCACATCATGGCCGGCGACAAGAAGTTCCGGCCGGTCTACCGCGCGCTATGGGACCCCGCCCTGCGCATCGAGGAAATGGACCGCAACGGGCTGGACCTGCAGATCGTCTGCGCCACCCCGATCATGTTCGGCTATAGCTACGATGCGCGCGCCGCCGCGACGTGGGCGCGCCGGATGAACGACCTGGCGCTCGAACATTGCGCCTATCGCCCTGAGCGCCTGAAGGCGCTGGCGCAGGTGCCCCTGCAGGACCTGGAGATGGCTTGCGCCGAGGCTTCACGCGCGAAGGCCGATGGCCATGTTGGTGTGCAGATCGGCAATCATCTCGGCCCGCACGACCTCGATGACGAACGCCTGGTCAGCTTTCTGGTGCACTGCGCGAACGACAACATTCCGGTGCTGGTTCATCCGTGGGAGATGATGACCGACGGGCGCATGAAGAAGTGGATGCTGCCGTGGCTGGTGTCGATGCCGGCGGAAACGCAGCTTGGCATTCTCTCCCTGATTCTTTCTGGCGCCTTCGAACGCATTCCGCGGACGCTACGGCTGTGCTTCGCGCATGGCGGTGGTGGCTTCGCGTTCCTGCTGGGCCGCGCGGAAAACGCCTGGCACTGCCGGGACATCGTCCGGCAGGACTGCCCGCATCCGCCTTCCCACTATCTGGATCGCTTCTCGGTGGACAGCGCAGTCTTCGACGATCGGTCGCTGCGGCTGCTGGTGGAAGTCATGGGCGCCGAGCGTGTGATGCTGGGCTCGGATTACCCGTTCCCGCTCGGCGAACAACAGATCGGCAAGCTGGTAGCCGATTGTCCCTATCTCGACGACACGTCGCGGCAGCAAATCATGGCGCGCAACGCCATGCGCTTTTTCGGATTGGCTTCGGATTGGCTTCGGGCTGACTTCGGTTCGACTGGTTGAGTGCACCACGGCACCCCAGGGTGCTGTTATGCCGTGGTGCCGTGGCGCCGTGTCCGGCGCAATCAGCTGACGCGGTTCGCCTGGAGCAGTTCCATGACATGGAGCGTGAGCCGTGTGGTGTGGCTGCGCATGGCCAGGTACGCCTGCTCAGGCTGGCCACCCAGCACCGCCTCGACGATCTGCTGGTGTTCCCGATGCGAAACCTCGAAACGGCGTTCGACGCCCGATTGCGCGGCGCGGAACGGGGCCAGCCGCTCGCGCAGGTTTTCCACCGCCGATACCAGGGTTGCGTTCTGGGTGCCCTGGCAGATCAGTTTATGGAAGCGGTGATTCAGTGCCAGATAGGCCTCCGTGTCCTGCTTTTCGGCGGCGGCGATGGCCTCTTCGTGCAGCAGTTCCAGCTGCCGGCGCTGCATCGCGCTCATGCGCTGCGTGGCAATCCGGCAGCACAGCGACTCCAGCTCGCACAGTGCTTCCAGCATGTCGGCAAGCTGTTCCGGGCTGGTATTGATCACCACCCCGCCGCGACGCGGCACCAGTTCGATCAGGCCCCGGGCATCGAGCAGGCGCAACGCCTCGCGCACGGGGGTGCGTGATACCTGAAAACGCTCGGCCAGCGCGGGCTCCTCGAGCTTCGCGCCGGGCGGCAGCGCGCCCGAAATGATCTCCTCGGCCAGTTGCTGGCCGATTTGGGAAGCGATGGTGGTCACGATGTCCTCAGGTTTTGTACGCGCTGGATGCGACGCAATTATACGCGATGGAAACTGGTTATTCGCAGCTACTAATCTGAGTACTTTTTTCTTTTATTGAACACACTTTAAGTGTAGTGTATACACATAAGCCGGGAAGCCGGGGCACATTCGCCCCAGCCCGGCTTCAATACGTGGATAAAACATTGACCAAGAGGAGCACATCCATGAGCAGCAAACTGCGTCACATCGCCTTGTCCGTTCCCGATCCATGGGCTACGGCCGAGTTCTACCAAAAGGCCTTCGGATTCCGTAAGGTCGGCGAGACCGACTCGTCGCTGGCGCGCGGGGTCTATCTGACGGATGGCACGATGAGCATCGCCCTGCTGAACTACAAGAGCGACGAGGCGGCCGGCGAAGATCGCGGCAAGGACTTCGTCGGATTGCACCACATCGGCGTGTGGGTCGACGACATCGTGGAAGCACGCAAGTCGGTGGAGGCCGCGGGCGGCCGCTACTACATGGGCGAAGTGCCCGTGAAGGGCAATATCTTCTATGAAGTGAAGTATCGCGATCCGGACGAGATCATCATCGACCTGACCGATCACGGCTGGGGCGGCGCCTCGAAGGACGCCAACAGCGGCGACCAGGGTCCGGCCATGCGCAACCCGGACCTGAAGGCAGACCGCGGAGGGATCTGATCGCAGGCATCTCGGGGGCGCCCGCCTTGAGAACGGAGCTTACCGGCCGCGACAACTGGCTCAACGTAGCTGCCCAGATCGAATCTGGGCGGAAGCCAGTCGTCGAGGCCACTGGTTTTACGGCGTCGGGATAGCCAGCTCTGTCTCTCAAACTGGCGGCGGTTTGAACTGCCAGCACCCACGCGCACCTGCGCGCGCCGGGGGCCACCCCAGCGCGCAGCGCAGGCCTTACAAAGCCATATCCGGCACCTTCTTCACCACGCCCGGGTTCGTCATCGGGGCAGTGGCCGGGACAACGCCGTCGAGGCTTGGCGGCGCGATGGCCAATTGCAGCGTTTCGGCCGTGGTCGCCCATTCCGTTGCCAGTAGCTGGGGATTTTCGTTGAGCTTCTTGCCGTAGCTGGGCACGATCTCACGAATCTTTTGCTGCCAGGCCGGCGTTTTCATCTGCTCGGGGAAAACGCGTTCAAGCAATGACAGCATGATCGCCGGCGACGTCGATCCACCTGGCGAAGCGCCCAAGAGCGCTGATACCGAACGGTCGCCAGACACCACAACCTCCGTGCCAAGCTTCAGTACCCCACCCTTCTCCGGGTCGTTCTTGATGATCTGCACGCGCTGCCCAGCCTCCCACAGACGCCAGTCCTCGTCCTTCGCCTCGGGCATGTAGTGGCGCAATGCCGCCATCTTTTCTTCGCGGGACAGAGCCAATTGCTGCGCAAGGTACTTCACGAGTGCAAATTCGTGAGCGCCGACCTGCAACTGGGGAATGACATTCGACGGCGTCGTCGCCTTGGCCAGGTCGAAATACGAGCCGTTCTTGAGGAACTTGCTCGACCACGTGGCAAACGGCCCGAAAAGGATCACCTTCTTGCCATCGAGCACCCGGGTATCCAGATGGGGAACCGACATCGGGGGCGAGCCGGTATCGGCAAGACCGTAGACCTTCGCCAAATGGCGCGAGGCGATCTCAGGCTTGTCGGTGACCAGGAACTCGCCGCCAACCGGGAAGCCACCGTATTGATTCGCCTCGGGAATGCCGGACAGTTGCAGCAGCGGCAATGCAGCGCCACCCGCGCCAATGAACACGTTGCGTGCGTCCACCGTCTGGATCCTGGAACTGTCGTTCGTGTCGAAGGCAGACACGCGCCAGGTGCCGTCCTCATTACGGGTAATCGAACGCACTTCATAGCCGGTGGAGACCTTCACACCCGCATTGCCGCTCAGGTGCTTGTAGAACTGACGAGTGATTTCGCCCAGATTCACGTCGGTACCAAGCGGCGAACGCGTGGCGGTGACCATTTCGTCGGGCTTGCGACCTTCCATCATGATCGGGATCCACTCGGCAATCTTCGCCGGGTCGGTCGTCATTTCCATGCCGGCGAATAGTGGTGAAACCTTCAGCGCCTCGACGCGCTTGCGAATGAACTCCCGATTCTCCTTTCCGAAGACCAGGTTCATGTGCGGCGTCGAGTTGATGAATCCGCGCGGATTACCCAAAACGCCCTTGCGCACCTGATGCGCCCAGAATTGGCGTGAGATCTGGAAATTCTCATTGATGTTGATGGCCTGGGCGATATGGACATTGCCCTTATCATCCATCGGCGTGTAATTCAGTTCGCAAAGCGCCGAGTGTCCGGTGCCGGCGTTGTTCCAGCCGTTCGAGCTTTCTTCCGCGACTTTGTCCAGGCGCTCGAAAACCTCACACGTCCAGTTCGGTTCCAACTCTTTCAGATAGACGCCGAGCGTCGCACTCATGATGCCGCCGCCGATCAGCAGCACATCGACCTTGCGATCCGCCTTCGCGGCACGGTACTGGCTGCCGGAAAAGTACGAGTAGCCGCCCCATACGGCTGCGGCACCGATAGCAGCAGCAAGGAATTTACGTCGGGTGAATGGCTCGCCGCCGCGACCGGGCGCCGTCTTGTTGTCCATTTGAGTCATGGGAGTCACTGTCTAGATTGGCGTGTGACATCGTCAGACTGATCAAGCCCGGGCTTGCCGGCGTTGATGCAGACTGGGGGCGCTGTCGTGTTTGTGCGCTGCAGGCTGGAAGCAATTCCACATGCCGAGCGATACGAAAGCGCGGATTGTAACGCACGCCGAACAAATCGTAGGTGAAAACCCTAATATGGCTGCGGCGACCGTCAACTTACGGGCATCCCAAAGAAACCCATGTTGGCAAGTAGATGCCAGAAGGCTACTTTACTTAGGGGCTGATTACCCTCGCCCCTTCAGGAACGACTTTGGCGGCGAATAAAGCCACCACCACCGCATTCGCGCCAACTCCAGGGCATCAAAGGGAGTGACATATCATGCACACTGTAATCAGGGCATATTCGGGAGCAGGCACCAAGGAACTCTTCGATTTGTTGGAGGGGCGCACTCCCGATATTGAATCGCTGATGCGCACGGTCCAAGGCTTTGTCAGCTACACACTGGCCCGAAGCGAGGATGGTGAATTTGGCTTCTCAGTTACCGTTTGCAACGACAAGGCGGGGATTGATGAAAGCAGCCAGAAGGCCAAGGACTGGATCGCAAGGAACGCTGCAGGCAATAGCGCAAGTGCCCCAACGATCTCGGAGGGACTCGTGATCCTGCACGTCAAGTAGCGGCAATACGTGCTGCCCGATTCGAGCGCAGGGTTGGAGGCCCCTGCCATCGCGCGGTGGAAATCGACGCGGGACTGGCGTGCGTGATGCTTGTCGGCTTCGCTGACCTCGGCTAGCCTGCTACCGATGCCGATTCTTCGCTGCGCTGCGATACCCATTTGATGCCAGAACGCTCGACCAACCGAAATGGCAAGGCGCTTCAGCGCCTGCGCCGGGTCTTTTCCCCGCTGAACCTGGCGGCGGCGGCGTGGTTGATCGCAACATGGGCGTTCGCGACGTTTCAGCTCGTGAGCGAGCGAGACCGCTTGCTGCGAGACGCCGCTGCGCGTACGCAAGCGGAGGCTGCGGCGTTCGGCGCTTACTCGAAATCCAGCATCCTGAGGCTGTCCGAGTTCCTCCTCGATCTGCGGGCCAGTTGGCTGGTAGGCCAGACCGGCTTCATCGACATGGTGCGTGAGCGGCAGAACCTGGTCGTAGACCTGTCGTTCCAGGTGGCAGTGATCGACAAGCATGGCCTGCTTGTCTACTCGTCCATCGCCCCGCCCGCACCCGGCGAAAAGGTCGACCTGAGCGGCCGCGAGCATTTCCGGGTCCATCAGAATGCGGGCGGGCGCGACATGCTGTTCATCAGCGACCCGGTGAAGGGCAAGGTTTCCGGCAAATGGTCGATCCAGTTTACGCGCCCCATCCTGCGTGCGGGCAGCTTCGACGGGGTCATCGTGGTCTCGGTCAGCCCGGAGCAGTTTGCCAGCTTTGCGCAGACATTCGCAAACCGTGATGGCGAAGTGGCGTCGGTCATCAAGACTTCCGGGCAGGTCATTGCGCGCGTGCCGGCCCTTGAGGGCTCGCTGGCAAGGGCAGTCAGCAACAGGCCGTACCTCGCCAGCAACTCGCCCCAGTCTGGCAGTTATCGGGCGGTGTCGGGCTCAGAAAACGTGGAGCGGGTCTTCGGTTATTACCGTATGCCGGACTTCGGGCTCAATTTCGTGGTGGGCGAGTCAGTCGGCCTGGTGCTGGCACCCTACGAGGGCCATCGTCGCGTTGCTTTCGCAGGAGCCATTGCCTCCACGCTGCTGCTTGGCCTGCTGTACTACAGCCTGCGCCGCTCCATGGCGGAGCGACGGCGCCATATGGAGGAGATGCGGCTGGCTTCGCTGGTCTACTCGTCCAGCAGCGAGGCCATGGTAGTGACGTCGCTAGATGGCACCATTATCGACGTGAACCCCGCCTTTGCCATCGCCACCGGCTATACGGCCGAGGAAATCAGGGATCGCTCGGGCAATAGCATCAGCGGGACCGGCAATGCGGCCGGGCTGGTCGAGCGCCTGCGGGCCACAGTGAAAGCCAAGGGCCGATGGAGCGGCGAATTTTCGATCCTCCGCAAGGACGGCAGCGAATTTCCTGCCTACCTGACCGTGGATACCTACCTGCCCCACGCGCATGGCGAGCGGCGTCGCGTCGCGCTGATCCACGACATGACCGAGAAGCGCCAGGCGGAGGAAGTCATTCGGCACCAGGCGAACTTCGACGCGCTCACGGACCTGCCCAACCGCCGACTGTTCTTCGAACGGCTGGAGCAGGAGATCGAGCATTCGCGCGACACGCAGAATGTGCTGGCTCTGCTGTTCATCGACCTGGATCGCTTCAAGGAGGTGAACGATACCCTCGGCCACGATCAGGGCGATGCGTTGCTACTGGAGGCGGCACGGCGCATTGCGGGATCGGTGCGCGCGTCGGATACCGTGGCACGGCTGGCCGGCGACGAGTTCACCGTGATCCTGCCCGAGGTGGGTGATGCCGGCGTCGCAGAGGGCATCGCCGAGGCGATCCTGAAGCAGATTGCCGCGCCTTACCGCCTGGCCGGCGAGCTGGTGGTGGTGTCGGCGAGCATCGGTGTGGCCACCTTCCCCAAGGACGCCGACAACGCCGAGGCCCTGCTGGTGTACGCCGACCACGCGATGTTTGCGGCCAAGCAGGAGGGCCGCAATCGCAGCAAGATCTTCTCCCAGGCGCTGCTGCAAGCCGAGAGGGAGCGCCTGCGCATCACGCAGGACCTGCGCACGGCGCTGGCGTCCGGGCAGTTCGCGCTGCACTACCAGCCCATCGTCGATCTGCGTACGGGCAAGGTTTGCAAGGCGGAGGCCCTGATTCGCTGGAACCATCCGGTGCGCGGGCCCATCCATCCGGCCGACTTCATTGCCGTTGCCGAGGAATCCGGCCTCATTATCGACATCGGTCGTTGGGTGCTGACCGAAGCGCTGGACCAGCTGGTGCGCTGGCAGGTGCTGCTGGGCAAGGACTTCCAGATATCCCTCAACAAATCACCCATGGAGTTCTGCGCGCCTGCGAGCGGGCCCGAGTCCTGGTCCAGCATGATCGAGCGCAGGAACGTGCCAGTGGGAGGCCTTGTCATCGAGATCACCGAAGGCTCGCTGATGGAGCAAAGCACCGATGTCATGGATCAGCTCTCTCGTTTCCAGGCGGCTGGCATCGAGATCGCGCTCGACGACTTCGGCACCGGCTACTCGTCCTTGTCGTACCTGCGGCGCCTGGACATTGACTACATCAAGATCGACCGGTCTTTCATCCGCTCGCTGACACGGGGTCCGGACGACGTGGCCTTGTGCCGCGCCATCATCAGCATGGCGCATGCACTGCGTATCCGGGTGATTGCCGAGGGGGTCGAGACCGAGTCGCAACGCGACATCCTGGTGGCTGCCGGATGCGACTACGGCCAAGGCTACTTCTTCTGCCCGCCGGTAGAGGCCAGCGCCTTCGAGGCGTTTGTGAGTGCCGTGACTTGAGGGGAGCGGCGGAACGGTGGCGTCATCCTTTGCACCGCATCGCGCCTACTTCAGCACATTTCGCGCAGCCCGATGGCCCGTGCGCTGCGCTCATAAGCGCTGGGTCAACAATGATTGGTGAAGGTACTATCCTTGAAAGACGGGATAGCAGGCCGGCGCCACGGTCTCTGGATTTTGGTCAGGCCATGAAAACGATGGCAGTGACGACATGAAGCTCATTCGCACGCTGACCGTGCTGTGCGCCATGCTGACCGGTTGCGTATCAACCGGTGTCGACATAAGACCCGAGCAGTTGTCGAACTTCCTGCTTGGTTTCTCCACTATCGACGACGTGACCAGCCAGCTTGGAACGCCGTGATCCCAGGTCTCGCTGAAAACAGGATCAACCATCCTGATCTATTCGTTTGCGAAGTCCCAACCGCATCCTGAGAGTTTTATCCCGTTCATTGGTCCGCTCTTCTCCGGAGGCAAGATCCGGTCGTCGATGGTCTTGCTTGAATTTGATGAGAACGGCATTCTCAGAAGTGAACGTCGAACGGAGTCGAGCGGGACTTCCGGCCTGAGCGTAATGCCCTCTAACTCAATGTAGTCAGGGCTGCCGCCGCGTCTGCTCCTGTCCACGACTCCTGCCACCTTTGCGTTAAGCCTCCGGCAGCGGACTTGCCAGTGTCACCCACGGACCCTTGGCCCCGCTTGTACAGACCTAAAATTACCGGAAAAACGTGAAGCAGAGCCTTTTCGCAATCGCCGCGATAACTTCCTTCGTCGCGGTCTGCGCCAGCATTGGTAGTGCTGGCGCAACCCCTTTAACAATTGCTTCAAACCTGCCACGCAAACCGTCCATCAGGACAAAGCCGTCTTCCGCAGCCCAGACCGCGATCGCGCTTACCTCCACTTACTCCAGAACCGACCCACGCCACGAATTCTTCAATGCGCTCAACGCGCTGCGCACCGCAATGGGTGTAGGGGCGTTGCGCCAGGATTTCGCCCTGGATGCCGCAGCCGAAAACCACCTGGAATACATGAAGCTCAACGCGGTGATGAGCCACACGGAGATCCCTGGCAACCCTGGTTTCACCAGCCCCGATCCGTACCAGCAAGTAGTCTCCATGGGGGGCTCGCACACGCAATGGGTTGGACAGAATGCTTACAGCGGCGAACTTGGCCGCTGCCTTGCCTCGATGGCAAACTCGGTTTACCACTTGCAAGGGATTACCAGCAACCAGGAGACGATCGGCCTCGCCATGCGTGACAACTACTGCGTGATGAACTTTGGGGTGGTGACCGCAGCGGGAGCCGGCGGGTATGGCCTCGCCCAATGGGGCGGCCAACAACTGCATCCCGGCACGGGCGCCCACTACCCAGCCGACAATGCCCACGTCCACGGCACATTCACGCCTGGCGACGAGATCCCGAATCCAGCGCCCGACCTGACCAGAGCCGGCCCCCCGATCATGTTCCGGGTCAACGTTGAAAAGCCGTCTGACGTGCTGACGGTCTCGAACTTCATCCTGACGGGGCCCGGCGGCAGCCGGGTGCCGGCCCGCATCCTGGTGCCTACCCAATCCAAGACCGGTTCGGTTGCTTCGGCTATCGAGGACATGAACCTGTATCGAGGCGTGGTGTTCCTGCTCCCCACGCAGCCCATCGCTGCTGGCACATACACCGCAACGTTCGCCGGCGCACGCAACGGTGTATCGATCAGCAAGTCCTGGAGCTTTACGGCTTACTGATCTGTTTCGGTCAGGTCAGGTCAGGTCAGGTCAGGTCAGGTCAGGTCAGGTCAGGTCAGGTCACAACTTCTCAGTTCTTCGCCTCAGACGCTCGATCAAGCCGTCCTGGCGCTCGCTACGCGTCAGCCGCTACTGCAGCGGTGCATCTGTATGGCGCACCTGGCACTAGATCAGTGCTTGGGCCCGATCTCACGGCGCTATATCCCTGAGGCCAGTGCCTGATGCAATTTTAGTGAGCCGTGGCATATATATTGCATTGAGGACCTAGCCAACGCTGTCCTTAAGACAACCTGGCAAATCACGATTACACGCTTCGAAAAGGAGCGTCCCGGGCAATGGCGCCCCGAAGCGAGATCACCGAGAACCGAACAAACGGTTTGCGGGTATCTCGCTTCGGGGCGCTTTTTATTTGCCGACACAGCGCGCTGCGTGCCCGCGTCGGCTATTTCTTCAAGGCATGACATGAACGCTTTTTCTGGGCAGCTAACTGAGGCCGAGGTGTCCGCTGAAACCATCGGCGCCTTGATCAATCTTTCCGGTAGGCAGCGCATGCTGTCGCAGCGGATCGTCCTGCAAATGTTGCTCGCTTCGCGCGGGGACACTGCCGCGCTCGATATCGCGCGCAAAAGCCTGTCCTTGTTCGAGTCAGCACACCTGGATCTCGTGACTGGCAATGAGCGCGTGCCAGGCCCCTTCTCTGACGCCTTGCGGCAACTGTACTTCGGCAATCCGCGCGCTGACGCGCGTATCCGTGAATTCATCGCCGAGGTCAAAACCGTCATAGACGCACTACCAGCCAACACCAGTCGGCACGCGTCCTCGCTCGATTCACTCGTAGCTCAAGCCACCCCAATGCTTGAACTGCTGCAGAGCGTGACACAGGCCTACCAGGAGGAAATGCACCGTTGCGAAGTCGCTGCACGCAAGCGCCAGATCGACCTCGTCGAGCGTCTCAGCGGCATTACGATGCAAGCGAACATCGTCGCCATGAATGCCCGCATCTCGGCAGCACGGGCCGGAGAGCATGGCAGGGAGTTTTCCGTCATTACGCAGGTGCTCGCCGACATCATCAAGGAGATGGATCAACTGATCCGCCACGTCGTCGGTACGGGCGATGCGCCCAAAGGTTCCACCAGACTTTGATTCGGAGACGCCCTTGCAACGTTACCGCTATTTCTCGTGCTTGATCGTCTGCATCGTCCTGGCGCTGAACCTGACCGGGACCGCTTCCGCCGGAACGCTGACAATAAATGAGGCAATCAACAAAGCGGGCCGACAGCGCATGCTGTCTCAGCGCATGGCAAAGGCTTACTGCGAGGCAGGCCTCGGCGTGGAAACCGAACGGTCGAAGAAGATCCTCGAACAGTCGGTGGCGCTCTTCGACAAGCAGCTTCTGGAGCTAAGGACGTTCGCGCCCACGCCGGAGATCAAGGATGCCTACACCAGGCTCGAGCAGACATGGACTCCCTATAGGCAATTGCTGTCCAGCGGTACCCCCAACCTCGAGAATGCGAAAACCATCGCAAGAATGAGCGAGGACGTGCTGACACTCTCGCAACTCGGGACCGTCCTCCTTGAGAAACACTCCGGTACCACGACAGGCAAGCTGATCAACGTTGCCGGCCGCCAGCGGATGCTCTCGCAGAGAATCGCCAAGATCAGCATGTTCCGCGCGTGGGGTATCACTTCTCCCCAGACGATGCAGGACCTGACCGCGGCTACCAGAGAGTTCACAGCCGCGCAGGCACTACTGACCTCCGCACCGCAAAACACGGCAGCCATCCGCGACGCACTGCAGCTTGCCGGCTCTCAGTGGCTATTCTTCGAAGAAGCGGTCAATCAGACCGGAGTCGGTCGCGCGGAACAGCTGAGGAACATTGCCACGACCAGCGAGCGAATCCTGCAAGTCATGGATGACGTCACCGGCATGTATGAGCGGTTGACCCAATAACCGGCGCATTCCGATCAGAACGGCGCCGCGAACATCAGCCGCCCACCTACTCTCCATGTGATGAATCTGTCTCGCGGGTTTTCCCGTGATTGAACTTTTCCTCCCCCTATCATTTAATTCAGCATGAATTAATTAATAGCGCTCCCGAACTGGAGCCGATCGGACGGAGACAAGATGACCGCATCCAAGGCAGGCCGTGGCGTGAACTCTGCCAGCTTGCGTCTTTACAACGAGCGTGCCCTGCTGCTGGCGTTGCGCCGCGCCGGCGAAGCGTCCAAAGCAGACCTGGCCCGCATGGCGCAGCTGACCAATACGGCAGTTGGCAGCATCGTGCAGACGCTGACCGATGAAGGCCTGATCCAGCTTACCGGGCGGCGCGTGGAAGGCCAGCGCGGGCAGCCTGCCAGCCTGATCCGTCTACAGCCCACGGGGGCCTTCGGCGTCGGCGTGCGGCTTGACCGCGGCAGCATCGAGGTCGTCATGGTCGACTTTGCCGGGCATATCCTGGCCAGCAGTGCGCACCAACTGGTATTGCCCCACCCCGAGCAAGCGCTGGAGTTAGTGCGCCGCGACATCGAGGAAATGCGCGCCCAGCTCACCCCAGCCGAGCAGAAGCGCGTCCTGGGAGTCGGTGTTGCCCAGCCCTACAATCTTGGCGCGTGGCTGCGCGAACTCGACGTGCAGGGCGAAGCCTCCCTCGCCACCTTTCGCGCCTGGGACGAAGCCGATTTCCCCTCGATGCTGGCGGAAGCAACGAACCTGCCGGTATTCAGCGAAAACGACGGTACCGCGGCCGCAGTGGCAGAACTCTTCTACGGTCGCCACCACGCGCAGCACTTCCTTTATGTCTTCCTTGGTCCGGCGATTGGCGGCGGCGTGGTGCTCAACGGCGACTGCGTGCGCGGTGTCTCCGGCAATGCCGGCGACATTGCGATGATGCCGGTGCCGCCCAGCACGCTGGCTTCTGCTCCGTCAGTGCCGGGCCGCCGGCTGGACATCCTGATCTCGCGCGCCTCGCTCAACGCACTGACGCGCCACCTGCGCCACCACGGCGTGACAGTGCAAGGCCATGCCGACCTGCAGCGGCAGGTGGAGTCAAAGCACCCGGCCGTGGCGGAATGGGTGGATGACTGTGTCGATGCGCTGGCTCCGTCGCTGCAATCAGCGCTGGCCGTGCTGGACGTGCCACTGGTGATCTTTGATGCCGATATCGACGGCGGCCTGGTGGCCACGCTGATCGAACGCCTACAGCAGACGCTGGATGACGGCGCCCCGGAGGCGCGTCCGGCCGCCCGCATCGTGCGCGGCTGCTTTGGCGCCAATGCGGGCGCGGTCGGTGCCGCTTCCCTGCCGATGTTCATGAACTTCTCGCCGCGCGCCGAATTGCTCAAGGGCGCGTCCGCCATCGTTCCGGAGGCCAAACATGCCACTGTCTGAAGCCACCGCCGCACTGACACCGATGCTGGAAATGCGCAATATTTCCAAGACCTTCCCAGGTGTCAGGGCACTCAGCAATGTCCAGCTCACGATCTATGCCGGCGAAGTCCATGCACTGATGGGTGAAAACGGGGCGGGCAAGTCGACGCTGATGAAGATCCTCTCCGGCGCCTATGTCGCCGATGACGGCGCCGAGTGCCACATCGCTGGCCAGCCGGTGGTCATCGACGGCCCGCTCGCCGCCCGCTCGCAAGGTGTAGCGGTGATCTACCAGGAGTTGAGCCTGGCGCCCAACCTGAGCGTGGCCGAAAACATCTATCTGGGACGCTTCCTGCACCGCCATGGCATGGTGGACCGCGCCGCCATGGCACTTGCCTGCGAAGGCACGCTGGCCCGGCTGGGCGCTGACTTTACTCCGCAGACTCTGGTTGACCGCCTGTCGATCGCTCAACGCCAACTCGTCGAAATTGCCCGCGCCGTGCATTTCGAGACCCGCATCCTGGTGATGGACGAGCCCACCACTCCGCTGTCCACCCGCGAGACCGACCAGCTGTTCGCGCTGATTCGCCAATTGCGGGCCGGTGGCATGGCCATCATCTACATCAGCCACCGCATGGCCGAGATCGACGAACTGGCGGATCGCGTCACCGTGCTGCGCGACGGCTGCTACGTTGGCACGCTGGAGAAGGCTGACCTCACCCAGGCGGCACTCGTCAAGATGATGGTTGGCCGCGATCTGTCGGGCTTCTACACCAAGACGCATGGCCAGACGCAAGTGGGCGACATGGTGCTCTCGGTGCGCAATATGTCCGACGGACGACGCGTGAGGGATTGCAGCTTCGACCTGCGCGCCGGAGAGGTCCTTGGCCTGGCTGGCCTTGTCGGGTCGGGCCGCACGGAACTGGCACGGCTCGTGTTTGGTGCCGACACGTGCAGCAGCGGCGCGGTGTACCTCGCCGACCGGCCACTGGCTATCAGCCATCCACGCCAGGCCATCGACGCGGGTATCGCCTACCTGACGGAAGACCGCAAGCTGCAGGGCCTGCTCCTTGACCAGAGCGTGCACGAGAACATCAACCTGATAGTTGCCGCGCGCGACGCGCTGCGTGGCGGCCGGCTCAACCGTGCCAGCGCGCGCCGGCGCACGGCCGCCGCCGTCAACTCGCTTGGCATTCGTGTGGCGCATCCGCGCGTCAATGTTGGCTCGCTGTCGGGCGGCAACCAGCAGAAGGTGATGCTATCGCGCCTGCTTGAAACGAAACCGCGCGTGCTGATCCTGGACGAACCCACGCGTGGGGTGGACATCGGCGCCAAGGCCGAAATCTACCGTGTCATTGACGAGCTCGCCCGCTCGGGCGTAGCCGTCCTTCTGATCTCCAGTGAACTACCGGAGGTGGTCGGCCTGTGCGACCGCGTACTGGTAATGCGTGAAGGCCGGCTGGTTGGCGAGGTGCACGCCTGCCAGGATGCCGCCGCCACGCAGGAACACATCATCGCGCTCGCCACGGGTGTAGACGCCCCGACACCGACCACCGTACTGCACTGACCCCACATTCCACTGAGACCGCGCAGACGGTCGGCAGCAAGTGCCGCCATACAGAATCAGGAGACAACATGCGCAATTCCATCCAACCAGCCGCACACGCTGTTGCTTCACACGGCACCGCGCGCACGCTTACCCGCCGCGGCGGCGCCACCAGGCAGGAGCGCCTGCGAGCACTGGGCATGCTGCCCGTGCTGGTTCTGCTGTGCGTCGGCTTCACGCTACTGACCGACAACTTCGCCAGCCTGCAAAACCTTTCAATCATCGCGCAGCAGGCGTCGATCAACCTGGTGCTGGCGGCAGGCATGACCTTCGTCATCCTGACGGGAGGAATCGACCTGTCGGTTGGCTCCATCCTGTCGATCTCGGCCGTGGCGGCAATGCTGACCTCGCTGACGCCCGAGCTTGCCGCGCTCAGCGTGCCTGCCGCCCTGCTATGCGGCCTGCTGTTCGGCCTGGTCAATGGCGCGCTGATTGCCTTCATGAAATTGCCGCCCTTCATCGTCACGCTGGGAAGCCTGACTGCAGTCCGCGGACTGGCACGGCTGGTCGGGCATGACGGCACGATCTACAACCCCGACATCGGCTTTGCCTTCATCGGTAATGGCGACGTACTGGGCGTGCCCTGGTTGGTGATTATCGCCTCGGCCGTGGTCGCGGTGTCCTGGGTCGTGCTGCGCCGGACCGTGTTGGGGCTGCAAATCTACGCCGTGGGTGGCAACGCCGAGGCGGCGCGGTTGTCAGGCATCAAGGTGTGGGTGGTGCTGCTGTTTGTCTATGCGGCATCCGGCCTGCTGGCAGGGCTCGGTGGCGTGATGTCTGCCTCGCGCCTGTACGCGGCCAACGGTCTGCAGCTCGGGCAATCTTATGAGCTGGACGCGATCGCCGCGGTGATCCTCGGGGGCACCAGCTTTGTCGGCGGGGTCGGCTCGATCGGCGGCACGCTGATCGGCGCGCTGATCATTGCTGCGCTGTCCAATGGCCTGGTGCTGCTGGGGGTGTCGGACATCTGGCAGTACATCATCAAGGGCCTGGTGATCATCGGCGCGGTGGCGCTGGACCGTTATCGCCAGAAGGGCTCGGCCCGCACCTGAGCACGTACAGGAGATAAAAGTGATCAAGCAATTCCTGACGGCAGTTGCGCTTGGTGCGTGCTGCACTGCCGGCGCCATGGCACAAACCGCGGCCACGGAAGGCGCCATGGCCACCGCGCCGCGGCAACTGAAGAAGATGGGGGTCACGTTGGGCTCGCTCGGCAACCCCTACTTCGTGGCACTGGCCCGCGGTGCCGAAACGGCCGCAAAGCAGATAAACCCGCAGGCCAAGGTTACCGTGCTGTCGGCCGACTATGACCTCAACAAGCAGTTCTCGCACATCGACAGCTTTATCGTGGCCGGCGTGGACCTGATCCTTATCAACGCGGCCGATGCTCGCGCCATCGAACCAGCCGTGCGCAAGGCGAAGAAGGCGGGCATCGTGGTGGTGGCGGTGGACGTTGCCGCAGCCGGCGCCGATGCCACGGTGCAGACCGACAACATCCAGGCCGGCGAACTGGCCTGCGGTTTTCTTGCCGAACGACTCAAGGGCCGCGGCAACCTCATCATCCAGAACGGGCCGCCGGTATCGGCCGTACTGGATCGCGTCAGGGGCTGCAAGACGGTGCTGGCCAAGCACCCTGACATCCGCATCCTGTCCGACGACCAGGACGCCAAAGGATCGCGCGAAGGCGGCCTCAACGTCATGCAGCTCTACCTCACGCGCTTTCCCAAGGTGGATGCGGTCTTCACCATCAATGACCCACAGGCCGTCGGGGCCGACCTGGCCGCCCGGCAGCTCAACCGGCGCGGCATCGTGATCGCATCGGTCGACGGAGCACCCGATATCGAGGCGGCGCTGAAGTCTGACACGCTGGTGCAGGCCTCGGCGAGCCAGGATCCGTGGGCCATTGCACGCACTGCGGTGCAACTGGGGGTGGGCATGATGAACGGTCAGCGCCCCGCCAAGCCGGTGATGTTGCTGCCCTCCACACTGGTCACGCGCGCCAATGTCCACGACTACAAGGGTTGGGCAGCACCAAGGTAGCGCCCCTGCCATACCCGAATACCTTTCAGACCTTACCTGGTGAGATGATGGATAGCCCCAAGACCGGCGCGCAGGCCCCGGAGTTCGATTTCGTATTGTTCGGCGCCACTGGCGACCTCGCCCGCCGCAAGCTCCTGCCAGCCTTGTTCGACGCGCATGCGGCAGGTGCGCTGCATCCGCGCGGGCGCATCCTCGCGCTGGGCAGTCAGCCGCTGGCCCACGAGGCCTACCTTGCCATGCTAAACGACGAGGTACTGCCCGCGCTGGCCGGCAATGCCGTGGCCTCGTCCTGGCCGGGCTTCCTGGAACGCATCGTCTACCTGCAGGTGGACGCCAATACGGAGCCGGGATTCGACGCATTGGCCGAGCTGGTGAATGCCCGGGCCGCGCCGGTGGTGGTGTGTTACCTGGCCACCGCGCCGCACCTCTTCGTCAAGATCTGCGAGCAACTGGCGCGCGTCGGCCTCACCAGCCAGCGCAGCCGCATCGTGCTGGAAAAACCGCTGGGCCTTGACCTGGAATCATCCGAGGCAATCAATTCGGCAGTGGCGAGGTTCTTCGCCGAAGAGCAGATCTATCGCATCGACCACTACCTGGGCAAGGAGTCCGTGCAGAACCTGATGGCGGTACGTTTCGGCAACGTGCTGTTCGAACCGTTGTGGCGACGCGAGTGGGTGAAGGACGTGCAGATTACCATCGCCGAGGAGCTTGGCGTGGAGCGGCGCGGCAACTTCTATGACGGCATCGGCGCGCTACGCGACATGGTGCAGAACCATCTGCTGCAGTTGCTGTGCATGGTGGCGATGGAACCGCCCACCAGTTTGTCCGAGGATGCAATCCGTGACGAGAAGCTGAAGATCCTCAAGGCGCTCAAGCCGATCCGGCCCGAGGAAGTCGCCGAGAAAGTCGTACGGGGCCAGTATTGCCGCGGCGCGGCCGGCGGCGACCCGGCGCCCGGATACGTGAGCGAGCCCGGCATTCCAGCCGAAAGCCGGACCGAAACCTTCGTCGCCATCAAAGCGGAGATCGCCAACTGGCGCTGGGCCGGCGTGCCCTTCTACCTGCGCACGGGCAAGCGCATGCAATCGCGCGTGGCGGAAATTGTCATCCAGTTCCACGAGGTGCCCCACGCCCTGTTCGCGCGCCCGCTTGGCACACCGGCGGGGAACCGGCTTGTCATTACGCTGCAACCGGAAGAAAGCATTCGGCTTTATTTCCTGACCAAGCAGCCCGGTGACACGCAGGCCCTGGTGCCAGCTTCACTAGACCTGCAGCGCCCCGGGGCAGGCACGGGCCTGCGCCGCATGGGCGCGTACGAGCGCCTGCTGCTGGATGTCATTCGCGGCCGACTCGACCTCTTCGTACGGCGGGACGAACAAGCCCAGGCCTGGCGCTGGGTCGCACCCATTCTCAAGACTTGGGAGACAACCAACGTCCCGCCCAAGCCATACACAGCCGGCTCCTGGGGACCAGCGGCCTCCAGCGCGCTGCTGTCGCGCGACGGCATGGCCTGGCATGAAGAGATGTAGTCCAAATTTGCAGTCAATGATTTGCCGATCACCGCATAGGAGTAGCCCCGATGTTGACGTCCCTCCCCGCCTGGCAAGCCTTGCGTCATCATGCCGCCAAGATTCGCCAAACCCATATGCGTGACTGGTTCGCGGGTCCGCACGGCCAGGCCCGTTCCGAGCGCCTGACGGCTGAGGCTTGCGGCCTGACCCTTGATTACGCCAAGAACCGCGTCACCGAGGAAACCCTGAACCTGCTGTTTGAGCTGGCCCGTCAGGCGCGCGTGTGCGAGCGGCGCGATGCCATGTTTGCCGGCGAACCGGTCAACACCACCGAGCGCCGCGCGGCCCTGCACATGGCGCTGCGTGCCCGCCCCGGCGATGACTACCGCGCATTGGGCGTGCCGGTAGAACCCGATGTGTCAGCCGTTCTGGCCCAAATGGAACGGTTCGCGCATGAAGTACGCAGCGGCACGTGGACAGGTTTTGACGGTCGCGCCATCACCGATGTGGTCAACATCGGCATCGGCGGATCTGACCTTGGACCACGCATGGTGTGCCGCGCGCTGGCGGAGGATGGTGAACCCGCGCCACGCGTGCATTTCGTCGCCAACGTGGACGGCTATGACCTCGCCCGCAAGCTGGCCCGCCTGGATGCCGCTACCACGCTGGTGATCGTCTGTTCCAAGACGTTCACCACGCTGGAGACGATGGCCAACGCCCATACCGCGCGCGACTGGTTTCTGCGCCATGGCGCAACGCAGGCTCACCTGGCGCGCCACTTCGTGGCCGTGTCGACCAACCGGGACGCCGTGGAGGCGTTCGGCATCGACCCTGCCAACATGTTCCCGTTCTGGGACTGGGTGGGCGGACGCTTCTCGCTGTGGTCGGCCGTGGGCCTGTCGATCGCAGTGGCAATCGGCTTTGACAGGTTCCGTCAGTTGCTCGACGGCGCCAGGGCCATGGACCGGCACTTCGCCAGTGAGGCACCGGAGCAGAACCTACCGATAATTCTGGGTCTGCTGGACGTCTGGTACCGCAGTCTGCTCGGAGCAAGCAGTCGCTGCATTGCGCCCTATTGCGAGCCGCTGGAATTGCTGCCGGCCTTCTTGCAGCAACTGGAGATGGAGAGCAACGGCAAGTCGGTGCAGCACAACGGTGCGGCGCTGGAGGTCGGCTCGGCCGCGGTGATATGGGGCACCACCGGTACCAATGGTCAGCATGCCTATTTCCAGATGGTGCACCAGGGCTCGCAACTGGTGCCGGTGGATTTCATTGCCTGCCTGGAACCGCATAGCGATCTACCCGGCCACCATACCAAGTTGCTGGCTAATTGCTTTGCGCAGGGCGAAGCACTATTGCGCGGGCGCTTCGCCGATGAGGTACTGGCCGACGGACAGACCGATGAGGCACTGGTGCCGCATCTGGTGTTCGACGGCAATCGCCCCAGCAACACCCTGTTGCTGCAGCGCCTGGATGCATTCCACCTGGGCGCCCTGCTTGCCATGTCCGAGCACCGCACATTTGTGCAGGGCGCACTTTGGAACATCAATCCCTTCGACCAATGGGGCGTGGAACTTGGAAAGATGCTGGCGCGCCCTATTGAGCGCGAACTGGAAGGCGCACCGGAGCAGCCACATGACGCCTCGACGGCAGCGCTGATCCGCCGCGCGCGCCGCACCAAAGCGATGGCGCCGGCCTGACTTACGCCATGCAAGCACAGATTCAGGAGTCATCAATGTTCAAGCCTTTGCCCCGCTACGTCGTGTTCGGCGAGGCGCTCACCGACATGGTTCGCCAGGCCGATGGAAGCTGGCTCGGCCTGCCAGGCGGTTCCTGCTGGAACGTGGCACGCGTCGGCGCGCGCCTGGGCATCGACACGGCCTTTGCCGGCGCCGTCAGCCAGGACCTGCTTGGCGATGAACTAGCCAGCGCCAGCGAGCAAGCCGGACTAGACATGCGCTTCCTGCAACGTGTCGCACGCTCGCCCTTCCTGGCGTTTGTCGCTTTGCGCCATCCCCCCCAGTACTTCTTCGTGGGCGACGACAGTGCCGACCTGCATTTCGACCCATCCCGGCTGCCGGAGGGCTGGCGCCAGGCGGCCGAAGTCATTCACTTTGGCTCGATCAGCCTGGCACGTCAGCCGCTTGCCGCGCGCCTGTGCGAAGAAGCCATGCAGGCCGCCGAAGCCGGCAAGCGGATTGCTTTCGACCCGAACTACCGCGAGCTGATGAATGCGCCGGGCTATGGCGAGGTACTTGCGCACATGCTGCGGCTGGCGTCCTACGTAAAGATTTCGGACGAAGATCTGGCGGGCCTGTTTCCCACGTTGGCCATGGACGCCGCGTTAGCACACGTGCGGTCCATGGCGCCGGACGCCACGATCATGCTCACGCGCGGGGCCGACGGCCTCACCCTGTTCCAGTCTGACAGCGTGGTGGAGCAAGCGGCATTTCGGGTAGACGTTGTGGACACCGTAGGGTGCGGGGATGCCGCCATGGGCGGCTGGATGTCCGCGGTGCTGGCCGAACCATCATCGAACCTTGCGACCCAGGCGTGTTTGGCCGCCGCCGCAGCAGCAGTGGCGGCCAGCCATGCCGGTGCATACGCCCCCTCCCGGCAAGAGCTGGAAAATATGGCCGGCCACGGCCATGACTCCTGAAATATTCGCCTAGTCTTGGAGTACTGAAGCCAGGACATGCGTCCATCCCATTGTTGCCCACCCTTTTTTGGGAGTTCAGATCATGAAGATGCGCCACATCCCCATGCTTGCCCTATCGCTCTCCGCCGCGCTCACGACGCTGGCCCAGGCCGAACCTCCAGCCAAGATGGCAGACGGTGTACTGGTTAACGCCAGCGGCATGACGCTCTATACGTTCGACAAAGACGTGCCCGGCAAGAGCATGTGCAATGACGCCTGCATCAAGCTGTGGCCGGCCGCCACTGCCGCCGCAAATGCCAAGCCCGAAGGCAGCTTCACTGTGATTAGCCGTGACGACGGGTCCAAGCAATGGGCCTACAACGGCAAGCCGCTCTACACCTACAGCGCTGACAAGCAGGCCGGCGACAAGAACGGCGACAACTTCAGGGACGTATGGCACGTCGTCAAGTGAGCGTATTTCACTGGCCGCGCCAGGCCGCGCTTGTTGTACGTACTGCCTGCAACCAGGGCGCAACCCGCCAGCGTTCCAGCCGGAGGAACCAGGAGATCACTCATGGCCTTCAATTCCCTCGCCCGCTGGCGGACAGACGAAAATTATCCGTAGAGTGCCCCCAAGATCTCGGAGGGACGCGTGATCCTGCACGTTAAGTAATGGCTCCACACTTCGCGCCACCGTTTTGCGTTTGCATCGATCCCGAACCATACTGCGTTCATCACATCCTCCAGGACGAACGTCGATGAGTCACGACGATCACCATCACGGCGGGCCGGTCCGACCTCACGCTGACACAGACGATCATGAAGGCAGCGTATTGTCCGCGATGGACCTGCGCGTACGCGCGCTCGAAACCCTTCTGATAGAAAAGGGCTATGTCGATCCCGCTGCGCTTGACATCCTCGTCGAGACGTATGAACACAAGGTCGGGCCGCATAACGGGGCGCGAGTCGTTGCAAGGGCCTGGAGCGATCCCGGCTACAGACAATGGCTTCTCGACGACGCCACCGCGGCAATTGCGTCCCTCGGCTACACGGGCAGGCAAGGCGAACATATGGTGGCCCTGGAGAATACGCCGGCTGTGCACAACATGGTGGTTTGTACCCTATGCTCGTGCTATCCATGGCCTGTGCTCGGGCTACCGCCTGTCTGGTACAAGTCGGCACCGTACCGCTCGCGCGCGGTCATCGATCCGCGCGGCGTACTGATGGAATTCGGCTTCGAACTTCCGCCCGACGTGGAAGTTCGTGTGTGGGATTCCACCGCCGAGATCCGCTATCTGGTGTTGCCAATGCGTCCACCCGGCACCGACGGCATGGGCGAGAACGCGCTCGCTGAACTCGTCACGCGCGACTCGATGATCGGCACTGGGTTGCCAAAGATGCCTGACGATCGGAAACAGGACCCCACATGAACGGCGCACAGGACCTTGGAGGCATGCAGGCATTCGGCCCAGTCCAGCCAGAGACCGATGAGCCGCCGTTTCACGCCAACTGGGAACGTCGCGTGCATGCCTTAACGCTTGCCATGGGGGCGACCGGCAAATGGAACCTCGACATGTCCCGCGCTGCTCGCGAGAGTCTGCCGCCCGTGCAATACCTCGCGAGCAGCTACTACGAGATCTGGTTCGAGGGCCTCAGGAAACTGATGCTGGCTACCGGTCTAGCCACTGCCGAAGAAATCGATAGCGGCGCATCAATGACCCCAGCGGCACCAATTCCGCGAGTGTTGGCGGGCGACCAGGTGGCTGCTGCGCTCTCGAGAGGCAGCCCGGTTGATCGTCCACCTTCCGGCGAAGCACGCTTCGTGGTCGGCGACATCGTACGGACCCGCAAGTTGCATCCGCTCACGCACACCCGGCTGCCGCGCTATTGCCGAGGCAAGCGAGGCCTGATCGTCGCACGGCATGGCGCGCATGTCTTCCCCGACACGAATGCGGTGGGAGAAGGCGAGCAACCTCAATGGCTATATACCGTGCGCTTCGAAGCTGCCGAATTGTGGGGCGCAGATACGACCGCATCGTCGGTATGCGTTGATTGCTGGGAGCGGTATCTCGATCCTGCAAACGCGCTGGCAGCCTGATATGTCCTCGACCGGAAAGACTCAGTTCATATTCCGTAGCAGCCCACAGGAGACGGCTCGCGAGGATGACGAGCCCGTCTTCGATGCACCTTGGCAGGCAGCGACCTTCGCGATAACGCTTGCGCTGCATGAGCGCGGTCTGTTCACTTGGACAGAATGGGCGGCATACCTGAACATTGCGATCCAGGACGCGCAAGCGTCTGGTGACCCGGACCACGGCGATACGTATTACACGCACTGGCTGACAGCACTCGAACGGATCGCGACGACGAAAGGTTGGGTGACAACGGACGGGTTGTTGAAATGTCGCAACGCATGGGACGAGGCAGCCCGGCGAACACCGCATGGCACGCCGATCGAACTGCGACAACCCCGGTCCGCGCCTTGACCTGTACGCGCTATCCGGAGGGGTAGCTGCCGATCACCCGCGAACGACGTCTTCAAGCGATTCCAGAAGAACGTAGTCAATTGGCACGTCGATGCCTGCCGCCTCCTCCGCGCCTGGGCGACGCCGACGTGCACCCGGCCTGCGTTGCGCGCCGCTTTTCAATGGGTCGAATTCGCTTAGGCGAACCTTCTTACCGTCCACCTGTGCGTGAAATAGCAGATTCGTCAGGCGCTCGACTTCGGTGATCGGCACCTGAAAAGTCTTGAACGCTGTGAACGGCACCACGGGTACGGCCTCGATACCGAACTGGTCAACGACCTCCGATTGGTCGAGCAGATATGCTGTCGCGAATAGCTGGTTGTTGCCGTTGATCGCCGCGACGACCTTCCAGAACTTCAAGGGGTACTGAATCTCCTTGAAGCGCTCCCAGACCGGATCGTCCTCCTGCAGCACCGGACCCGTGATGACCTGGGCCTTGACATCATCGGCCTCTATGGAGGCTTCCAGCACGTGTCTTTCCACACCTTGCCACAGTTCCTTGTTCTGATTGAATTTGGCGTGCTGCGGCGTGCAGTTGGTCCAGTGGCATGTATCTGCGGCGGACTGCAGCGCAATCTTGCGCGATCTGCCGAACTCCAGATCTTCACGCCGCGTCAGATGTCCGCGGTCGAACTGGTTCTTCTTGTAATAGAAGCCGGAAACCTGGGACTCCAAAGGAATGCGTGGATCCTCTCTCCACTGATCCGGTGGGCGGGACATGTCAAAGCGGCCGCCGAAGTCGACGTTAGCTGCGGAGTAGATGGCAAATCGCCGTTTGCTGTGCATCACGACACTGTAGTTGTGGTACTTCAGCACTTGCGGGTCGGCATTCGCCGCCGGCTTGATCAACCTGGTGGCAACCTGAGCGAGCGCTGGCTGCATTTCGGGGAGATAGACCTTATTGCCGCCACCAAGAAAGTCTTCGTCATATCCTTTGCGAGATGCATATGTGGCATCGAACGGCACATCGAATGGTGCCTGCGCCTGCTGCGTTTTGCGCGCTTCGGCAAACGCGGCGGCTTCAAGCGAGGACTCGCCGCCAGCCACGACCCTCGCCCCTCCTGCCCGGTCGATTTCCAACGTCACCGTCACGGTGCGACTGACTTCGAAGTCCATGTTTGCTACTCCTTCCATGTTGGCGGCCGCATGGCGGGCATTCGTGGTGGCGCGCGCAAGACGCGCGACTGGTGCGATTGGTGCGACAGGAGCGGATGTATTGCGAAGCGCGTCCACCGAATCCGGCAGGATACGAGCACTCGCAGGCGTCGCCCGGAAGATTGGCTGCAGTAACGGATGCGTTGGCAGTGCCTGACTCAACGTTTCGACGATTCGCGATACCCGGATGCCTTCGTTCGCAATCCACTTGATATCCTGATCACCATGCCGGGCAGGGTCATAGTCCTGTCCGCTGATGGTCTGAATGCGACCGTCCTTTTGCAGCGGAACTCCACTGTGATGTAAAGCAACGACGTACCAGTCGTTATTGAAGGTGGGGGAGCCGGATGAACCACCAAGCGTGTCGGTCGAGTACCAGAGCACGTCGGTGTCACGCTTGATGAGCTTGTTCTCCCGTACGCAAACCTGCTTGCGCTCCCCATTGGGATGCTGAATGATGGTCAGCCACTCGCCGTCGACCACTTTGCCCGTGCTCCCGACCAGTGGCAGGCATCCATATTCCGAAAGTGGCGTTTGCCCGATGTCCGGGGTTGGCGCCACTGCTACCACGGTGAAGTCAAGCTGCGCGGAAGTGAAAAACAGTTGGGTTGGCTCCAGCGAGAAGCTCACTGCTTTCAGCGGCTGGCCGTCAATGTCTGCCTCGTATTCGAACTGCGCCGTTGACCGCGCGGCAGCGCCGGCATTCTCCAGCACATGGTGATTGGTGATGATGACCCGCGGCGCGATCAAGAATCCCGTTCCATAGCCGAAGAGTTGCCCGGAAGCCGTGCGAATGACAATCCGCGAAACTGCGCGCGCGGCTCGCGCGCCGCGCGCAAGGTAATTGACGCTTTGCAGTTCATTGCCGGCGATGATCCGCTCGAAAAATTCCTGCGACTCCTTGGGGTCGCGCAGGCTTTCGTCAAGAAACTGCTTTCTCTCGGCAAGTTGCTCGGGGGTGCTGAGTTGAGCGGGCGTCTTGTCACGCGCATAGTCAGCGAGTGCCCGCAGATCCAGGCCAGCGCTTCTCTCTTTCGCCTTCTGGATCTCGTTTAACCACAATCCCATTTGCGCCTCCCGCCTGAAAAGTTCGACGCCTCGTTTGTGCTCGCGCTCATTGCTCATTGTGATGAACTGCGATGACGGAAATCTGACAGCGTAAGGCGCGCACCTACGCCGAAGCCGCCGAACGATGGTCTGCGGCCTGCCGTGATACAGCCAAAGGATAGATCCACGCCACCGTCAGGAATGTCATCCAGAAGTAGGAGACTTGTTCAAAGTCTTTTAACCGCGATTGAAGCAATGTCAAAGAGCATTACCGGCCAATCCAGCCCTTTAGGCCAGCCGTGCCGGCGGCTCCGGACAATAATCTGAACCGCGATGCTGGATGCCGATTCAACCGGGGATACGGTACTGATCGCCCCCCCCTGATCTTGCATCGACGCGGAGCGCGTCAGGGTGGCGTGGGCCAAAGGCTTGCGATCGAAAGACACGGCACTGTTGCTGCAAGGTAGGCGTGTCCTGAAGGCCGTCGGTTCACATGGGATTACTTAGGCATTCTGATTCCCACCAGATCTGGTGAGAATCAGAAGAATGGAAGCACGTGCACGAGGGCGGCGCCCGGGTTCGATGAACTACTCCAGGGTGTTTCGGGCGATGGTTGTCTCCGAGCCCCCTTATCGTGCAACGCTCCCCAGGCGTTGCCAGGTCCCCAACACCTGACAATATTCTGTTGGCAACACCCCACCACTCGCCGCACTACCGGCAACACCCCGCGCGCCGGCGCACCCCTCCCCCCACCCGCAAACCCAACCCCATCAAGGCTTTCCAGATTCTTTCGAAAATCTGCCCTGCGCTGGCACGCTTGCTGCGATATCAGTACCGAGCGCAACACTAACCCGGTGCTC
>NZ_DBHKYV010000045.1:0-65840 GCF_057315035.1 Cupriavidus sp. | reverse complement strand
GAACCCGCCGAAGTGAGCTGACACTGGAGTCATCGTTTCAGACGCAGAAGGAATCCCCCGCCTTCAGGCGCAGGGGAGGATGTCAAGCAGCAAGCGATTGTCAGGGATGCTGGAGACGCTGTTCCTGGCGGCGCTGTTCTACGGCATATTGATCTTGATTGGACCTACCGATAGTAATGACTTCGACGTTGGAAACTGAGGCTCCCCGCGTGGACGTTAAAAAAACGTCAAGAAGGGCTTATGCCCCGCGGGCTTAACCGCCTTCATCTCTTCCAAAAGAAAACAGCCGACGATGTCGGCTGCTTTCTTTGCGGGTGCGCCTGTGGCGTCAACCCGCAGGTCTACTGGCTCGCGATTACTGCTTCTTGACGGCGTCTGCCGGCGCGGCCTTTTCTGCCGTGACCGTAGCCTTCTCGGTCTTGGCCGGCGCAGCAGCCTTCTCGGCGCTCACCTTGGTTGCCTTGGCGTGCTTGGTGGCATGCTTGTGGGTCGCTGTAGCGGCGGGCGCTTTCGCAGCGGACGGCGTAGCTACCGCAGTGGCCGGCGCTGCGGGAGCGGCCGTGGCGGGAGCCGGGGCAACACCTTGCGCAAAGGCGGCACCAGTGATGGCAAAAGCGGCAACGGCAGCAAACAGCTTCTTCATGATCGACAATCCTTCTGAGAGGTTTGGGCGCTGCGATGTGCCGCGCTTATCCCACAAAACGGGGCAATCTCACGGTCAGTTGACTACCAACTCGTGACAATCCGTAAGCTTTGTTTCTGCAGAGGCAGGGCGCGTTACAGACGACGATACGTGTCGCAATCGAGGAGGACCATCCGCAGGCGTCGAACCGCTGCCGTCCGCCTTAGCCAACCTTCTTAAGAACGTAGTAGCGGATACGTCCGTCGCGAAGCGTGCATGACAGTTGGGACAGCAGCACGGCGATCGAATTGGACCAAGCTCTCCAATTATCGATTAGGGTGCCGGCTTTCGAGGCGTTCTCTCTACGAAATGATCAGCCGCCCCCGGAGCAATTCGAAGCGCGTCATACAAACCGGTCAACGCGAAAATCGCCACGAATACGAACGCGATGCGATAGTCAGCGCCAGGCGCAGCCAGGCCGAGCGATGTCGTGACGACGTGACCAGCGCGAACACTCAGTGCGCCGAGCGTGATGCCTGCGGCCATCGCGACTTGACTAAGGGTATTGAACAGCCCGTTGGCGTCAGGCATCTGCGGCTTCGGCACGTCGGCATACGCAATCGTGCCAAGCACCGTGAATTGCATGGAACGCGTCATGCCTGCAACAATCAGGATGGCCGCCACAAGCGGCACCGGCATGTCCGGAGTCAGTAACGCACAAGTTCCAAGGCTCAGCGCACAGAACAGGCCGTTCCAGATCATCACCGTCCGATAGCCGAACCGCCTGAGTATCGGGGTGGTGACTGATTTCATCGCCAGATTGCCGACGAAAACAAACAGGACCAACAGACCCGACCGGAACGCGTCATAGCCAAATCCCACCTGGAACATCAATGGGAGTAGGAACGGCGCACTGCTAATAGCGATGCGGAATAGCGAACCCCCGCGCATGGCGACAAGGAATGTGGGGATGGTAAAGGCACGAAGTCCGACCAAAGGCGCAGGAGCGCGCCGCAAATGCCTGACAGCCAGGAATACAGAGAGCGCGCCCGCGCTCAGCAATGCGGCACTCCAGACATCGGGGTATTCCGCTACCCGTTCGAGCCCGGACAGCAGCATGAATGTCCCCGCCCCACACAAGACGAAGCCAATCCAGTCGAAACGCCGCATTGATGCGCCGCGCGCATTGGGAATAACGAACCATGCCGCGATCAGCGCGATCATCCCCAGTGGCAGGTTCAGGTAAAAGATCCATCGCCAACCGAAATGCGTTGCGATAAAGCCGCCTAGTGGGGGGCCGAGCACCGGCGCGATTAGCGCCGGCCAGATCAGTGCGGACATTGCAGCCATCAGCCGATTCGGTGGCGTATAGGAGATGACGACCAGCCGACCCACGGGCACCATCATCGCTCCCGCTATGCCCTGGACAATCCGGAACGCCACGAAGCTGGGCAGGCTGTCAGCGATACCGCACAGCGCGGAACTGACCGTGAACAGCAGGATGGCCAATGCGAAGACATACCGCGCGCCAAACCGGTCGACCGCCCAGCCGCTGGCGGGAATGAACACGCCGAGGGCGAGCAGATATGCACTCACACCGATGTTGAGCTTTACCGCTGTCGTTCCAAAGGACTGCGCCATCGCCGGTAGCGCCGTGGCGATGATGCTCCCATCAAGGATCTCCATGAAGAGCGCACCCGTTACCAGGATCATCACAGCACGCAGATTGACCTGCTGTACGTCATTGGATTGAGCGTCGGACATGGCCTGAAATGAGAAAAAAACTATATCGTACGATATTTATTTATTTCCCCTTTACAGGTCGCCGTGAACGTCGTGTCATGGCCGAGGGCAGAGTCCGGCCAAGAAACGCGGACCGGGCCTTTCAAGCGCCCGCCAGCGATTTGACCAGTCCATCGAACACCAGTCGCACACGAGGCGCCACCGGCCCCCGTTGGGGCCGGTAGACATAGAGGTCCCACGGACTTGGCTCGAGATGTTGCATCACGCGCACCAAGCGTCCCGCAGCGATGTGATCCTCGGCCAGAAATCCTGCAATCTGGCCAAACGCCAGGCCCGACAGCACCGCATCCAGCTCCGCTTCGGAGTCATTACTGGCAAACGTCGGCGCCGAAGGCGTGTACTTGCGTCCCTGCGCGAACAGCCATGGCCAGGGACGGCCTGTCGACAAGTCGTGCATGACCGTCGTTGGCAGTGTTTCTAGATCGTGGATCTGCGTCGGCGCCCCCCTTCGATCGATAAGGGCGGGCGCTGCGACCACATGGAACGCATGACTATTTACCTTGCGCGCAATAAATCGGTTGTCTCGCACCGGCCCGAACCGCACACCAATGTCGATGCGCTCGTCCACAACATCAGCGGGGGTGTCGCTAAGACTGAGGTCAATGCGCAGACCGGGATGTGCAATGGCCAAGGTTGAAAGCGTTGGGAGCAATCCGATTCGACCCAGAGCCTTCGGCGCGGTAATGCGAACGATGCCGGCGTAGTCCTCGTCTTTGTTGGCATCGTTTGGGGAGAACATCGCATCGATCAACGCCAGGCGTTCCCGCGCAGTTTGCGCGAGCGCCTCACCGAACGCCGTGATGCGGATTTGGCGCGTATTCCGGTGAAACAGCAGTTCCCCCTGCAAGCGTTCGAGCTCCTGGACTCCGCGCGTCACGGCCTGAGGCGAAATGCCCAAACGGATGGCGGCATCCTTGAAGCTGCCAGCTTCGGCGGCCGCCACAAATATCCGCAACATCTCCAATCGATTGAAATCCTCCCCGCCCTAAACGACGGGAATTCCTACCGCGCTTAGGCCGCGAGGGCCTGAGTCGCCTCGGTGGGTTCCTGCTTCTTCGAGCGGCCCGACTGCACCGGCTCTCCACAGGCTAACAAGCGCTTTCCGCGCTCTAAAATACTGATCGCGCCGACGTGATCGGCGTTGTTCTTGTACCCGCCTTGGACACAGACGAACAGCGCCTGTGTCAGTTCGAATCTAAAGGCTTGGAATCGTTGCATCGGCCACATGGTACAAGTGGTCTATGAGCAGAGACATTGACACTCGTCAACGGACGGCGATCGAACCCGGTGCGGTTGACTCGGAACTGAAGCACGGCAGCAGCCACGAGGAAAGCGCCGCGTTTGTGAAGGACTTCTACAAGATGGCCATTCCTGCCGACGCCGTCGCCCGCGCGATCACTTACGCCATCGAGCAGCCGGCAGACGTGGATATCAACGAGATCGTCCTGCGACCGACCCAGCAAGAGTTCTAAACAAGCGCGGCTGGCGGGTGGTCTGCGGCGACGCCCTGACTATCCTCGATCCGCACAGTGGTTCGGAGACTTCGCGGCGAACGCGTGAAACGAGAGATTGTGGCTCTTGCAACCAAAGCGGCGGCGCTATACTTCGCGGCGATGCGTCCAGCGCATCCCCAACCCGCACCGCGAGAACCCGCCCCATGACCGAAGCCACCGCCCTGACACCCGACGAACTCCAAGAGCTTGACGATCTGCTGGACGACCTGCGCCAGCGCGCTGAGGAAATCCCGCAATGGGAGTTCTGCGACGGCTTTCTCACGGCCCTGGTCTGCACGCGCCGCCGCATCCCCGCTGCCGACTACCTGCCCATGCTGCTGGGCGACGGCGCGGCGCTCGACGTGGCCGAGGGCAGCCCGCTGCCGTTGCTGCCCGCGTTCCGTGAAGCGGCCCAGCAGACCCGCTTTATGGAGCTGTGGCAGCGCCGATGGAACGAGGTGGAGCACCAGCTCGACCAGCCCGTGGAGACGCTGGAGGACGAACGCACCTTCCATCCCGAGGCCATGGACATCCGCGGCGCCATCTTGAGCCTGCCCCAAGAAGAGCGCGCAGAGATGGACGGGCGGGAAATCCCGTCGTTTGGCCAGGTGTGGGCGCTGGGCTTCATGTTCGCGGTGGAGAACTGGCCCGAGGAATGGGCCGCCCCGCGCGACAAGGAAGCCGCCCAGTGGCTGGACGACGCGCTCGACGGCATCGTCGCCCTGACCGAGGACGACACCGGCCAGCCCGAGGTCTGCATGTACAGCGAGGATGGCCCGCCCAGCGCCAGCCAGGCGCGCGTGGAAACCTTCGGCGAGGCGATCTGGGCTGTCTACGACCTGCGCCAGATCTGGAAGAGCCTGGGCCCGCGCGTGGAGGCCGTGGTGAGGGGCGACCAGCCCGGCCGCAACGACCCGTGCCCTTGCGGCAGCGGCAAGAAGTTCAAGAAGTGCCACGGGATATAAGGGAAAAGCGCTTTCTCGCAGCTTTCTCTCGCCGGTCCTTTAGGTTTCCTGCTGCGACGGTCCGCTAAGGGTCGTGGAGAGCCGTACCCTGCTGGCGACTCAGTCGTGAGAGCTTTCGGCGCAGTTAATTTCCTCTGAATGGAAATCCGCCGAGCGCAGAGGTGGCGAGTCATCCGACTCCATCGGAGCAGACAGACCACTTTCGATACGACGCGTTAGCAACGCCAACAACTCCGGGCGCAGCCCATCGCCGCGCCGTTGCGCGAGATTGTGGAGTGCGAGAAGCGGCAGCATGATGGACCTCCTTGCGCAATAGGGAACCAGTCCGCATCGCTTTGATGCCGTCTGAGCACTGGTGCCACTAAGGTAGAAGAGATCATCAGTATCTGCGCGCTATATCAGGACACATGTTTTCAGGTGTCGGCCAATCGAATCACTGCTGTAACGCGTGGAAGGAACCTGCCAGAGCTACGGCAACTCAGTCACCGCGCCTTGCCAGCACCTCGTCGCGCGGCCCGGCATCGGTCACGCGTCCGGCCTCCACCACCACGATGGTGTCGAACCGTGCCAGCAGGCTCGGACGATGTACCGAGGCAACAATACAGGCCGACGGGAACGCCGCGAACATGCGGTCGAACACTCGGCCTTCAGCTTGTGGGTCGAGCGCGCTGGTAGGTTCGTCGAGCAGCAGCAGCGAGCTTCCCTGCGCCGCCAGCGCGCCGCGGGACAGCGCCAGCCGTTGTCGCTGGCCGCCGGAAAGGTTGCCGCCCCGCTCGTTCAGTGCGCTGGCCAGGCCGTCGGGAAGTCGTTGCAGCACCTCGTCGAACACGCCCGCATGGACCGCAGCCTGCAGCGCCGCCGCATCGGCCGGCGCGCCAAAGGTAAGGTTTTCCTCCACGCTGGCTTCGAACACGTCGGCCTCTTGTGGGATCAGCGTCGCCAGCGTACGCAGTTCGGTCCAGTCCCGTGCCGCGCCATCACGCCGCAGTTCGCCGTGCTGCGGATGGTAGAGACCGGCGAGCGTGCGCAGCAGCGTGCTTTTGCCGCCGCCACTCGGACCGATCAGCGCGATGCGCGCGCCGCGCTGCAACTGGAGGTCAATGCCATGCAAACCACCGCGCGCGTCGTCGGCGTAGCGCCAGGTGGCGCCACGCAGTTCCAGCGTCTGCCACGGCGCGTTGGGCACCACAGCGGGGACAATGGCATCCGGATCACTGGGCGCGTCCCAGATCGGTTCGGCACTACCGTAGTCAGTGTGCATGCGCGCGAAGCTCTGGAAATTCGAGGCCATCGCACCGACCACCGACGCGGCCTGCTGCGCATACTGGTAAATCATGAAGATGGTGCCAAGCAGCACCGCCTGCCCCGGTTGACGCGACTGCAGTACGTAGACCACCACAAGAATCCAGGTCAGCCCCATGCCAAGCAGGTCCACCGCAAACCACTTGCCTTCATTGACCATCACCGCGCGGCGCAACGGCGCCATCACTGCCTCCATGCGGCGGTCAAGCAGCTTGCGCGACGCTGCCTGCAGTCGCAACCCGATGACCGTGCCGGCATTGCCGACAAAGTCGAGCAGCGCGGCGGCATAACGGCGCTCCGCGTCATTCTCGGCGCGCGCCAGTTGCATCAGCGTACGGTCAAAACGCAGGATGATCAGCGCGATGACCACGTACCCGGTCACCGCGATCATGCCGCTGGTGCGCGACAGCAAGGCCAGCGCGACGATCGGGCCAACGAAGTTGAACGCGCTTTGCAGGTAGCCAAACTGGTTCTGCGCGAAGTCCGACAGCGCCCGGCTGGCCTGCACCACGCGGTGCTGAAGCTCGCCCGAATGCCGGCCGTCGCGCCAGGCCAGAGGCGCGGCGGCGATGCGCGCATAAAGCTGGTCGGCCAGCCGCTCGCGCACGCGCACGCCCACGTTGCGCTCCAGTATCCGGCCCGGACCATGCAGCAGCCACGACAACAGGTAGATGCCGATCAGGCCGACGATCCAGCGCCCGGCTGTTTCCATATTGCCCTGCTGCAGCGCATTGATCGCCTGCGCGGCCAGCCAGGGCATGGTCAGCCGCAGCAACTGCGCGGCCGACAGCAGACCGGCTGCGCCAAGCATCTGGGCGCGCGCACCGTCGGCATGGCGCCAGAGCGCGCGATAGAGGTCGCGCGCCGCGCTGCCAAGGCCAATGGCGGGCGGACGAACGGTGGATTCAGGTGCCATCATGCAGTGGTCACTCCCTTGCAGTGTTTCACAGCGCATGTCCCTCGCTACTCATTGCGCGCCGCGTGCTCCACATCAAACGCGTAGAATAGCCCCGATCGAAGCGTCCACGGAGTTGCCCCCATGAGAAAGCTCATCGCATCCACCTTTGTTTCGCTCGACGGCGTCATGCAGGCGCCCGGTGGCCCGGAGGAAGACCCCACCGGCGGGTTCGCGTTCGGCGGCTGGACATTCAGTTTCTGGGACGAGGTCATGGGCAGCTCGATGAAAGGTCTCGACGGCAAGAACCGCGAACTGGTGCTGGGCCGCAGGACCTACGAGATCTTCGAGGCGTACTGGCCATACCAGCCGGCCGACAGCGAGATTGCGCAAACGCTCAATGCAGCCAAAAAGCATGTCGCGTCACGCACGCTGAATACAGTGGGCTGGAACAATTCCACGCTGCTGGGCGGCGACGTGGCCACGGCCGTGGCGGCGCTCAAGGCCGAGGCGGGTGACGATCTGCAGATCATTGGCAGCGGCAACCTGATACAGAGCCTGCGGGCTGCGTCACTGATCGACGAATACAACGTGTGGACGTTTCCGGTCGTGCTTGGCGGCGGCAAACGACTGTTCGAAGCCGGCGCGGCGCCGGGCGCCATGCGACTCGTCGAGTCGCAGGCCTCGACGACCGGGGTGGTGCTGAATACCTACGTACCAGCAGGCGACGTGCCAATCGGATCGTTTGCGCAGACGGCGCCGAGCGAGAAAGAAGTGGAACGACGCGCCAGAATGGCGCGCGGGGCGTACTGAGCGAAGCGTTAAGGAACCCATCCAGCCGCCAGTCCGGATGGGTTAGCCAACTTGATATCTGCTACCGCACCGACTTGAACGCCGCGCGCATTTCCTCCGCGAAGCGTTGCGGCTGCTCCCAGGCCGCGAAGTGGCCGCCCTTGTCGGCTTCGTGGTAGTAGTACAGCGATGGGTACGCCTGCTTGCTCCAGCTTTCCGGCGCGCGGTAGATCTCGTGCGGGAATACGCTGATGGCCACCGGCACCTTGATGTCGCGCGTCTTCTGCGCGTCGGCGCTGAAGTTGTTGTTATTGTTTTCCCAATAGAAACGCGATGACGACGCACCGGTGTTGGTAAGCCAATACAGCGTGATGTCGTTCAGGATCGCATCCCGGGTCAGCACACGCTCGGGCACCCCACCGCTATCGCTCCACTCGGCAATCTTCTCGTAGGTAAAGGAAGCAAGGCCCGCTGGCGAATCTGACAGTGAATAGCCAATGGTCTGCGGACGCGTGACCATCATTGCGCCATAGGCTGCATTACGGCCAAAGAAGCTGCTCAGCGACTGGTAGGCCTTGCGCTCCGGATCAGTCAGTTCCGATGGCACCGGATCGCCGGCAAGGATCGACTTCATCAATGGCCCCGGGACTGTGGCAGGCATGTTCAGGTGGATCGCCTTGAGCCCCGGTGGCGCCTGGCGTGCCAGCGCATCCGAGATGACCGAACCGTGGTCTCCGCCCTGCGATACGTAGCTGGTATAGCCGAGCCGCTTCATCAGCACGTCCCACGCGCGCGCCGTGCGATCCGGGTTCCAACCCAGTTCCTTTGGCCTGCCAGAGAAGCCATATCCGGGAATCGACGGAATGACCACGTCGAATGCATCTTCCGCACGGCCGCCATACGCAGTCGGGTCGGTCAGCGGACCAATGGTCTTGATGAACTCGAAGATCGAACCCGGCCAGCCGTGCGTGAGGATGATTGGCAACGCGTTGGGGTTGCGCGAGCGCACGTGGATAAACTGGATGTCCACGCCATCGATCTTGGTGACGAACTGCGGCAAGGCATTGAGCTGGGCCTCGGCCTTGCGCCAGTCGTATTGCGTGCCCCAATACCGGACGAGCTCCTGCACGCGCGCCAACTGCACGCCTTGCGACTCGTCGCTGACGGTTTCCTTGTCGGGCCAGCGCGTGGCGGCAATACGGCGACGCAGATCGTCAAGCTGCGCCTGTGGCACGTGCACCTTGAATGGGCGAATACTTTCATCGGCGCTGGCGCGCTGCGTGACGGCCGTCTTCGCGGCAGGTTCGGCACCGAAGGCGCGGGCCGGGTGAATGGAGCCGGCCGCTACCAGGCCAGCAAGAACTGCCGTGGCCAGAATGGATCTGCGCGCAGCCGCAATTTGCGGATAAGCCCGGATGACTGCATAAGACATGATGGTTCTCCTGGTTGACTCCGCCTAATCGATCTGGCGATTGGGCGGGGTTCGAACGAACCATCGCAGTCTGGTAACGGCGTGCAAGCTCAGGATGTCGGCCGGGCCCCCTTTTTGAATCATAATGTTGCGGGTCCCGGCCACGGATACAAGGCGATACAAAGCGCGCAGGTTCAGAAGATGTGTTTGACGCCCGCCATCACGCCGAACTGGGAACCGCCCGCCTGCGGGTTGCTACCCGAGGCACCGCTGCTGACCGACAGCGCCAGTTGCCCGTCATTGTTGATGTAGCCTGCAGTCGCATAGACCGACGTCCGTTTGGAGAACGCGTACGTGCCACGCACGGCGTACAGCATTGCCTTGTTGTCGCTGTTGTGGAACTTCAGGTAGTTCACCTGGCCCGCCAACGTGAACGCGGGGGTAATGTCGTAGGCCGCGCCTGCGTAGTAGAGTTCGCTGCGTGGCGTGGCACTGCCCTGGTTGTCGCGGCGAATCACGCCGAGACCAAGCTTGGTCCGGTCGAGCAATACAAAGCCGTTGACGGACAGCCGGTCATCGCGTAACCCACTGCTGGTCAACCCTGCGAATGCCCCGGGTCCGCCGCGCTGGGAATCGTAGGCGGCCGCCACACCCCAGGATTTGGTGGCGTACTGGATCAGCGCGGACCATTCGCGGCAGGCCGACTTGTCAGCCGGATTCTCGCCGGCGCAGTTCGTGCCAACGGGGCTCGGTCCGGCATTGACGGTGTCTCGCCCGAAGCTGTAGGTAGCGCCGACCGTCAAGCCGCCGAACGTGCCCTTGTACGAGATGGCATTGTCGGCGCGCGCGTTCGGAATATAGCTGTCCAACGACCCGGTGCCATACACCTGCGGCCCCAGGATGTCCGGGTCCAGCATGGCCCAGAACAGCATCGTATACTGGCGTCCGAAGGCAATCTGGCCCCAGTTGCCGGAGAGTCCCACCAGCGCCTGGCGGCCAAACAGGCGACCACCCTGCCCTGACGTGCCTGCGTCGGGCGCAAACCCCGATTCGAGCACGAACACACTCTTCAGGCCGCCACCGAGATCCTCGGACCCGCGCAAGCCCCAGCGCGACGGCACGGTGCCGGTAACGTTGGGCATGCGGACCACGCTATTCTTGCTGGCGCCGATGTTGTTCACATACTCGATGCCTGTGTCGACCACGCCGTACAGTGTCACTGACTGCGCGGCGGCGACCGCCGGCAATGCGGTCAGTATTGCGGTGGCCAACGCAGCGCGCAGCCTCCCCGTCGAAAATCGTTTCATCCTCGCTCCTCCGTAGTTGTTGTGATGTTGGTCTGATGTTGTGGGTCATTCCTTCTCGGCCGGTCGCCGCAGCAACAGCAATGCCGCAACTGCCGAGATGACCGTGATGGGAATGCTGGCGCCGATGATGGTGCTGGCGTTCTTGCCCATTGCGAGCAGTTGCCCGGCCAGCACCGGCCCCGCGATCGAGCCCAGGCGACCGATGGCGACAGCGGCGCCAACACCAGTACCGCGCACCACCATCGGGTAGTACGCCGCAGCCAGTGCGTACAGTACCGATTGCGCACCAATCACGAACAGGCCGGCCAGGAAGGCCCCAAATGCCATCCAGCTCATGCCAGATGCGCCTGCCAGCGTGGCCAGTGCCACGATGATGCCGGCGTACATGCCGGTAACAACGGCGCGCGGACGACCACGGTCCATGAGCATGCCGATCCCGAGCGCGCCCGCTCCGCCACCAATGTTGAAGACGATCTGCACCCAGCCCGCCTGGGCACGGCTAAGACCGTTGGACACCATCAGGGACGGCAGCCAGTTCAGCAGGAAATACAGCACGATGAGCGTGAAGAAGTAGCTCACCCAGATGCAGCAGGTAGCCATGCCGCGGCGTTCGCCGAACAATGCCCATGCAATGGCGGGCGGACGCACCGCCTCACCGCCTTTCTTGTCGAAGCGTTGGCTCTCGGGCAGCATCAGCAGCAGCGGCACGACCAGCAGCGGGCCAAAGCCTCCGACATAGAAGATGTGGCGCCAGTCGGCATCGCTGGCAAACACAATGCCCACCACGGCAGCCACTGCACCGCCGAACGGAATGCCGCAGTACATGATGCTGACTGCGGTGTTACGCAATCTGGCCGGCACCGCTTCCGAGCAAATGGCAATCAGGTTCGGCATGGCGCCGCCCAGTCCGATGCCGGTAGCCACGCGGATGGCCAGCAGGCTCCAGAAGTCCCATGCCTGGGCAGTGGCGATCGAGAACACGCCAAACAGTGCGGTTGCCACGATCAACACACGCTTGCGGCCAATGCGGTCGGCCAGCCGGCCGCCCAGCATCGCCCCCGGCAGCAGCCCGAACGTTCCGGCGCTGAACGCCAGCCCCATCTGGCTTACCGACAGGCCGAACTCCTTTGCCATGCGTGGTGCGGCCACACCAATGGACTGGAGGTCGAGTCCCTCCAGCAGCGCGACAACAAAACACAGGGCGAGCGTCAGCGCCGCGCCGGAGGTTGGCTCCGCGCGTACCGCGGTCGAGGTTTGCATATTGGTCTCCTTGCGGGATGCGCGAGTTAGCTGCAGCGGAAGCTGGCGGCGACATTGACATCGCCGGTGCCCGAGTAGCGTGCCGTCTTGGGGTACGGACAGAGCGGACGTGTGCGATCGACGGCGCCAGCAGTCCATGCCGCCGGCACCTCGCTATTGGGCGTGGCATTTCCTGTGCCCCGCGCGGTGGCGATAACGCTGTCGGGCGCGGTACCTTGCTCGACCCAGGCCACCAGCGGCGTCAGGATGTCGAACTGGTCGGCCGTGGGGCCACCGGAGCAATGGTTCATGCCGGGGACCGGGAAGAAGCGCGCAAAGTTCGTGGCGTCGCCGCTGTTGGCTGCCGCAAGCCGCTCGTACCAGTCCGTCGTATCGTTCGACGAGAACACCGGATCGCTGGTGCCGTGGTAGACCATGAGCTTGGCACCGCGGTTCTTCAGCACCGACAGATCCGTTTCATTGGGAGGCGTCATGAACGACCACGCCGATTCCAGATACGTACCATTGGTTGCAAAGATCTTCGGGGCGTCGGTATCCATGCTGAAGTTCAACGCGAATGCCTTCATCGCGCTGAGTGCCGACGCCGGCGAAGGTGGCGTGGTGAAGACGAATGCCAGTGCGCCGGGGTCCAGGGAAACCGACGAGCTCTGCTTCCATTGCGCCCAGTTGGCACCGCTGATGCCGGCGTCGAACGGAAAGCTCGCATAAAGGGCCTGGCCGGCGGTGTTGCGTGCGCCGGCGAACAAGTTGCCCAAGGCCACCTTCTGCGCCGAGGTCAGGCAAGTGCCATCACGTGTGCTGCCCGCACAGGTCGGCACGTCGTTGCCAAGGCTGAACTGCGACTGGCACGCCTTGATGTCCTGCACCATCCCGTCGGTAGCGCCATCGATGGCATCGCACTTGGCCAGGATTCGGCTCGAGATCAATGAGCGCTCTGTGGCGGTGAGCGCGGTGGTGATATCGGCAAGCCCGTCGGTGCCTGTGGTCGACACGGTCGCAAGCTGCTGGGCGCCATAGACCTGGCCGATGGCAGCCTTGGGCAGATGGAATCCGGGGTCACCCGCCACAATACCGTCGTACTCCTTGGCCATGCGTGCGGCGGCGACCATTGCGTGGCGGCCACCGTTCGAGCATCCGCCAAAGTAACTACGGTCGGGCCCCTTTCCATACGCTTGCGAGATCAGCGCCTTGGCCATTGGCGTAAGCGTTGCCACGGCGTTATAGCCATAGTCGAGCCGCGCCTGCGGATCGAGACCGAATAGCGGATTCTGGCTGCTGGCATGCCCGGCATCGGCGCTGATCACCGCAAACCCCATGGTCAGCGCGCCCACTAGCGGCCCGCCACCGAGCGCGCCCTGCGCCGTGCTTACGTTGCCGTCCAGGCCGCCGTTGGCCTGGTAGAAGAACCGTCCGTTCCATGCCTTCGGCAGTCGCATCTCGAAGCCGATGGCATAGGTATTGCCATCCACCGGGCTGGTACGCTGCTTCATCTTGCCGGTGATCAGGCAATGTTCGCCGACACTGGTCGGTCCGGTCTTGACAGTGCCTGCCGCGACGGTGGTCACCGCCGTGATCGATGTGTCCTGAAATGCGAGTTTGGAAACGAGGCTGTCACAGGTAGCCGCCATGGCCATGCCTGTGGCGGGGCCGAGTACCGGTATGGCGGTAGCCGGTGTCGTCGACGATGCCGCGGAACCGCTTGTGCTGCTGTCATCGCTGCCACCGCACCCCGCCAATGAGGCGAGCGCTATCGCGGTGGCCGCCAGGGCGCCACCGGCAAGTTTTTGATGCATGGTTGTCTCCCGTTTTTTTATGTCGTGGCCATCGGCCCGGTACTGGCGATCACGGTGCGGCTAGCGCAGCTGCTATCGCTGTAAAGCGCTTCCACCAGGTTCGCGCGTTGAGTCAGGACGGCGCGCTGGTTCAATGTGCCTTTGTCGGTCACTTCGCCTCGGTCTAGCGACGGAGGGTCTTCCAGCAACAGCAGGCGTGCGACGCGGGTGGCGCTGCCGGTTGCAGCGGCATTCAGCTGTTCCAGTACCCGCGCAAATGCCGCACGTACCGTCGGGGCGGCGAGTACCTCACGGTCGCTGGCATCGGCGGTCAAGCCCGCGATGCGCCTGCATTCGGCGAGGCGCGGAAATACCAGCAAGCCAATGTCGTCACGGTCCATGCCGGCGACCGCGACATCCTGTACCAATGACGCCCCAGCAGCCAGCACGCGCGCACGCAACGGACCAACGCTGACGAACGTTCCCGAACTGAGCTTGAAGTCTTCCGCGATGCGGCCATCGAACATCAGGCCGAGCTCTGGCTTTTCCGGATCCAGGAAGCGCAGTGCATCGCCGCTGCAATAGAACCCTTCCTCATCGAATGCCGCCGCGCTCTCCTGTGCGGGCATGCGCCAGTAGCCAGGCATGACATGCGGGCCACGGAAACGTGCTTCGAGCTTGCCATTGACGGGCACCAGTTTCAGTTCGCAACCGGGGGCTGGCGTGCCCACATAGCCGGATCGCATGATCGGCAGCGTGGTGAACAGGCAGCATGGCGAGGTTTCGGTCATGCCCAGACCCGCCATGATGCGGATTCGTTCGCCGCAATGTGCCTCGGTCACGCGTTCGAGCCGGTCCCAGGCCTGCTGGGACAAGCCTGCCCCGCCGAAGAAATAGATGCGCACGCGCGAGAAGAATTGTTCGCGCAAGCTTGCGTCGGCCTCGAGCGCCAACCCCAGTTCTTCCCAGCCTTTAGGCACATTGAAGTACGCGGTGGGCGCGATCTCACGCAGATTGCGCAGCGTTTCATCGAACTTGCCCGGCACGGGCTTGCCGTCGTCGATATATAGCGTGCCGCCGTTGTACAGCACGATGCCAAAGTTGTGGCTGCTGCCGAACGTGTGGTTCCATGGCAACCAGTCCACCAGGACCGGCGGCTCGCGCGTGAAATCAGGAATGGTCTGGCGCAACATCTGCTGGTTGCTGCACAGCATGCGGTGCGTGGTGGGCACGGCCTTGGGCTGGCGCGTGGAACCCGAGGTGAACAGGAACTTGGCCAACGTATCGGGCGTGACCGCGTCATGTGCGGCGTCGACAGTCGTTGCAGGCGTGTCGAGCAGCGACTGGAAACCGGTCGCGCTCCTGCCCGGCAGGCTGCCATCCCGCGTGACCACTTCGGTGGTCGCCGGCACCGCCGCGTCGATCGCCTTGGAAAACGCCGCACCTTCGGACGCATATACCAGTCCGGGCGTGAGTGTTTCCATCACATGGCGGAGCTTGCCAAAGTCACTCGATACCAGCGAATACGGCGCGGAAACCGAGCAGAACGGAATGCCGGCCCACATCGCCCCAAGCGCCAACTGCAAGTGTTCCAGGTCGTTGCCGGACAGGATCGCCACAGGGCGCTCCCGTGACAGCCCGCGATCGAGCAATGCCTGCCCGATTGCGCGGGCACGCGCGTGCATGCCCGCATAGGTAATTTCGACCCAGTTGCCGTCCGGGCCACGCTGCGCCACCAGGATGCGCTCCGGATGGCGTGCAGCGCCAGCGGCCAGGCAATCGGTCATGCGCTGCGGGTAGTTGCCGAGCGGTTCCGAGCTGCGGATGATCCAGGCATCGCCAACGCGTTGGCAGAGCGCCGTGGCGTCGCTGACGTCTACCGTGCGATAGCGCGGCGCCAGTGCTGGGTGGGTCGGGGCGGGTGCATTCACACCGTGTCTCCTGTGTTGTTGCAACGCGCCTTCGTACGGACGCATTTATTGCGGGTATGACTCAGATCGGATAGTGGCGCGGTCCGTTCTGGACCGTAATCCAGCGCAAGTCGGTGAACTCGGCGATCGATGCCTTGCTGCCAAACCTGCCATAGCCACTCTGCTTGACGCCGCCGAACGGCATCTGTGCTTCATCATGTACGGTGGGTCCGTTGATATGGCAGATGCCCGACTCGATGCGCTGCGCAATTCTCATGGCGCGTGATACATCGCGACTGAATACCGCCGCAGACAAGCCATAGTCGCTGTCGTTAGCCATTGCCACAGCCTGATCTTCCGTGGCGACGCGTGCAATGGTCACCACCGGGCCGAACGACTCATCGGCGTACAGCTTCATGCCGGGCTGGATACCATCCACGATCACCGGCTGCAGGATCGCGCCGTCGGCATGGAAGCCGGTTGGAATGCTGGCGCCGTGGCTGCGTGCATCGTCGACCAGCGTGGCCAGGCGTGCCACGGCATCGGCGCTGACCATCGCGCCAAGTACGCTGGCTGGATCGGCAGGATCGCCGGCACGCAGCGTGCCGGCCTTGGCGACAAGTTTCTCGACAAACGCCTTGGCCACCGGCTCCATCACGATCACACGCTCGGTGGACATGCAGATCTGGCCCTGGTTGAAAAACGCCCCGAAGGCGACCGCGTCCACCGCGGCATCGAGATCTGCGTCGTCGAGCACCAGCACTGGCGCCTTGCCGCCGAGTTCGAGCAGGGCCGGCTTCAGATGTCGGGCGGCATGCTGGGCAATGATGCGCCCGACATGCGTCGACCCGGTGAAGTTCACACGACGCACCGCTGGGTGTGCAATCAGATGCTCGACGATGGCTGCCGCATCTTCTGGCGCATTCGTCACCACATTGACCACGCCATCGCCCAGCCCGGCCTCCTGCAGTACGTCGCCGATCAATGCATGGACACCGGGGCATGCTTCGGACGCTTTCAGCACGACCGTATTGCCACAGGCCAACGGCATGGCCAGCGCGCGGGTTCCGAGGATGACCGGCGCATTCCACGGCGCGATGCCCAGCACTACGCCGCATGGCTGGCGCACCGCCATGGCCAGGTTGCCCGGCACATTGCTGGGAATGATGCTGCCATCGATCTGCGTGGTCATGGCCGCTGCCTCGCGCAGCATGTTGGCGGCGAGCATGACGTTGAAACCATACCAGTTGGCCATGCCGCCGGTTTCCGCCGCGCCGATCCTGATAAACGCTTCGGTCTGCGCATCCATCAGGTCGGCAGCCCGCAGCAGCCGTTTGCGGCGCTCGCCGGGCGAGAGTGCGGCCCATGGCGCAAATGCATCGCTGGCGGCTTGCACCGCGCGCGCCGCATCGGCCAGGCTTGCGGCCGGCGCTCTCGATGCCACCACGCCAGTCACCGGGTTGCGGCGCTCGAACGTGCGCGCTCCTTCTGCCGCACATCGACGCCCGCCAATCAGCATGTTCACGTCATGCATCGTTCTGTCTCCTCGATTGCTCGAATACTCGAATACTCGAATGTCGAATGGTCTGATGCAGCCGCGCTCAGGCGCGCTTGTAGGTCTGCAGGCCGGGCTTGATCGACTTGTCATCGAGGAACTGCTTCAGACCCTGTTCGCGACCATGTTCGGGATCACGCAGTTGCGCCTGGTCGAGCTTGGCATAAAGGTAGTCTTCGTTCTGCTCCCAGGTCAGCTCGCGGCAGCGCTTGAAGCCGTTCTTGGCAGCGCGCAGCACCACCGGATTCTTGTCCAGCAGCTTGCGTGCCAGAGCGGTGGTGCGATCACGCAGCTGTTCCAGCGGCACGCTCTCGTTGACCAGGCCCATTTCGGCGGCTTCCACACCGGTAAAGGTGTCGCCCGTCATGATGTAGTACAGCGACTTGCGATGGCCCACGGTATCCGCCATGGCCTTGCTGACCAGATTGCCGGGAGGAATCCCCCAGTTGATCTCCGACAGGCCAAAGACCGCCTGGTCAGCCGCAATGGCCAGGTCGCATGCCACCAGCGGCGAAAAACCACCACCGAAGCACCAGCCATTGACCATCGCGATGGTCGGCTTGGCGTACATGCGCAGCAGCTTCCATTGCCACTGGCACGCATCGCGTCGAATCTTTTCCTGCAGGATCTCGGGGCCGGCATCGATTTCGCGGAAGTATTCCTTCAGGTCCATGCCTGCCGTCCACGCGTCGCCGGCGCCGGTCAGTACCAGTACCTTGGCATCCGCATCCAGTTCCAGCGTTTCCAGCACCTGCACCATGTCCGAGTTCAGCGTGGGACTCATGGCATTGCGCTTTTCAGGGCGATTGAACGTCACCCACGCAATGCCCTCCTCCACCTTCACGTCGACAGTCTTCCAGCGTCCTTCGTAACTCGTCATCTCAATGTCCTTGTTGATGCTGCGCCAGCCAAGCGCTAACGTGACGTCAATATAGTATCAGGCTGCCTGATACTGCAAGTAGATTATCATCGGCGGGTGTAAACCCCTAAGCGACTCCCCGAACCGAACGGGGCATCACCATGGCACGCCAAAAAGAAGCAGGAAAAATAGAGGTCGCACCGGTCGAAGCGAACGCGTCGGATACGGCGCAGTCCACCCCGGTGCGGCTGCCCTATCTGATTGGGCGCACGGACCGGGTGGTCAAGCGTCGGCTGACCGAAGCGCTTGCGCCGCATGGCATCACGCTGCCGTTGTTCACGGCCATGTCGGTGCTGCATGCACGCGGCAGTCTTTCGAATGCGCAACTGGCCGAGCGGTCGTTCATGTCTCCGCAATCGGCCAATGAAATCGTCAAGACCATGGAAGCGCGTGGCTGGGTTATCAGGGAACCAGACCCCACGCACGGGCGCATCGTCAAGTTGAGCCTGACGGCAAGCGCCCAGACGCTGCTCGCGCTTTGCGACACCACGGTCAAGAAACTGGAAGCGGAGATGCTCGAAGGCATCGACCCTGAGCACGTGGCGCTATTGCAGCGCCTGCTTACCACTTGCGCACGGAATCTTCGCTGAAGCCGCACTCGCCCGAAGATATACTTCGCGGTATTGCAGCTTCAGGTAGCTTTTTGTGAATACACGCCAGAGCCTCGACCCGAGCCGGAACGACGACTACGACTTCACGGAACAGGTCGGGCACCTGCTGCGCCGTGCCTATCAACGGCATGTGGCCATCTTTCAGCAGACCATTCCCGATTCGCAACTGACCGCCGGTCAGTTCGTCGTGCTATGCGCGATCCAGGAACACGAGTCGTGCTCGCTTAGTGAAATCGCCCGCTCCACGGCCATCGACCAGGCCACGGTACGCGGCATCATCGAACGGCTGAAGTCGCGCGACCTGATCGTGGTGTCCCATGACGCGCGCGACCGCCGCAAGGTGGTGGTTCTGCTATCGCCCACGGGGCAGGCCCTGATCGACGAAGTCGTCCCCTTCGCTCAGGACATCAGCGAGCGCACCATGGGCGGCCTCAATCCCGCCGAGCGCGTCGCGCTGGTCTACCTGCTGCGCAAGATGAGCGACCTCGACGACACCTCTCCCGAGTTCGCGACGGGTACCGACAACCCCGCTGCCTGACCCCATCCCCCGGGGCGCTGGCGGCGGCGCCTCTCCCGAAATCTCCTGAACCGTTCCGTAGCTCCAATGGCACAGGTTCGCGCCACGAATCTTAGAGATCGAATAATAGTTGACAAGGCTCGGCGACGCGCTAGTATTACGCCATGTACTTCGATCTCTAAGATTATTGAAGTGCCGCAACCACCGTTCAGGAGCCACACTCATGTATGACATTTTCGCCACCGACAAGCTGATCGACCTCTGGCTGACCGAAGACATCGGCATCTGCGATCTGACCGTCCAGACCATGATCGAGCCCGGAGAGACCGGCACGTTCTGCATGAACGCCCGCGAGCCGATGCTGATTGCCGGTATTGACGTGGCGGCCCGCATCTTTGCGCGCTACGACCCCACGCTCTCCATCGACGTGCGGGTGGCCGATGGCGACAAGGTCGCGAAGGGTGCCATCCTGCTCAATGTCAGCGGCAATGCGCGCAGCGTACTGACGGCGGAACGTACCGCGCTGAACATCATGCAGCGCCTCTGCGGTATCGCCAATCACACGGCAAAGTATGCGGAAGCCATCGCGCACACCAAGGCGCGCCTGATCGACAGCCGCAAGACCACGCCGGGCTTGCGCGCGCTGGAAAAGCATGCGGTTACCTGCGGCGGCGGCCTGAATCACCGCCTGAGCCTCGACAATGGGGTGATGATCAAGGACAACCACATCGCGGTGTGCGGCAGCATCGCCGCCGCAGTGGAGCGGGTGCGCCGCAAACTGCCGGTGCTGACCAAACTCGAAGTGGAATGCGACCGCCTGGAGCAGGTGCACGAGGCGCTGGCCGCTGGCGTCGACGTCATCATGCTCGACAATATGTCGGTGCCTGACATGAAGGAAGCCGTGCAGATCGTCAATGGCCGCACGAAGGTGGAAGCATCGGGCGGCATCAACCTTGAAACGATTCGTGCCGTGGCGGAAACCGGTGTGGACTACATCTCGACCAGCAAGATCACGCAGTCGGCCCCGGCCGTCGACATCGGCCTCGACGACGCCTGATTCCCCCGCGAACCCCGTAATCTCGCGCCTCCTACCCGAGAGCGCTTCCCCCTCGCCGGCCGGCCCGTCGAGGGTCTTTTGCGTTGGCTGGCAGCGCGCCCGCGCAGCTTAGAGGTCGGCCAGCAACCGCCCTACTTCCTGTGTGGACGGCATGCGCCGGCCACGCTCGGCCAGCGCCATCTCGTCCGCTACCAGTCGCTGGGCGATCGAGATCAGTACACGGCGCGTGGTCAGCACATCTTCCTCGCTGACGCCCTCCACGCTGAGTTCGTTGACTTCGGTCGCCAGCGGTTCCAGCTTGCGCCGCAGCGCGCGTCCAGTCTTGCTCAGAAAGACGTGCACCTTCTTCTTGTTGCCAGGCAGGTGCGTGCGCTCGACATAGCCGAGCGCTTCAAGCGCCTTGACGGCTGCGAATGTGGTGGGTTCGGTGACGCCGGCGCGCTCGCTCAGTTCGCGCTGCGACACGCCGTCGTGCCGCCACAGGATGCGCAGGATGGTCCAGTGCCCGTACGACACCGAATGGTCGGCCAGCCGCAACTGCAGCGCGCGGATATAGGCGCGCGCCGCGTCCTTCACCAGGTGGGCAAGACGTTCCTCTTCGATTTCGTCGGAGGGGGTGAGCGTAACAGCAGCGTTATCCGGCTTTTTGGTGGCCATGGTCGTAACAGGAAGGGCGTAGGCAGCGCACATGATAGCGCCTCTTCCACCGCATCGCCGCGATGGCTCGCGCAGCGGCCATGTCATGACCATGTGGCAACCATGCGCCAACCATGTAGTGCTCACTACATCAGTGCGTCGTGCGCGCAGTCGATGCATCAGGCACCGCAGTCGCGCATGCATCAACCGAGCGTTTTCCCTTAGAAAGCCACGAATCCCGCGTACACACTGGATTTGCGGGAGCTGGCCCGCCCCTTGCATTAACTTAGACATCGAACTTATCTTGACACCCCATCGGCCGGTGCTAGCATAATCTTACAACTTCGATGTCTAAGTTAATTATGAACAAGACCGGCACATTCTTCCTTGTAGTAGGGCCCAGCGGTGCGGGCAAGGACTCCCTGATCGACGGTGCACGCGCGATCCTCGGCAATGGCTACACGTTTGCACGACGTGTGATCACACGTCCGAGCGGTTCGCCGGGTGAGGACCACGACGGCGTATCCGATATGGAGTTCACACGACGTCAGCACGCTGGCGAGTTTCTTGTAACCTGGGACGCGCATGAATTGCGCTATGGCCTGCCGTCCGCGCTGACAGACACGCTGGCCACCGGCACGCACGTGATCGCAAATGGCTCACGTGGCGTGGTAGCGGAGCTCGCGGCACGGCTGCCCCGCTTCGCCGTGGTGTTGGTCACGGCACCGCCTGAGGTTCTGGCCCAACGCATTGCATCGCGTGGTCGCGAGTCTGGCGATCAGGTGGCCCGGCGCGTGGGCCGACAGGCTGCACCGATGCCAGACGGCGTGCCGTGCATCACAGTATCGAACGACAGTACGTTGGAAGTCGGCGTCACGCGCTTTGTCGATGCATTGCGGCAAGGCGATCCGGCTGCCAGCCGCATCCATCTGCAGGCGAAGCTTCAAGGGCACGCGCTCGACGAAGCCGCCTATGTCGCGGTGCTGCGCGATGCCATCGCCGGGCGCTACACCGAGGCCGAACTGACCGAATTCCTGATCGCCGCCACGGGCAACCTCGACGATCAGGAAGTGGTTGCATTGGCACGCGCACGCACCGCGTTCACGCCGCGCATCGAGTGGGACGAACCGCTGGTGGTCGACAAGCATTCGATGGGAGGCGTACCCGGCAGCCGCATCACATTGATCGTGGTGCCGATCGTGGCCGCATACGGGCTGGCAATCCCGAAAACCTCGTCGCGCGCCATCACCTCGGCAGCCGGCACTGCCGACGCCATGGAAACTGTGGCGCGTGTCGATCTCACGCAGGACGACTTGCGGCGCTGCATTGCGCAGGCTCGCGGGTGCATCGCGTGGAACGGCCGGCTCAATCACTCCGTCATTGACGACGTGATGAACGCCATCACGCGCCCGCTCAAGCTCGACTCGCGTCGCTGGTCCGTGGCGTCGATCCTGTCGAAGAAGTACACGGCCGGCGCCACGCACGTCATGGTGGACCTGCCCTATGGGCCGCAAACCAAACTGGCCTCGCGCGAAGATGCCGAGGCGCTTGGCGCCCTGTTCGAACACGTGGGCAAGGGCCTGGGCATGCAGGTGCGCGCGTTCGCCACCGACGGTAGCCAACCGATTGGCCGCGGCATCGGCCCCGCACTTGAAGTGCGCGACGTGCTCCAGGTGCTCGACAACGCTCCCGACGCTCCCGCCGATCTGCGGGCCAAGGCCTTGCGCTTCGCCGCGGAGATCATCGCGTTCGATCCACGCGTGGCGTCACGCGAACAAGGCATGCGAATTGCGACTGCAATGCTCGAAGAAGGCAAGGCGAAGGCCGCATTCGAACGCATCGCGACTGCGCAGGGCCGCAGGTCCGCTGCAGTGACGCCTGCGGCGCATACCCATGAGATCACAGCCGCGCGCGCCGGGCGTGTGGCGTCGATCGACGGCCTGCGCATCTCCGGCGTCGCACGCGCGGCGGGCGCACCGCGCAACGCCGGTGCAGGCGTTGACCTGCTCTGCACGATTGGCGCGCATGTGACCCCGGGCCAGGCGCTCTATCGCATTCACGCCGATTCCCCCGCTGAACTGGAGGCCGCCGTGAGGCAGGCCCAGGGGGAATGCGATGGAGCGCTCCGCATCGATCCCGATTGACCAGCTTTCCCCTTTCCTTCACCCTAACCGACGAGGCACATCCATGAGACCCCTATCCGTCGTCAGCAGTCTGGCATCGCTAATGTTTGTGGCTGGCACACTGGGCACCCTGCCCGGGCGCGCCGAGGCCAACATCGCGAGTACCTTTCCGCAGAAGCCCATCCGCATGGTCGTAACGTTCCCGGCAGGAGGCGGGACCGATGCGCTCGCGCGCCTGATAGGTGCGGACATCAGCAAATCGATGGGCCAGACCGTGGTGGTCGACAACCGCCCCGGCGCCAGCGGCAATATCGGCGCCGAGTACGTGGCCAAGAGTCCGGCCGACGGCTACACGCTGCTGATTGTCAACAGCAGCTTTGCAATCAACCCCAGCGTCTTCAAGAAGTTGCAGTTCGACCCGAAGGCCGACTTCAGCGCCGTGATCACGTTTGCGTCGGTGCCGTCGGTAATCGCGGTGCCTTACCAGTCGAAGATCCGTACGTTCAACGACCTGCTGAGCGCCGGCAAGAGCGCGACGCCACCGAGCTATGCATCATGTGGCAACGGCACGCCGCAACATCTGGCCGGCGAACTGCTGAAGATGTCCGCCAAGGTCGAGATGCTGCATGTGCCGTACAAGGGCTGTGCACCGGCCATGGCCGACGTGCTCGGCGGGCAGGCCGACGTCAGCGTCAATACGCTGACCAATACGATCCCATATCTGAAGAGCAACAAGCTGCGCGCGCTGGCGGTCACTTCGAAGACACGCTCGCCGTTCCTGCCCGACGTGCCGACCGTCAATGAGCTTGGTGTGCCTGGCTACGACGTCGACCAATGGTTCGGCATCCTGGCGCCCGCGCATACGCCACCCGAGATCGTCCAGAAGCTCAATACCGAGATCGCGAAGGCAATCGCGAAACCCGAGATCAAGGCATCGCTCGCCCAGCTTGGCTTTGCCACGACCACCAGTACGCCTGCCGAGTTCCAGAAGCTGGTGACGACGGACATCGATCGCTGGCAGAAATTCGCGACGAAGATCAACCTGCTCGTCGACTGACCTTCCGGGGCGCCGCCCAGGTTTCAGCAGGCAGATCCCCCAACTTCAAGTTTTGAATCGTAGCCACGCGGGCGCATGCCAGCCCCCGTGAGAGTGCGTTCGTCCCTACGTTCCGAATGCTGCAAAGAATACAGAAAAAATGAGCCAATATCGCTATTCCTTTCGACATATCGCACTGGCCGGCGCGGCCATGCTCGCCGCCCACGCCGCGCAGGCGCAATCGTCAGTCACGCTCTATGGCGTTGCCGACGTCGGCATCGAGTACCTGACGCATGCCGATGCCAACAACCACAGCCTGACGCGCATGACATCAGGCAACCTCTCCGGATCACGCTGGGGCATTCGCGGAACCGAAGATCTCGGCGGCGGCCTGCAGGCACTGTTTGTGCTGGAAAGCGGCTTCGATATCGATGCCGGCACTTCCGCGCAAGGGGGCCGCCTGTTCGGGCGCCAGGCATTCACTGGGCTGTCGTCGCAGTATGGCCGGGTCACATTGGGTCGGCAGAACAATATCCTGTATGACATCCTGATCAACTACGACGCCATGGCGGTGTCGCCGCGCTACTCGATCTTCACGATGGATACGATGACGGCGGGCCGCTACGACAATACGGCGAAGTATGTCGGCAAGTTTGGCGGTTTCACGGTCACGGGGCTGTATTCGTTCGCGCGCGGCACATCGCTGTCGGGCGGCGCCGTGGCCAGCGAGGTGCCGGGCGACCCGCAAAGCGATCGCGCAATCAGCGGCGGTGTGGAGTACAACGCCGGCAATGTCGGCGTGACCGCCATCTACGACATGCAGCAGGGCACCGCGGGCATTGCGGGACAGAACACATCGCAGAAAGACCAGCGCCTGGCGATTGCCGGCACCTACAAGTTTGCGGATCTGAAGCTGTATGCGGGGTACCGCTGGCTCAACGGCAATATCGGCGCCACTTCCACCGTAGCGGCGCGCCGTGCCGACCTGTTCTGGATCGGGGCAGGCTACCAGCTGACGCCCGCGCTATCGCTGAGCGGCGCAGGTTACCTGCTTAACGACCGGCGCGGCAATGGCGATGCATGGAGCGCATCGCTGCTGCTCGACTATGCGTTCTCGAAGCGCACTGATGTGTACGCGCAGGCCGCATATATCCGCAACGACGATGGCTCACGCATCGGATTGAATGGACCGTCGACGACGATCGGGCTGGCGGGTACCAACCAGTTTGGCGCCGTGGTTGGCGTACGGCACAAGTTCTGATTGGTTTGCTCCCCTCTCCCGCGGCGCGGGAGAGGGGTTGGGGGAGAGGGCCAGCGTATCAAGACGCGAGATCGGCAATTTGAACCTCGATGCCCTCTCCCCCGCCCCTCTCCCGCACGCGGGCGAGGGGAGAAAACAATCAGCGCACGAGCGCCGTGGCACGCTCCGAACAAGCTTGCCTCACCACTTCCGGCGTAAACGGTGCTTGCGTAAAACGCACGCCAGTCGCATCGAACAACGCGTTCGCAATTGCCGGCGCGCCCGGCAACGACGCCGACTCGCCGGCTCCGAGTGGGCTTTCTTCCTGTCTCGGCATCAGCAGCACCTCGATCGCCGGCAGATCCGGAAACGCGATGATCGGGTAGCTGCCCCACTCGCGGCTTGCCACGCCCTGCTGGTCGAACCGCACCTGCTCGCGCAATACGCGGCTCAGGCTTTGCACCACATTGCCGTGGATCTGATGACGGACGCCGTCTGGGTTCACCATCATGCCGGTGTCCTGCCCCACGTGCAGGCGCGTCACGCGCACGTTGCCGGTGGCCGGATCGACCTCCACATCGACGATCCAAGCGGCCCACGCCGCGCCAAAGCCTGGAAACTTGCTGTGGATGTAGCGTGCATAGGCCACGCCGCGGCCGCGCAGTAACCCGTCGGCATCGGGCTCGCCACGCGAACCACACGCGCCGTCTTGCCATTGCGCGGCCTGGGCCAGCGCCTCCAGCAACTCGCGAGCACGCGGGTCGGGCAGATGCCGCAGACGGTATGCCAGCGGATCGGCACCACACAGATGCGCCAGTTCGTCGACAAAGGACTCGTGTGCGAACGTGTTCGGCAGGGCTGACACACCACGCAACCACGATGCCCGTGCAATGGCTGGCGTATCGTCGCAGGCGATATCCAACGATGCGTAGTCATAGGCCGGTACCGCCGTGCGGTCCCCCATCTCCAGCATGCGCGGTGCCGACGAAACACGTCCGGTCAGCAGCAATGCGAGCACAGGCGCATCGTTCGACGGATAGCGCGACACAAAAGAATACCCGGTCAGCTTGCCATCGGCATCAGCGCCGCCGCGCACGTCCATCAGCTGTGCCGCACCCTTGGGTTCCCACAGATGTTCCTGCTCGCGCGTCAACTGCACGCGGACCGGACGCCCCACTGCACGCGACAGCAGCACCGCATCGGCGCAAACGTCATCGGCACAATTGCGGCCATAGCAACCAGCCGCTTCCATGCGCACGATCTCGATCGCACCTTCGTCCAGGCCGCTGAGCCGCGCCATGTCGATGCGCAGCACATGCGGATTCTGCGTGCCCGACCACACGGTCAGCTGCCCGTCGCGCCAGTCGGCCACCGCGCACGATGGCCCGATCGATCCATGCATCTGATAGGGCCAGACATAGGTACGCGCCAGGCGATGTGCGCCTAGGCCCGCCGAGGCATCGCCGGTCTTCAACAATTCGCGCCGTTGCGCCGGTGCCGCCCGCAATGCGGCTTCCGGTTCGTTGAGATCCGGAAGCGGTGGAACCGGCTTCCATTTCACCTTGAGCCTTCGCGCGGCTTCGATCGCCTGCTCCTCGCGCTCAGCCACCACGCCAACGAAATCGCCTTCGACCACCACACCCACTACGCCGTGCACGGAAGCAATCGATGCCTGGTCGACTTCGATCAGGCTCGTGCCGACGAAATCGCCACTGTCGCGGCCCGCATAAGGCGGCCGTACCACGCGGCCATGCAGCATGCCCGCCACCCGTACGTCGTGCACGAACGTCAGCCCGCCGGTCGCCTTGGCCGGAATATCGACGCGCGGCGCGCTACGTCCGACCACGCGATACTGGTCCACGGGCTTGGTCCTGACGTCATCGGCCAGCTTCAATTCGATGTGCTTGCCTCCCAGCAACGCAGCCACGTTCACGGCGCCACCATTGGCCTGCTCCACCAGCCAGGCACGCGCCTGGGCCGCCGCGCGGCGCAGCGGCAACGCTGAAATCTGGATCGAGGCGCTGGCAATGGTCGGACCCTGATTGGGCGTGGCTTCGGTATGGCCGAGCACCATCGTCACGGCATCGGGCTCGACTTCGAGTTCCTCGGCAACGATCTGCGCGAGCGACGTGCGAATGCCCGTACCAAGGTCGACGTGGCCGTTGAAGGCCAGGATCTGGCCCGAGGCGCGGATCGCGATGAATATGTCGGGCAAATCGGAGACAAAATCCGAGGCGGCGCCGGGCTGGCCCGGTGACGGGCGCGGTGCCGCCGCCGCGGGGCGCGTGACCAGCAGCACGCCCGGTTCCTGGAACAACGCTTCGCGCAAGGCGCGCGGGGTCTGTTGCATCGATCGTCCTTCCCTGCCGCGCATCGGAACGCACGGCTATACTGGCAACCGCGCCGACGTGCAGGTCCGCCGGCACATTGTTGGAACTATTCCGGACTACGGCCCGCATGCCAAAAGACACGAACACCGCGCCCGCCCCGTTGGGCACCCGCGCCCGCCAGGCCCAGGACACGCGCGCCAAGATCCTCAAGGCCGCCATCAAGGTCTTCGCCCAGCATGGCTACGACGGCGGACGCATCGAAGCCATCTCGTCGCTGGCCAAGACCTATGACCGGATGATCTATTACTACTTCGGCAGCAAGGAAAAGCTGTTTATCGAAGTGCTGGAGACCATCTACCTGCAACTCAACGAGGCCGAGCAGAAACTTGAACTCGACCCCGACGATCCGGTTCGCGCGCTGACGCAGTTGGTCGACTTCGTCTGGCGATACTACCTTGAGCATCCCGAGTTCGTCGCCATCCTGAACAGCGAAAACCTGAGCCGTGCGCGGCATGCGAAGAAATCGGCGCGTCTCAATGAAATCTCCGGTTACGCACTGTCCGTACTCGACGGCATCCTTGCTCGCGGCATGGCCAGCGGCATCTTCTTGCCGGGGCTCACCGCGCGCGACGTGTACCTGATCATCGCCTCTCTCGGCTACTTCTACAACTCGAACCACCATACGCTCAGCGCGTTTCTTGGCGAGCCCATCATGAGCGCGCCGGCCGTCACGCATTGGCGTGACGTGATCCAGCGCACGGTACTCAACGCCGTGTGCCACGACGCCGAAATCCCGGCCGTCGACACCACGCAGGCACCGCGCAGGCCGCGCGGCCGCCCACGTCGCGTGGCCTAGGCGGCCACGGCCTCTGCCGCGCCGATTGCCGCCAGTGCGGCATCGCGCGGCATTACGGTCGCGTACTTCTGCTCCATGTCGAACAGGTTCGCTTCATGCGGACCAATTGCGCGGTCGCCCACGCAGTCCGACAGCACCAGCGGACGGAAGCCGTACGACATGGCGTCGACCACGCTGGCGCGCACGCAGCCACTGGTCACGCAGCCAGCCACCAGCAGTGTCTGCACACCGCGCTGCGCCAGCCACGCCGCCAGCGACGTGCCGAAGAACGCCGACGGCACCGTCTTGCGCACCACCAGTTCACCTGGCGCCGGCGCCAGTTGCGGCACGATCTGGCTGGTGACGCCATCTTCCTTCAGCGTCAGCATGCCAGGCACCTTGAGCGTGAAGATGTTGTGGTCGGCGTCATCATCGGCAAATACGATGCGGCTGTGCGCCACCGGCCAGCCCATCCGGCGCGCGGTGGCCAGCAACGGCTGCGTGTTGGTGATTGCCTCGGGAATATTGCCACCGCCGAACACAGCCGGATCGGCAAAGCCGTTGACGAAATCGATGATCAGCAGGCCAAACGGCGCCTTCAGTTCCATCGCCGTGCCAAAACCCTGGCGGCGATAGGTTTGCACTTCATCATGCATGAGCAAGCTCCTGACCGGAATGGGTCACGCCGTCGAGCACCTTGCCGGCAGCCACCACGGGCTCGCCATCGAGGCTGACAGTACAGCGGCGCAACGGAATATCGATATGGCACGCCGTGGTGCGGCTGCCGCCTGCTTCGTTGTTGGGGCCGAACGAACACAGGAAATTGCCTTCAAACGCGCGCGCGTCCATGCCAATGGTGGCCTCGCGGTCGTACATCGCCAGCGTGGACCAACGTGCGCGCGGTTGCAGACCCCAGCCGACATGCGACATCGCATACGACTCGGGATCGTTGAACGACGCCATGTAGTCGGCCAGCAGTTCGGCGTCGAGTCCGCCTTCGATGTTCGTCACATAGCCGTTCTTGACGGTGACATGGATCGGCTCCTGCACGTACGACTTCATCGGCAACAGGATATCGCCGCGGTCCAGTACCAGATGGCCGCTCGTACCGCCTTCATTGGGCCATGTCAGCACGAATCCGCTGGGCCAGTGGTCCCACCTGCCAGGCTCGTCGACGAAGCCGTACTCGCTGATGGCCGGAAACTCGCCCAGGTCGCAGCGCAGATCGGTACCCGCTTCCGACGTGATATGCATCATGCGGGCGCGCGACAGCCGTGCGGTTGCCGCTTTCACCCGCGTGCGATCGGCCTCGGTTGGCACCAGGCGAGCCAGTACTTCGGGGGGCTCCACCGCCAGCAGGATCTTGGTACCGGTAGACAGGATGTCGTGCTGCTCGGGCGAGAACAGCAGCGTCATCAGGTCCAGCACCAGGTCGCTGGCCTTGAGCGCCGCGATGGCAGCGGGATTGCCGGTCAACGGCGTGGTGCCGAGATAAGCCAGCGCATCGCGGCTCAACGCCTTCTCGCCATTGACTGGCGGCAGGTCGAGCCGGTTGACGATGGCGCCCATCGACGCCGCCGCCAACAGCGCGGTACGCAGCGTTTGCGGGTGCGTGTCGGCGCCGGTCAGCACGGTCACGGTCTGGCCCGCTTCGAGTTTCGACAGCGTAAGAACCTGCTTCCATGCGCAGGTCAGGTCGTAGTCACTGACAGCCATGCTTGGCTCCTTGCGGTTGTGCTCAGCCTGCGAGCGGGGCGCCGAGAAAATCGCCGAATGCCTGATAGAACCCGGCTTCGTTATCCCAAGGGATCATGTGTCCGGCATCGGGCACACGGGTTTCCAGCAGTCCAGGCCGTAGCGACTTCAATTCCTCGACATCGGCAGGCAATACCACGTCGCCGCGCGCGGCCGTGATCAGCAGCGTGGGTACGTCCACGTGCGGCAGGTCTGCATGGATATCGTCCGTATGGAAGCCATCGAAGCTGGCCAGCATCGCGCGCTCGTCGCAGGTGTGCAGCCATTCGGCGCGCAGGCGCAGTTGCTCGTCGGTCCAGGTCGGGCAGAAGCGGCGCATGCCTTCAGCATCCGTGCCCTGCGTGGCAAGGCGGATCGAATCCACGTACCACGGCAGTTGCGCCGGGTAGGCGCGGCGGCCCGGCCCCGAGACGGGCGGGTCTACCATCACCAGCCGCGTCAGCCCGGCCGGTCTGGAACGTGCGGCGCGAATGCCGATGCGGCCGCCCATCGAATGGCCGACGATCTGGTAACGCGCGAGGCCTAGCGCCCTGGCAAACTCGATGACGTCGGCGGCCTGTGCATCGAGGCTGTAGTCAAGCTCGGCGCCGGCCGACGACAGGCCGCGGCCGCGTACATCGAGCACATAGGTATCGAAGCGGCTACCAAAGCGCTCGCCGACAAAGCCCCAGGTGATGGCCGGGCTCGTGATGCCCGGCACGATGATGACGGCATCGCGTCCGTCACGGCCATCGCCGGTGCCACCATAACGAAGGTAATGCTGGCGAATGCCATTGGCGTGCACATTGCCGCCATAGAGAAACGTGCTCATTGCGCGGCTCCGATCAGTAAGCACCAGACAGCAACGCGCCGCCACCTGGCACCACCGCTTCAAGGTCGAGTTCCTTGAGCAGCGCGTACGTGGTGGCAATCGCGGCCGTGATCACGGGCTTGCCGGTCATAGCCTCGACTTTCTCCACCACCGGTAGCGACGGCATCTGGACACAGGCCGACAGCACCACGGCATCCACGTCCTTGGTGTTCATGGTGGCCACGATGCCGGGCAGGCGCGACGGATCGTGACGGCCCACTTCGAGATTGTCTGGAATCTCCAGCGCGCGCCATTCGACGACCTCGAAGCCTTCATGCTCGATGTAGTCGACCACTAGTTCGGTCAGCGGCTTCATATAGGGCGCCACCAGGGCGATACGCTTGGCGCCGATCACTTTCAGGGCATTTACCAGTGCCCCGGCGCTGGTCACCACCGGCGCCGTGCCGCCGTTCTCTTCCGTGCGTGACTTCAGGCGCGTTTCCGATGTGCGGTGATATCCACGCCCCATCGACATGATGGCCACCAGGCATGCATAGCCAAGCACATCCACGCGTGCATCGCTCAGTTCCAGCGCGCAGCGGTCGGACTCGGCGTCCATGGCTGCCAGCTCTTCCTTCTTCACCGTCTTCATGCGCATGCGGCTCGAATGGAACGTGAACCTTTCAGGACGCACGAGCTGGCGGGCGGCCAGCATTGCCGGGATCTCGGTCTCCATCGTGGTGTTGGAACTGGGGACGATCTGTCCGATCCGGAAAACTTTCTGCACTTGTCACTCCATTCGTCTGTGTCTTTGTCTACTCACCCGCCCTTGCCGCGCGGGACGCATGGCGCACGGATGGCGCCCTTCCGGAAAATTCTAGTGTACACACCTTATTTTTTCAACTGATCGTTGTTCTGGAAAACCCGCACTCATTCAGTGCCTTCTGAATGAATGAATCCCTTAAATAGCGCATTATTTCGCCATTCATGGGCATTGAATTAAAGTTGACGATGCATCATCAGGGTTTTCCATAGGCAACTGCAAAGTCGTCTTTACTTGGAAATTTATGGTGTGTACACTCGATTTCAACGTGACAGACCAACTCAGGAGAGACGTCGTGCAAGGGAATACTCGAATTGCGGTGATTGGTGCGGGCCTGGGTGGGACGGCAGCCGCCGCCCTGCTCCAGCGTGCGGGGTTCAACGTGAAGCTGTACGAGCAGGCGCCGGCCTTCTCGCGCCTTGGCGCCGGCATCCACGTGGGGCCGAACGTAATGAAGATCCTGCGTCGCATCGGCATCGAGGACGCCATGAACACGATGGGCTGTCACCCGGACTACTGGTACAGCCGCGACTGGAAGACCGGTGAAGTGATTGCGCAGATTCCGCTTGGCGACTACGCGCTGTCGCACTACGGCGCCAGCTACCTGACCGTACATCGTGGCGACTTCCACGCGCTGATGACCGATGCCGTGGATCCGAGCCGGCTCGCGTTCAACAAAAAGCTCGAACGCGTCGAGGATCTTGGCGATGTGGTGAAGCTGACGTTCACCGACGGCACCGTGGAAGAGGCCGATATCGTGATTGGCGCGGACGGCGTGAACTCGCGCATCCGCGAACACCTGCTTGGCGCGGAACCGCCCAAGTACACGGGCTACGTTGCGCATCGCGCGGTGTTCCCGATCTCGCGCGTCAAGGGCTTCACGCACGATCGCTGCACCAAGTGGTGGTCCGACGATCGCCACATGATGGTTTACTTCGATACCAGCAAGCTCGACGAGATCTATTACGTGACCGGCGTGCCCGAGCCCGAGTGGGACACGAGCAAGAGCTGGGTACCGAGCAGCGTCGAGGAGATGCGTGCCGCATTCGACGGCTGGCACCAGGGCGTACAGTCGCTGATCGAGGGCACGGTGGAAGTCACCAAGTGGCCGCTGCTGGAACGCGATCCGCTGCCACTATGGAGCCGCGGCCGCCTGGTACTGCTGGGCGATGCCTGCCACCCGATGAAACCGCATATGGCGCAAGGCGCGGCCATGGCCATCGAGGATGCCGCCATGCTGACGCGCTGCTTCACCGAAGCGGGCCTGCAGGACCACGCCTACACGTTTGCGCTGTATGAAGCCAACCGTGCCGAGCGCGCCAGCAAGGTGCAGAAGGTGTCGCACGACAATACCTGGCTGCGCACCAACGAGAATCCCGACTGGTGCTTCGGCTACGACGTGTTCTCGGTTGCACTGCGTGACCCGGCGGCCCGGCCGGTACCGGCGGCAGCCTGATTTCCCACTAAGAACGCCCCCACTAGCCCGATGACCGCGCCCCGCCCCCTGAAATTGCGCGTGAACCGGAACTCGCACGATGTCTGTGTGGATCCGCAAACGCCGTTGTTGTACATCCTGCGCAATGACCTGGCCTGCAACGGCCCGAAGTACGGGTGCGGGCTGGGCCAGTGCGGGGCGTGCACGGTATTGATCGATGGCGTGGCGGCGCGCTCGTGCATCGTGCCGACTGGCGCAGCCGTGGGCCGCGCCGTGACCACGCTGGAAGGGCTGGGCTCGCAAGCCGACCCGGACCCGGTGCAGCAGGCGTTTATCGACGAGCAGGCCGCCCAGTGCGGATACTGCCTCAACGGCATGATCATGAGCACGAAGGCGTTGCTGGCAGTGAATCCGGACCCGAGCGAGGCCGAGATTCGCGAAGCGCTGCGTTTCAACCTGTGCCGCTGCGGCACGCATGTGGAAATCCTGCGCGCCGTGCAACGCGCTGCCATCTTGCAGCGCGAAGCCAGCATGCAGCGCGAGTTCGAGACGATCCGATGAATGCCCACGCGCGTGAAACGGCACCTGTTGCATTGCCAGCCACCACGCTGCATGGATACGCCGTGCGCCCGGCTGGCGGCACGGGACGGTTGTCCAGCTTCGATGCCGACGCCGCGCGCCAGTGCGAAGGCGTCGCCGAGATCGTGGTGCGTGGCGACTTTCTTGCGGTTGTCGCCGCATTGCCGGAGCAGGCCAGAGTGGCAGCGGCGGCATTGCGTGCGGTCTGGGCGCTACCCGAACCGCAAGCGGCACCCGTAACATCCCACATGCAGCGGATTGCGTCGCATGGCGACGCCAGCGGCGCCCTTGCCCAAGGCAAGCCGCACCTCGATGCCACCTATCGCTGGCCGCTGATGAGCCCACGCGCCGATGCGTGCGGCGTGGCTACGGCCGACTGGCGCGATGGCGTGCTGCACGTGTGGCTGGCCTGCGCACAACCGGCCGCGCTGCGACTCGAACTGGCGGCGTTGCTCGGCATTGCCGATGCGCACGTTTCGATCGTCTGCGACCCCGATCCCCTTCCAGGCCATGACGGATTCTGCGCCCGCCAGGCTGCCGCCGATGCGGCGCTGATGAGCCACGCGGTCAGCCGCCCGGTTCGCGTTACGTTCCACGCCACCGATCCGGGCGCTCCCGCGGCAAAACTGGTACTGGACGTCAGCGGCACGATCTCGCCAGCGTCGGCTTACCGGATCGCGGCCTCGGCAACCGCGCTGGCCAGCACTCCCGTGGCACTGGTGCAAACAGGCACCGCGTCACCGCTTGAAGACGCCTCGCACGCCGATCCGGGCCTGATTCCGCCCTACACGTTCGATCATCTCGAAGTATCGGCAACGCTGCCGCTCGATGTGCCCGCCGATATCGCCGCGCGCGGTCAGGTGTTCGCGCACGAATCCCATCTCGATGAGATGGCCACCCGGTCCGAGATCGATCCGGTAGCGTTGCGGCTTCAATGGCTTGACGACCGCACGGGCAGCGCACTGATTGAACGTGTGGCGGCCCAGTCCAGCTGGAATGGGCCGCTGCAAGGCCATGCGCAGGCCGATACCGCCATCCGTCGCGGACGCGGCTTTGCCTATGCCAGCGTGATCGATGTCGAGGATGGCCGTCCAGCGCGCACATGGTCCGCCTGGGTAGCGGACGTGGAAGTCGACAGCCGCACCGGCGATATCAGCGTTACACGCGTTACCGTCGGGCATGAGCGCGAAGAGCGCGTGCCGGCACCGCATGCGCGTGCCACGACGATCGAGGATGACGTTACCACCGCTACCCGCTTGTTGACCGCTGGCGGTAGCAGGCACGACGATTGGGGCGATCTTGGCGAGGCCGAGCAGGCCGGCGATGCATTCCAGGTCGCCACGCAGGAAACCACACAGGAAACCGGGCATGCGATTGCGCCGCGCCCCCGCGTCGATGTAGTTGGCGCCCTGGCCGGCGGCGCGTCGGCCACGCTACCGGCCGCCGCCGCAGTAGCAAACGCGATCCATGACGCCACTGGCATCCGGCTGCGCGAACCGCCGTTCAGCGCCGGCCAGATCCGGCAAGCATTGGAGGATCAATCAACGGCGCGCGACACGCCGCGCAAGCGCCGCTGGCTGCTGGCCGCACTCGCGCCACTGACCGCACTGGCGGGCCTGTGCGCCACGGTCATGCCATGGCGGGCGCCCATCGCACCGGTGGCTCCGGTGGAACCGGGCTTCTATTCGGCGGCCACTATCGAGCGCGGACGCCTGGTGGCGGCCGCCGGCGATTGCGCGGTGTGCCACACGGCGCCCGGCGGCACACGCAATGCCGGTGGCTTCGCGCTTGAAACGCCATTCGGCACGGTGTACAGCACCAATATCACGCCCGATGTCGAGACCGGCATCGGCAACTGGTCGTATGCGGCATTTGACCGCGCAATGCGCGAAGGCATCCACCGCGACGGCCGCCGCCTGTATCCGGCCTTTCCGTACACGGCCTTTGCCAAGGTCAGCGAGGCCGACATGCAGGCGCTTTACGCCTACCTGATGGCGGCCGAGCCCGTGGTATCGCGCCCGCCTGAAACCAGGCTCGCCTTCCCGTTCAATGTCCGTCCGGCACTGGCGGGCTGGAATGCGCTGTTCCATCGCAATGAACCATATCAGCCCGATGCCAGCCGTTCGGCACAGTGGAACCGTGGCGCTTACCTTGCGGAAGGTCTGGGGCACTGCAGCGCCTGCCACTCGCCACGCAACGCGCTCGGTGGAGAAAAAGGCGGCAAGGCCTACCTGACCGGCGGCGAAGCCGAAGGCTGGGAAGCGCCCGCACTGACCGCGTTGTCCAAGTCACCGGTGCCGTGGACCGAGGACGACCTGTTCCAGTACCTGCGCACCGGTTACGCCGCAAGGCACGGTGCGGCGGCGGGCCCCATGGCACCTGTGGTGGAAAGCCTGCGCGAACTGCCGGAGACCGACGTACGCGCGATTGCGCACTATGTAGCTTCCTTCAACACGGCGACGGAACCAACTACAACGACGGTAGCCGCGGTAGAAGCGCGCAGTGACGGGGCGGCGCTGCGCCTGTCAGGCACCACGGATCGGCTGTACCAGAGCGCGTGCGCGGTATGCCATCAGGGCAATGCTGGCGTGCCGCAGTTTGGCGTGAAGCCGTCGCTGGCATTGAACAGCAATCTGCACAGCGCGCGTCCGGACAACGTGATCCAGGCTGTGCTGCATGGCGTGTCTGCGCCGCCCCACGCCGGTATCGGCTATATGCCGGGCTTTGCCGACAGCCTCGACGACGCGCAGGTGACCGCGCTTGTACATTACCTGCGTGAACGCTTTGCACCGGACGAACCGCGCTGGAACGGCGTGGCGGACACCGTTGCAAAGATCCGCCAGCAGTCCGCACATTGATGTAGCAATCGCTACATGAGTGCAGCAGGAACGCACCGCGGCCGCCCGCGCACCATTAGCAGGCGGCGAGGTGCCTGAAGTAGACGAGCAGTACACAGAATCGATGCCAAATCGATCGTAGAACGGCTGGCGCGGACCTTGCAACAAAGCAGAGCCGCCCGGCACGGCCAGATCTCGGGTAGACAAACCACGGCGGACACGCCAAAAGGAGCGACAATGCAATCCCCGTATCAAGACACTGCGGCTGTCCTGCCCCCAGCGGCAGCCGCAACGCCTGACGTGTACCGCAAGGTCGGATGGCGACGGTTTCCCGACTCGAACCTGACGCACGGTTCCATGCGCGAAGCCATCGCGCATGAAGTTGCGTGCGTGCCAGTCCGGATCCTGTAAGGAGAAGCCCCCATGTCCTCCACCCCACCCATTGCTGTCGGTGGTGCCCATCCTGCCATGGGCAACCATTCCGATCGGCCTTCTCATCACACCTCGTCGGCAAAGATGTCGCTGGAAAACGCCATCCAGGCCGCAGGCGTGGGCAAGTTCCAGTATCGGCTTTTCGTCATTTTCGGACTGGTGTGGCTCGCCGACGCCATGCAGGTGCTGTCCATCGGCTTCAGCGCACCGTCGATCGCCAAGACGTTCGGCATCTCGGTACCCCAGGCCCTGCAAACCGGCACGTTCTTCTTCGTGGGCATGCTGATTGGCGCCTTTGTGTTCGGGCGCCTGGCTGACCGCATCGGCCGCCGGCCCGTGCTGATGATGGCCGTGGTCATCGACGCCGCTTGCGGGGTGGCTTCGGCATTCGCGCCAGAACTGACCTGGCTGCTGGTGCTGCGGTTCCTGACCGGGATTGGTGTCGGCGGCACACTGCCGGTCGACTACACGATGATGGCGGAATTCCTGCCCAGCGATCGCCGCGGCCGCTGGCTGGTGCTGCTGGAATCGTTCTGGGCCATCGGCACCATTTGCCTGGCACTGCTGGCGCTTGTGGCACTGTCTTATGGCGACCAGGCCTGGCGCGTGATTTTCCTCGTCACCGGCATTCCGGCGCTGATCGGTGTGGTGCTCCGTTTCTATATTCCGGAATCGCCGATGTTCCTGAACCGCAGCGGCAAGTCGGACGAGGCGCGCAAGGTACTGCAACGCGTGGCAAGGACCAATGGCAAGTCTGTCGACATCCCGGCCCTGCAAGCCGAAGTGGTCGAGCCGAAATCCGTCTTCGCGCTGTTCTCGGGCAGTTTTCGCCGTCGCAGCTTCGCGTTGCTTGCCGCGTGGGCACTGATTTCGATTGCGTACTACGGTGTCTTTGTGTACCTGCCGATCAAGCTCAGCGCCGAAGGCTTCGCCTTTATGCGCGGACAGGTGTTCCTGGTGGTCCTGGCCATCGTCCAGCTTCCCGGCTTCGCACTGTCCGCCTATGGCGTGGAGCGTTGGGGCCGCAAGCCCACGCTGATCGGGTTCCTGTTGCTGAGTGCAGCTGGCTGCATGCTGTATAGCCTTGGCACCGCCCCCGCGCTGGTGGTCGGATCGACGCTGCTCATGAGCTTCTCGCTGCTCGGCACCTGGGGCGCGCTGTACGCATTCACGCCGGAGGTCTATCCCACCGATCTGCGGGCTACGGGCATGGGCATGGCCGGTGCCGTGGCTCGCTTCGGCGGACTCTTTGCCCCTGCCATCATCGCCCCGGTGATGGCCACGCATTTCACGCTGGCCCTCGTGATGATCTCCAGCATGCTGCTGATCGGCGCCTTCGCGATCAGCGCCGTCAACGTGGAATCACGGAATCGCGCGCTGGACTGAAGCGATTGAAACCGGAAAGGCGGCTTTGCCTGCTTATGCAAGCCGCCAGTCCCGCAAGCACGCTACGTATCAATTCAACGGAAAGCGCTTCGCCAATGCGGTGAAGCGCTCGTCTTCCTTACGCACCTGGGCCGCGAACTCGTCTGGCGTATTCACCAGCGGTTCGGCACCCGCCGACGTGATTGCCTTTTGCAGCTCCGCATTGCGCATGGCTTCGCGGACCGCCGCGTAGATGCTTTGCGTCACTGCCGGCGGCGTACCCTTCGGCGCGAACAGGCCAAACCACGTGGTGTACTCGTACTGCGGCATGCCGGTCTCCACCACCGTGCGCACATCCGGCGCGCCGCTGAACCGATGCGTGCCCTGGTTGGCCACGATCTTCAGCGTGCCGGCCTTCTGGTGCGGCAGCGCCGAGGCCACGCCCGTCACCGCGAAGTTCACGTTATTGGCGATCATGTCGGTAATGATGGCCGCGGTTCCCTTGTAGTTCACCACGATCAGGTTGGGCAGCGCTTCGGCCTTCAGTTGCTGCCCGAACAGCTTCGCCACGTTTTCACCCGTGCCCATCGAGCAAGGGGTGGTGGCGGTCTTGCAGTACTTGATCAGTTCGGGCAGGGAGGTGGCGGGGAACTTGCCGTTCGCCACGATCACCCCCGGCGATTGCGCGATGTTGGTCACGGGTACCAGGCTGGCCAGCGGGTCGGTACCAGTGAACGAAGGTGTGTGCTTGGTGAGCACGATGGCCGGTGTCTGCAGCAGCAGCGTATAGCCATCAGGCTTGGCCTCGGTCACCTTGCGCGTGCCGATCAGCCCGTCCGCACCCGGCAAGTTGACCACCAGCACGGGCTGGCCCCACTGTTCCCCGAGCAGCTTGGCCGTTGCGCGCGCCGAAGCGTCGGTGCCGCCACCGGGTACGTACGGTACGACGATGGTCACAGGGCGATCGGGCTTCCATGTTGGCTGCGTCTGCGCGCGTGCAGGTGCGGGCGTGATGGCGCCCAGTGTGACCGCTGCCACCGCTGTGGACAGCAGCAGCGCGCCCATGCGTGGATGGCGGTAGCGAGTGTGGTGGGTGATCGGCATGTAGGTCTCCTCCAATAGATTTTTTATATCTCGGCTGCGCTGGTTCAGCGTGCCCAGCGCTTCTCGAAGTCCCAGACTTCCTCAAAGCCGATCAGCTTGCAGAACTCGTTGAAGTCGGCCATCGGAATCTCGGGCGACAGGCTGGTGCCCGCTTCCTTGAGGTGGCGCAGCGACTTCTCCATTGCCGCCGCGGCAACCAGGCTGGTCATGGCCGGGAAGATGGCGAGCGAGTAACCGATCTCCTTGAGCACGTGCGCGGGCAGGATCGGGGTCTTCCCGCCATCGGCCATGTTCGCCATCATCGGCAGGTCGAAGGCCTCGCAGGCGCGCCGCATTTCTTCCTCGGATTGCGGCGCCTCGAAGAACAGGATGTCGGCACCGGCCTTCGCATAGGCCTCCATGCGGCGCATGGCATCGTCCACGCCAAGACTGGCACGGGCATCGGTGCGGGCAATGATGAGGAAGTTCTCCTTGTCCTGACGGGCTTCCGACGCGACCTTGATCTTCTCGACCATATCCTCGATGGGCACGCAGCGCTTGTAAGGCGTGTGACCACATTTCTTCGGGAATTCCTGGTCCTCGATCTGGATCGCTGTGACACCGGCTTCCTCGTAGCCGCGCACGGTGTGGTGCACATTGAGCAGGCCACCGTAGCCAGTATCCGCATCGGCGATCAGAGCGGCCTTGGAGGTGCGCGTGATGGTGCGCATGCGGTCGACCATCTGCGTATAGGTTGCAATGCCGGCATCGGGCAGCCCCAGGCTGGAGGCAGTGAGCCAGTAGCCCGAACCGTAGATGATGTCGAAACCGACCTTGGTGGTCATGACGGTCGCGATCATGTCCTGCACGCCGGGGATCACGATGAACTCACCCGCGGAAATTTTTTGTCGAAGAATGGGATTGGCCATGACGGCTCCAGTAGTCCAGTAGTCCAGTAGGCAAGAAAGTAGGTTCGCTGTGGCTCAGTCCATCGAGGCCAGCCACGGCTGATTCCGCTGCACGCGTTGCTCGTAGGCACGCAGCGCTGCGTCATGCCGCAAGGTGCGATCCACCTCGTCCTCGGCGGAGAGCAGTTGTTCCGCATGCCCGTCGGCGAGCGTGATGGCGATGACGCTGCCATCGGGAAGGCGCAGGCTACGGTCAGCAATCCCGAGGTGAAGCGGCGCGTCGCCGGTCTGGGCCAGTGCCTGCAACAGGCGCGCATGATCGGCCGGGGTCACGGTGGCCGCCACCACGCCGTTCTTCACGCAGTTATTGCGGAAGATGTCACCGAACGACAGCGCTACCACTGCCTTGATGCCGTAGTCCGACAAGGCCCAGACCGCGTGTTCGCGCGACGAGCCACAACCAAAGTTCTGCAATGCCACCAGCACGCCGGGCGGCGACGGCTCGGCCATAAAGCCCACCTCAGGCCGGCCTTCCGCCAGCCAGTCGGCAAACAGGTGCGCCCCCATGCCCGTGCGTTGCACCAGGCGCAGGAAGCGTCCGGGAAAGATGGCATCGGTGTCGATATCGTCGCGCTGCATGACTGCCGCGCGGCCTTGAACTTCTGCAATGACGGCTTTCATGCGAGGTACTCCCGGGGATCGGTCAAGCGTCCTTGCAGCGCAGACGCCGCGACTGCGGCGGGGCTCATCAGGTGGGTACGGCCGCCCTGCCCCTGCCGGTTCTCGAAATTCCGGTTCGAGGTGGAAGCACAGCGTTCACCTGGCGCGAGGCTGTCGCCGTTCATGCCGATGCACATCGAGCAACCCGATTCGCGCCACTCGAAGCCCGCATCGACAAACACCTGCGCGAGGCCCTCTGCTTCGGCGGCACGCTTGACGCTGCCCGAACCGGGTACCACCAGCGCGCGCACACCCTTGGCCACGCGGCGGCCGCGCACCACCTCGGCGGCTGCGCGCAGGTCTTCCAGCCGGCCGTTGGTGCACGAACCGATAAAGGCCACGTCGATCGGCACCGACGACAGCGCCTGGCCTACCTTGAGTCCCATGTAGGCAAGGTTTTCCTCCAGGCGGTCGCGCTCGGCCTGCTCGCCCAGCATGGCGCCGTCTCCCACGCTGCCCGAGAATGCGGCGCTGTCGGCAGGCGTGGTGCCCCAGGTCACAAGCGGCGCAACGGTGGCGGCATCGAACTCGACGCAACGGTCGTAGTCGGACGCGGCATCGGTGCGCAGTGCACTCCAGACCTGCGTAGCCTGCTCGAAGTGCTCGCGTGCGGCGCCCTGTACGCGTTCGCGCAGATAGGCCAGCGTGGTGGCGTCGGGTGCGATCAAACCGAAGCGAGAGCCTGCCTCGATGGTCATGTTGCAAAGCGTGAGCCGCGCTTCCATCGACAGCGCCTGCAGCGTGGGTCCAAAGTACTCGACGCCATAGCCATTGCCACCGCTGGTGCCGATGTGGTGGATGATGGCCAGCGCCAGGTCCTTGGCGTAGACGCCCCTGGCCAGCGCCCCCGAAATCGCGATGCCCATGGTGCGCGGCTTGCGCATCCACAGGCTTTGCGTGCTCATCACATGCGCGACTTCGCTGGTGCCAATTCCCCAGGCCAATGCGCCCAAGGCGCCGAGCGTGGCACTGTGCGAGTCGCCGCACACCACGGTGCTGCCCGGCAGCACATAGCCAAGTTCCGGCGCAATGACATGGACGATGCCCTGCAACGGATGGTCGAGGTCGAACAGGCGCATGCCGGTGGCCTGCGTATTGCGCCGCAAGGTGGCAATCTGTTCGCGGCTCTCCGCGTTGGGGATATTGGTCAGACGGTCGGCCGTGGTCGGCACATTGTGGTCCTGCACTGCAATGTGGCGTGGCGACGAACGCAGCGTATGGCCGGCCTCGGCCATGCTGGCGAATGCTTGCGGGCTCGATACCTCCTGCACCAGGTGTCGATCAATATAGATCAGGTCTTCGCCGGCATCGTTACGGGCAACCGCGTGGGCCGCCCAGATCTTGTCGAACAGGGTTGTCATGATGTCAGTCCAGCCTGATGTTGGCGGCCTTGACGATGGCCTTGTTCTTGTCGAGGTCACGCACGATCTCGCGGCCGTAGGCGTCGGGCGTGCCCGGCGTGGCGACGATGCCCAGCGATGCCAGGCGCTCACGCATTGCGGGATCACTCAACACTTTCTGCAGCGCGGCGCTCAGCTTGTCGATCACCGGCTTGGGCGTGCGTGCCGGGGCCATCAGGCCAACCCATGAATTGATCTCGAAGTCCTTCAGCCCGGTTTCGATCAGCGTCGGCACGTTGGGCAGCGACGGTGCGCGCTGGCGCGAGGTAACGGCCACTGCATCAACCTGGCCACTCTTGACGAACGGCATGGCACCGGTCACCGCCGCGAACGTGACCGGCAGCGTGCCTCCAACCACGTCCAACAATGCCTGGCCGCCGCCCTTGTAAGGCACGTGCGTCATCGGGATGCCGGTGCGCTGGTGAAACATCTCGCCAGCCAGGTGCGTGGTGCTGCCATTGCCCGCGCTACCGTAGGACATACCGCCCGCCACGGTCTTCGCATAGTTCTGCAAGTCGGCAACGTTCTTGATACCCAGCTTAGGATTGGCCGCGATCAGCAGAATGGCGTCGCCGATCTTGCCGATGGGCGCAAAGTCCTTGACCGTGTCGAACGGCACCTTGGCGTAGACATTGGGGTTGATGACCAGCGTGCCGTCATAGCCGAGCAGCAGCGTGTAGCCGTCCGGTTCGGCCTTCGCCACCATCTGGGTACCGATATTGCCGCCGGCGCCAGGCTTGTTGTCCACCACGATCTGCTGGCCGAGTTGCTGGCCAAGCTTCTCGGCCACGATGCGCGCGCTGGTGTCGGTCACGCCGGCATTGGCAAACGGCACGATCAGCCGGATTGGCTTGTTGGGATAGTCGGTCTGCGCGTGCGCGGCAGGCAGGCCGCACGCGGCCAATGCCAGGGTTGCGCCCAGCAGGCGGCGGCGGGCTTGTGCGGACTTGGTGAGATATGGGTTCACGATGGCTGTCTCCGGTATTGTTGGATAAAGGCATCTGCGTGCCTTTTTGGCGATGGCGATTGAAGCTGGAAGCTGGATTACGGTGCTGGTCAGGTTCGCGGGTCCTGCGCGCGACGGATTGCGGCAAATTCCATCAGGCGTTCATCACGCCATGCGCGGCGCGCTTCGAGGTCGGCCTGTGACAGATGCTCGCGGCGATGCGTCTCCACTTGCCCGATCAGGTCCGCATCCCACGTTGTCTCGTGACTGCGTGAATGGGCAATGCGCTGGTATAGCGGACCCAGCCGCACCGCATAGTCGGCCACGCCCCCCGGCGCATTGAGGTCGATGGTTTCGAATGGCCCCATGAACGACCAGCGCCAGCCCAGGCCGTCGCGGATGGTCTTGTCGACGTCCTCGCAACTGGCCACGCCGTCCTGCACCAGTGCCCATGCTTCGCGCAACAGCACGGCCTGCAGCCGGTTCAGTACAAACCCTTCGACTTCCTTGCGTACATGGACCACGGCCTGGCCTACGGCCCGCATCAGTGCATCGGCAAAGTCGACGGTGCTCGCTGCCGTTTCCGGCGACGGCACCAGTTCGACCACCGGGACCAGGTAGGGCGGATTGACCGGGTGTGCGATCAGCACACGCGGCGAGATCGACAAACCCAGCGCGAACGCCGAGCCGGGAATGCCGGACGTGGAACTGCCCACCACCACATCGGGCGAGGCCAGCACGTCCAGTTCCGCCATCAGTTGCCGCTTCACCTCGACGCGTTCGAGCACTGACTCCTGCACATAGGCAACGCCGTCCACAGCGTCGGCCAGCACGGCCACCGGCGTGATGCGCGCCAGCACTGTGGCGGGGTCCTCGTCGATCAGCCCGTGCCGCCGCAAGCCTTCGAGTTGCACTTCAATCAGCGGCATCGCCTTGCGCGTGATCTCGGGGTTGGCATCGAACATCTTTACGTTCAGGCCTGCGCGGGCAAAGACGATTGCCCAACCGGCGCCTACCAGGCCGGCACCGACAATGGCCACTGGGCGGCCGGCGCAGAGCGCCTGGATTTCATGGTGGTCAATCATGTGGTCTTGGTGATCCAGGTGGTCTTGGGTTTCTTGCTCTCTGGCTTGCGACTCCGGGCACCGACAGCGGTGTCGCGTGCACGCACGGTGCCGCGTTCAACCAGCACGCACGGCACGTCCACGCTGCGGGCCATGACCTGTCCGCCGATCTGGTCGAACAGCAGGGTCCGCGTGGCTTCCACCATCAGTTCCACGTTCTGGTTTACGGTGGTCAGGTCGAATGACGGCCACGCGGCCTGGGGCACGTTGTCGAAGCCCACCACCGACACATCGTGCGGCACCTGCACGCCCAGTTCGGCGCGCAAGGTTTCCAGCGCCGCGATGGCCATATGGTCATTGGCGGCGAACAGCGCATCGGGGCGGTTATCGGGGTCGCGGAACAGGTCGAGCACGGCACGTCGCGCTTCGGCAAAGTCATAGTGGCCAACGCCGCGCGCATACAGTGGCTGGCCCGCGGCATCTAGGGCGTCGCGCAACCCGGCCTCGCGATCGCGGCTGGTCGAGGCGTTCTCCGCGCCGGCCAGCCAGGCGATACGGCGATGCCCGGTGCGCAACAGCAGTTCGCCAACCAGCCGACCGCCGTCCCGGTTCTGCGAAGTGACCGAACTGGTCGAGTAGCCACCCAAGGACCCCACCTGCGCCACCCGGTTGAACAGCAACACGGGAATACCGGCATTGATGCAGTCATTGGCCAGCGCCGACGACAGTGTCGTGGATGCCATGACGATGCCATCGACCTGGTATTGCAGGATGTCGGTCAGCACGTCGTCGGCGTCTTCCGTCTGGCTGATAAACAGCAGCACGTGATAGCCATCCTTCTGCAGCGCCTGGCATAGCCGCTCGATCACTACTGGATAGAACTGGTTCTCCAGATAGCTCATGACCAACCCGATGATCCGGCTGCGACGCGTAATCAGGCTACGCGCAATGGCATTGGGCCGGTAACCGAGCTTGCGCGCCGCGGTTTCGATCCGCTCACGCGTTTCGGGCGCCACGCTGGCGCCCGGTGTGAAGGTGCGGCTGACCGCGGACTGCGACACTTCCGCCAGGCGAGCCACATCGTGGGCGGTAACTTTTTTCATGCTGCAGTCCAGCCGCCGTCGAGCATCAGCGCGCTGCCCGTCATCAGGCTCGAGGCATCGCTGGCCAGGAACACCACCGGACCCATGACTTCCTCGATCTGGCCCAGCCGGCCCAGCGCGATCTTGTCGAGCACAAAGCGGCGGAACGTCTGGTCCTCGAACATCGGCGCGGTCAGCGCCGTTTCGATAAACGTGGGGCACAGCGTATTGACGCGGATGCCCGCTGGGCCAAGCTCCCAGGCCAGCGCCTTGCTCATGCCTTCGACCGCATGCTTGCTGGCGCAATACAGCGTGCGACGCGGGCTACCCACATGCCCCATCTGCGACGAGACATTGATAATGGAACCCGGCAAACCGGCCGCCTGCAGGCCGCGCGCGACCTCACGCGAAACATAGAAGGTGGCCTTTACGTTCAGCGCAAAGACCGCATCGATATCTTCGTCGGGCGTATCGGTCAGCAGACGGGGCCGGTTCATACCGGCGTTGTTGACCAGGATCTGGAAGGGCGCGCGGCTACCGATCTCGCGCTGGACCGCTACCGGATCGGTAACGTCCAGCACCATGAAATCGGCGCTGGCGCCTTGCTCGCGAATCGCGCCGCAAGCGGCCTCCAGCTCGGCGGCGGAACGGGCCGCCAGCGTGACAGCGGCACCGGCTTGCGCCAGCGCCACGCCCGCCGCCAACCCGAGTCCGCGGCCACCACCGGTGACCAGCGCACGCTTGCCGTCGAGGCGAAAGCCGCCGAACGTAGGCAGTGGCGTCGCGGCTGTCACTGCTGCAACTCCGGCACCGGCTCGTACCAGGGCACGTCCGGACGGTTGCCATACCGGCGCACGCGGATATTGGCCTGCTCGCCGTGGCCGGCGAAGTTCTCCATATGGCACAGGCGCGAGCAGTATTCGCCAATCTCGGCGCTGGCGGCGTCCGTCGTCACGCGCTGGAAGGTGCAGGTCTTCAGGAACTTGCCGACCCACAGACCACCGGTGTAGCGCGCGGCCTTGTTGGTGGGCAGCGTGTGATTGGTACCAATGACCTTGTCGCCATAGGCCACGTTGGTGCGCGGGCCCAGGAACAGCGCGCCGTAGTTGGTCATGTTGTTCAGGAACCAGTCGGGTTCGCGCGTCATCACCTGCACGTGCTCCGAGGCGATCTCGTCGGCCTTCTGCAGCATCTCTTCGCGCGAGTCGCAAACGATCACTTCGCCAAAGTCAGCCCAGGACTTGGCGGCGATCTGTGCCGTCGGCAGGATCTTGAGCTGTCGCTCGATTTCCGCCATGGTGGCGTGCGCCAGCGCTTCGCTATCGGTCAGCAGCACCGCCGGCGAGGTCAGTCCGTGCTCGGCCTGGCCCAGCAGGTCGACCGCGCAGAGTTCGCCATCCACCGAGTCGTCGGCAATCACCAGCGTTTCGGTCGGTCCGGCAAACAGATCGATACCAACGCGGCCGAACAGCTGGCGCTTGGCTTCCGCCACGAACATGTTGCCCGGACCGACCAGCATGTCGACCGGCGCGATGCTCGGGGTACCCACCGCCATGGCCACGACCGCCTGCACGCCGCCGAGTACCAGAATCTCGTCCGCGCCAGCCATATGCATGGCGGCGACGATCGCCGGATGCGGCTCGCCATGGAACGGAGGCGCCGTCGCCACCACGCGCTTGACGCCCGCAACCTTGGCGGTCAACACGCTCATGTGCGCGGACGCCAGCAGCGGATACTTGCCGCCCGGGATATAGCAACCGACTGCATTCATGGGAACATGGCGATGCCCCAGGAACACGCCGGGACGCGTCTCGACTTCCACGTCCAGCATGGAGTCGCGCTGGATTTGCGCGAAGTTGCGCACCTGGGCCTGCGCAAAGCGGATGTCTTCCAGCTCACGCGCCGACAGGCTTTTCATCGCCTTCTCGATGCTGGCATCCGACAGGCGGAAATCCTGCGGATCCCAGTTATCGAACTTCTTGCTGTACTCACGCACGGCCGTATCGCCGCGCGCTTCGATATCGCGGATGATGCCTTCGACGGTGTTGCGAACGGCGGTGTCGTCTTCGGCGCGCGCCTGGATATCGCGTCCACGCTTGAGGTAACGAATCATGGGAATTTCCGTGGTTGGTTGTGCACGCAACTGTGCATACGTATGCAGACTAACTTTCTTGCATTCGTATGCAAACTAAGCGTTTTCCCTAGGATTTGCGGATAGCTGTTGCCCTAGGGAAAGCACCAAGACACCCGTCCTTGCAAGCGCCAGACGCTCTTCCTATGCTTGTCTCACAATTTGTCCGGACAAAATAATAAATACGGACACGACGATTTCGATCCGGTCACCCCGGGCCATATCACGTCGCAGGAAAGAGGAGACAAACGCATGTTCGCCCCACAAACATTCACGGCGATCGCCCTGTCGCTGGGCGTTGCCGCACTGGCCTTGCCCGCGCGGGCCGAATTTCCGGACAAACCCGTCAGGATCGTCGTGCCGTATTCGGCCGGTGGCGGCACCGATATCGTGGCCCGCCGACTGGCCGAACGCCTGACGCCGCGGCTCAAGCAACCCGTAGTGGTGGACAACCGTCCCGGTGCCAACGGCATCATCGGCACCGACTTCGTTGCCAAGTCGGCGCCTGACGGGCACACCTATGTGCTGGTGGTAAACACGCACCTGCTGAACCCGATCCTCTACAAGAAGATGCCGTATGACACGTTCAACGACCTGATCGGTGTGACGATGGTGTGCAAGTCGCCGTTGGTGTTTGTCACGCAGACCGCATTCCCCGCTACCAATGCGGTGGAGTTCGCCAAGCATGTCAAGGCGAAACCCGACAAGTACTCGTACGGCAGTTCCGAGAACATGACCCGCCTGGTAGGCGAGATGTTCAACAAGTACCAGCACCTCGACATGGTCAACGTGGCCTACAAGGGCGGCTCACCACTGATGACCGACGTGATCGGCGGCGTCACCACGGTTGGCGTCACCAGCGTGCTGACCGCCAAGCCGTTTATCACGGCCGGCAAGCTGCGCCCGCTGGCCGTGACCGGTGCGCAGCGCACCCCCGCCCTGCCCAATGTGCCGACCATGATCGAGTCCGGCATGAAGGACTTCGAGGTCTACACGTCATATAGCCTCTATGCCCCCGCGAAAACGCCCAAGGCCGCGCTGGAACGCATGCAGAAGGAAGTGCACGACATTGTGATGGCGCCGGACATGAAGGAAATCCTCGCGGAACAGGCCGCCACGCCGGTGGCGCAATCGGTGGATGAATTCAACACCGAGGTGAAGAAGGACTTTGCGTTCTGGCAACGCCTGGCCAAGGAAGTCAACCTGCAAGCGGAGTGAGAACAGTAAGAGGAGCGCATATGAACACGACCACGACCGAAATCCCTACGAGCAATGCCGTCCGCCCGGTGCCGGGCGGCTGGACGCGCGCCGACATGGAACGCGACCAGAGCTGGATCCACGTGCTGAGCGCCGACGAGATCGAAGCGCTCGAACACGCCCTGCGCCACGCGCTGGCCACCGGCAAGGACATGTTCGAGATGTCGATCGAGGACTTCCCGCTCGACGCACGCGTGCGTCGCCGCTTGGTGGCACTGGTAGATGAAATGCAGGGAGGCTTTGGCGTCAAGCTGTTGCGCGGCTTCCCGGTCGAACGCTGGGACGCCGATGCACTGCGTACGCTGTTCTGGGGTATTGGCCTGCTGCTGGGTGTAGCGCGTCCGCAAGGCAAGCTGAGCCAATTCGTCTCGGACGTGCGCGATGCGGGCGGCACCTATCGCTCGAATACGGGACGCGGCTACAACACGCGTTCTGGCCTCGACTTCCATGCCGACGGCAGCGACATGGTGGGGCTGTTCTGCGTGCGCACGGCCAAGCAGGGCGGGTCGAGCCTGATCACAAGCTCGATCGCCGCGCACAACGAAATGGTACGGCTGCGCCCGGACCTGGCCGCCGAACTGTATGCGCCGCTGATCTTCAGCCGGCAAGGCGAACAGGCCGCCGAGGAAGCGCCGTGGTACGCGGCGCCCATCTGCGGCGTGCGCGACGGGCACTTTGCCTGCCGCCATATTCGCAACCATATCAAGGGCGCTCAGGCGAGCTTTCCCGATGTACCCCGCCTCTCGCCGCAGCAGACCGAAGCGCTCGACATGTTCGACGCGCTGCTGGCGCGCGAAGACCTGTGCTATGACATGAACCTGCAACCTGGCGATATCCAGTTGCTGAACAACCATATCGTGCTGCATTCTCGCACCGAGTACGAAGACCATCCCGAGCCCGAGCGCAAGCGCCATCTGTTCCGGCTCTGGCTGTCGCTGCCGCAGGCCCAACCGCTGCCGCTCGGCTGGCTCGATGCCTACAAGGATGTGGACGCCGCGTGCGTGCGCGGCGGATTCCGCGGCACTGGCATCACGCCCGCGATCCGTGCGTTCGAAGCCCGCATGGCCAACGCCCATGGCATGAAACTGCGTATCTACCCCGTCAAGGAAGCTGCCTGATGACCACCACCCCATCCCAGGGCACTGCCCGTCCGTCCATGCGCGAACTGCTCGCACGCAAACGGTTGATTGCCGCGCCCGGCGTGTTCGACATGATCTCGGTGCGCATCGCCACCCGCATGGGATTCGACTGCCTCTACATGACCGGCTACGGCACCGTTGCGTCGTACCTCGGGCTGCCCGATGCGGGGCTGGCCACCTACACCGACATGGTGAACCGCGTTGGCGCGTTCTGCTCGGCGGCCACGGTCCCCATGATCTGCGACGGCGATACCGGCTACGGTGGCTTGCTCAATGTCGCGCACACCGTACGCGGCTACGAGCGCGCTGGTGCCAGCGTGATCCAGTTGGAGGACCAGGAATTCCCGAAAAAATGTGGCCATACGCCCGGCCGGCGCGTGATTCCCGTCGAGGACATGGTCAAGAAGATCCAGGTAGCCGTGGAAGCGCGTGAAAGCCCCGACTTCCTGATCCTGGCCCGTACCGATGCGCGTACAACGCTGGGGCTCGACGAAGCGCTGCGGCGCGCCGAGGCCTATGCACGCGCGGGCGCGGACATCCTGTTCGTGGAATCGCCCGAGTCCGAGAAGGAACTCGAGATCATCGGCCGGACCTTCGACCTGCCGCTGCTGGTCAATGTGGTGGAAACCGGCCGCACCCCGGTGCTGCCCGCCGACACGCTGGAGAAGATGGGATTTTCCATCGCCATCTATCCGGCGGTCGGCTTCCTGGCGATGGGCAAGGCACTCGAGGATGTCTACGGCCACGTCCAGACGCAACGCACATCGCTGGGCATTGGCGAGCGGCTCTATGACTTCCCGCGCTTCAACACGCTGATGGACTTCGAGTCGGTCTGGGCATTCGACAAACGACACGCTTCATGACAACTGCCCTGCCGGCGCCCGCGACCAGGCATGCGGCGCTCACGCTGGCCAGCACACTGGCGATCCAGATGCTGGCCACTGCGGCCACGCTGGCATTTGCGGTGCTGGCGCCCGTGATACCGGGCGTGGCACTGACCAGCGTCGGCGTGTTCCTGTCGCTGGTCTACGTTGGCGGCATGGCAGGCAGCCTCGCCGGGGCGGGGCTGGTCGGGGCGCTGGGGCCGGTGCGGGCCTCGCAACTGGGCCTGTTTATCCAGGCGATCGCACTCGGCATGCTGGCCACCGGCGTGGCGGAACTGCGGCCGGTAGCAGCGCTGGCAAGCGGCATCGGCTATGGCCCGATCACACCGGCCAGTTCGCAGATTCTCGCGCGCACCACTTCGCCCGGCCGCATCGGCTTTGTGTTCTCGCTCAAGCAGACCGGTGTGCCCCTGGGCGGGCTGCTGGCCGGCGCCGTGCTGTCACCGCTGGCGGCCCTGACCTCGTGGCAAGCCGCACTTGGTGCGCTGGCAGTGGCGGGCCTGCTTATCGCGGCGCTGAGCCAGCCGTTACGACGCATGCATGATGATGCCGCGACCGGCCATTTCGTGTTGAGGGCCAACTTGCGCCAGATGTTTGGCGATGTGCTCGGAGATCGCAGCCTGCGGTCGATGGCTGCGGTATCGCTGCTGTTTTCCGCATGCCAGCTATCGGTCAGCGGCTACCTGATGGTGTACCTGACCACCGAGATTGGCATTGGACTGACGCAGGCCGGCCTGATCTACGCCATTACACAGGGCGCGGGCATTGCCGGCCGCATCGCGTGGGGCCATCTTGCCGACGTGGTCGGCACGCCGCGTGGCGTGCTGGTGGTGCTCGCCGCGCTGATGTGCGCGAGCGCCGTGGCCACCGCGATGTTTACATCCCAGTGGACACTCGTGCCGCTGTGCCTGGTTGCCGCACTACTTGGTGCGACCGCGATCGGATGGAATGGCGTCTACCTCGGCGAAGTAGCGCGGCTGGCGCCGCCCGGGCGCGTGGCATCGGTTACCGGCGGCGCGCTGTTCTGCACCTATTTTGGCGTGGTATCGGGACCGCTCGCATTCGGCTACTTCGCGCAACGCATGCAGAGCCTGAGCGCTGCCTACCTGGCGCTGGCCATCGTGCCAGTGCTGGCGGCGGGACTGCTGCTATGGGGCGGCCGGGCCAGACCTACCCCGGCCACCAGTGGCATGGACGGCTGACGCCAGTGGCGTGGACATGCGACAACGCTTGCCCGCCACGACACGTCCCGGCTATGCTCCGTTTCGATATCCCACCTGACGCAAGCATCGCGATCCATGGAACAAGGCGGCACCCTCCCAGATGACTTTGCCGACGCGGACACCAGCGTGCGCGCCGACGCCATTCCTCGCTATCTCGCCCTCGCGCGTAGCCTGCGTGCCGAGATCGAGTCGGGAAAATATCCGGTGGGCAGCAAGCTCCCGACCGAGATGGAACTGTGCAAGCAGTTCGGGGCGAGCCGCCATACGGTGCGCGCCGCGATCGAACGGCTGGTAAGGCTCGAACTGATCAAGCGTACCCCGCGCATCGGAACGGTCGTCACCGCCGCGCGTGCCAAACAGGGCTACGAACTGGCAGTGGGCCAGGTAGGCGACCTGCTCCAGTACGCCGCCACCACGCGCATGCATGTACTGACACGCGAACTGCGTGAAGTCGACGAGCACGCCGACCCTGCGCTGCACCCCTACCAGGGACAGCTCTGGCTCGTGATCCGGGGCGTACGTACCGGCGACGACGCCGATACACCGATCTGCTACAACGAGGTGTGGGTACACCCCGACTATCGCGGTGTCCGCGGCACCGAGCAGGATATCGAAGCCTCGGTGTTTCATCTGATCGAGCAACAGTTCAACGTTGCCGTGTCCCGTATCGAGCAGATCGTCCATGCCGCTGCACTACCCGCCGGCATTGCCGAACTGCTCAAGATGCCGCCCGGCGCCGCGGGCCTGTGGATCAATCGCCAGTACCGCGACACCAGTGGCAACCTGATCGAGATGGCGTGGTCGGTGCACCCGGCCGAGAGCTTCTCATACCGGATGGTGCTCGACCGCACGTGGCGTAGCGGGAAGTAAGTCGGCCATCTGCCGGTTTTGGCCGGTCTTGACCGGTTTTGCGATAGGATGGCGCGGGTCACCAGGACCCCAACCCGCAAGGAAACCCGCGCTTGCCCGAAGCCCTCTCCCCCAGCCTCCCGTCCGAGTTTCCCACCTTCGAGACGTCGGATTTCGCGGGTGAGGGGGCGTTCTACTTCGACCTTGTGCGACTGCAGGACCGCGACGACATCCCGCGCGGCTTCCTGCACCGGCACAACTATTACCATCTGCTGTGGATGACCCGGGCAAGCGGCACGCATATGCTCGACTTCGCGCATTTCGACGTGCGCGACCACGCGGTATTTTTCCTCTCGCCAGGCCAGGTCCATGCCTGGACCTCGTCGGTCAAGCCCTACGGCTACGTGCTGAACTTCAGCACCGATTTCTTCGCGCGCATGTTTCCGCGCGCCGACGATGTCGCCAAGTTTCCGTTCTTCCACCCCACACGCGGCAACAGCGCGCTCTATCTCACGCCGGCCCAGCATGACGGCATGCTGCCGCTGCTCGAAGAGATGGCGCGCGAGGCGCGTGATCGCCAGCCCGGCTTCCGCGACGTGGTGCAGGCCTGCCTGCTGATCCTGCTTACGCGCCTGAGCCGCCTGTGCCCCGACAACGAGCAGCCCGGCGAGGTTGGTCCGCACCAGGCGCTGACGCGCCGCTTCACGATGCTGGTGGAAACGCACTACCTGCGCTTTGGCACGATCGGCCAATACGCCGAGGCACTCTGCGTGAGCGAGCGCCAGCTCAACGACGCGGTCAAGCGAACCTTGGCCCGCACCGCCAGCCAGGTGGTACAGGAACGCGTGGTACTCGAAGCCAAGCGCTGGCTCAGCAATACCGAAACGGGCATCGCCGAGATCGCGTTCCGTCTCAATATCGACGACCCGGCCTACTTCGCGCGCTTCTTCAAGAAGCAGACCGGCCTCACGCCGGGCGACTTCCGCAGGCAGCATTGCCGTCCGCTGGAATAACGCGCAAAAAAGTCCAATACAACGGCTGATCCGTCCTAACGCCGCCACCACGCGGCTGGGTACAGTGCTTCTCATGGTGCAGACATAAGAAACCAGCAGCACAGGAGACAGACATGTACAAAGCAATCGCTTCGTTGCGGCGCCTTGCCGTGGCTACCGCATTGGCAATCACTACTTTCAACGCGATGGCGGACTATCCCGATCGTCCCTTGCGCATCATCGTGCCGTTCGCCGCTGGTGGCGCCACCGATGTGATCGCGCGCACCGTGGCGCAAGCCATGTCGACCCGGCTCGGCCAGTCGGTCGTGGTGGAAAACAAAGCCGGCGCCAATGGCAATATCGGCGCCGTCTCGGCCGCGCGCTCAGACGCAGACGGCTACACGCTGCTGATGGCCACCTCCAGCCATGCGATCAACGCATCGCTGTACCAGAAGCTCAACTACAGCCTCACGCGCGACTTCGTCGGCCTGTCCAACCTGGCCTCGGTGCCGCTGCTGCTGGTAGTGAATCCGACGGTGCCGGTCAATTCGGCGAGCGAACTCGCCGCGTACGCCAAGACCCATGCCGGCCGCGTCAACTACGCATCGGGCGGCACCGGCACCGCGTCGCACCTGGCGGGCGAGCAGTTCAGCACGCTGGCCGGCACGAAAATGACACACGTGGCCTACAAGGGCGGCGCGCAGGCACTCAATGACGTGATGGGCGGCCAGGTGCAGGTCATGTTCGCCAACCTGCCCGAAGTCCTCGCGCAGGTACAGAGTGGCAAGCTCAAGGCGCTGGCGGTCACCGGCAGCAAGCGCCACGCCGCATTGCCAGACGTGCCCGCCTTCTCCGAAACGCCATTCCCGGGCATGACCGCCCGCTCGTGGTTCGGCCTGTTCGCACCGGCTGGCACGCCACCGGCCGCAGTCGCAAAGCTGTCGCAGGCCATCGTCCAGAGCGTGGCCGACCCTGCCGTCAAGGAACGCCTGAAAGGACTCGGCGCGGATCCGGTCGGCGACGACCAGCCTGCCTTCCAGAAATACGTGAACCAGGAAGTGGCGCGCTGGGCCGTGCTGGTCAAGCAGTCCGGCGCCACCGTCGACTGAATCCACCGATCAACGATTCACTATCCACCATCCGCCATCATTCGAGGAAACCCCATGCTGTACGACGTTCGCACCTACATCTGCCGCCCCGGCACGATCAAGAAACATCTGGCGTTGTATGCCGAGCACGGCTTCGCGACCCAGAGCCATCACCTGGGCAAGCCGCTGGCCTATATGCAAACCGAAACTGGCAACGTCAACAGCTACATGCATATCTGGGTCTACGACAGCGCAGCCGACCGCGAGGCAAAGCGCCAGGCGCTGCAGAAAGACCCGGCCTGGGCCAACTACCTGAAGATGAGCGCCGAAGCCGGCTACCTGATCAGCCAGGAAAACCAGCTGATGACGCCGGTATCGTTCTTCCAGCCGTAGGCCAGCATTCACATTCTTGTCGATCGGGGCCCTAGACCATGCATCGCGGGGCCTTGAAATCAATCACGCCGCGCACGATGTCGCGCATCGCCGAAATCAACGGCCGTGTGTCGTCACGGCGCCATTGCACGGCATAGTGCAGCGGCTCCAGCGCGTCGCTATCGGGCAGGATGCGCAGGGCGCCGCGTTCGACCAGTGCGTCGGCCCACTGCCTCGGGACGAAGCCGAAGCCGATCCCTTCCACCAGCATGCCGACGACAGCGCCCCAGCTGTTGCACATCAGGCGCCGGCCAACCATCAGTCCACGGCGGGCCAGCCATTGATCGAGCACGCGTGTTCCCCCTGCGCCAACCGGCAGTGTCAGTAGGGTGTGCTCGCCCATCAAAACGCGCGGATCATCGGTCCCGGCCATGTCAAGGAACGACTGGCTCGCGACCCATGCGAAATCCACCTGGCTAATCCGTTCGGCCGCCAGGCTGCTTCGCGTGGATGGTCCTGCGAGTACCGCGATATCGAGCTCACCATCGTGAAGCCGTTGCTCGAGGATCTGGCCGATATCCACGTAAGGTTCGAGCAGCAAACCCGGATGGCGCGACGAGACTTCGCGCACGAGCTTCGGCAGCCAGGTCAGGCCGCTCAGTTCGCCAAAGCCGATCCGGCATCGTCCAATCAAGCCATGGCGTTGACCCGCCGATTGCTGCAGGTCTGCTGCCGCATGGAGCAAGGCACGGATCTGCGGGAGCATCTGCTCGCCGTGCGCCGTCAGTTCGGCGCTGCGTCCGCTGCGGTCGAACAGCTCCACGCCCAGTGACGCCTCCAGTTCGGCAATCCGCTTCGATAGCGAGGAGACCGACAGGTGCACGCGCTCCGCCGCCACCGTGAAGTTGACGCACGTGGCGGCCCAGTAGAAAGCCTCAAGTTGCTTAAGAGTCATGGTGCGGCCGGCCAAGCGCCGATATTTTCCTAAAAGCGAAATTATATATTCGTTATTTTTCGCTTTTGTCGTTGCATCGGGGTTGCTAGATTTGCCTGCAACGCATAGCCATCGCACTTATGTCAGCCGCTCCCCTCGACGACGCCGCACCCGCTTCAGCACCTCACCCCGGTAGCAACGGGGCGTCGCGCGTCGCCCCAATTGCCCACTATGGGCGGGAAGCCGCCTGGCTCAAGCAGCGAGTACTGGCTCTGCAAGATTTCGAGCCGCTGGCCCGCCAGCGTTTGCCCGGCCCCCTGTACGCCTACGTGAGCGGGGCGGTCGAAGACAACGTTTCCCGGGAACAGAACCGCAGCCAGTTCGAAGAGATCGCGCTACGACCGCGCGTGCTGGTTGGGGTGGCAAGCCGGGACCTGAGCATCAGCCTGTTCGGTCGCCACTACGCCGCGCCGTTCGGTCTGGCACCGATGGGCATCTCGGCGCTGTTCGCCTACCGTGGCGATGTGGTCCTGGCCCAGGCGGCTTCCCAGGCAAGCGTGCCGGCAATCATGAGCGGCTCATCACTGATCCGGCTCGAAGAAGTCATGGAAGCCGCTCCCGGCACCTGGTTCCAGGCCTACCTGCCCGGTGAGATGCGCCATATCGAAGGGCTGCTGGCGCGTGCGGAGGCTGCCCGGGTCGAAACACTGGTCATCACCGTCGACACACCGGTGGCCGGCAACCGCGAGAACAATGTGCGCGCGGGCTTCTCCACACCGTTGCGGCCCAGCGCGGCGCTTGCCTGGCAGGGCATGACCCACCCGCGCTGGTTGCTGGGCACGTTTGCCCGCACGCTGCTGCGCCACGGCGTGCCTCACTTCGAGAATGCCTACGCCCATCGCGGCGCGCCCATCGTCTCGCGTAATGTTGAACGCGATTTCTCTGACCGCGCCCATTTCACATGGGATCACCTGGCTACCATCCGCCGCCGCTGGCGTGGGCCGCTGGTCGTCAAGGGCATCCTGACCGCAGAAGACGCGCGCCTTGCCCATCGACACGGGGTGGACGGCATTATCGTTTCGAACCACGGCGGCAGGCAGCTTGATGGCGCCATTGCGCCCCTGCGTGCCCTGCCGGAAATCGTCGAGGCTGTCCCGCAATTGCCGGTGATGCTCGATAGCGGTGTGCGTCGCGGCACCGATGTGATCAAGGCCATCGCGATGGGGGCCCGCTGCGTGTTTGTCGGACGACCCTTCGCCTATGCGGCGGCCGTGGCATCCGGCCAGGGCGTCGCGCACGGCATCGCGCTTATGCACGCCGAAATCTCACGCGACATGGCCATGCTCGGCACCACCCATGTAAGCGATATCGGCGCGCATTGCATCCAGCGCCCGCGCTAGGCACCGTTCCAACCCCAAACCATTCCAACAGGCCCGGCCCTTGAGGCCGACACAGGAGACAACAAGATGACCTCGCCGCACGGCTTTCGCATTCACCCGCGCCCCGCACACACCGTAAGCACCGCACTGATGGAGCGCTTCCGCAATTTCCCGGTGGCCAATGTCAGTGACGCCATGAGCCGCACCACCGGCACCACGCAACTGCGCGCATTCCACCGTCGCGAGGGCACCCTGGTCGGCCGTGCGCTTACCGTTCGCACGCGCCCCGGCGACAACCTCATGGTGCACAAGGCGATTGATCTCTCGGGCCCGGGTGACGTGATCGTGGTGGACGCCGGCGGTGTGGGACCCAATGCCATCATCGGCGAGATCATGCTGGCCCTGGCCATTGCACGCGGCGCAGCCGGCTTTGTCATCGACGGATTGATCCGCGACAGCGACACGATCGGCAAGGAACCGCTGCCGGTCTATGCGCGCGGCGTGTCGCACCGTGGCCCCTACAAGGACGGCCCCGGCGAACTCCACGTGCCGGTGTGCATCGACGGCATGGTGGTGCGGCCTGGTGACCTGATCATTGGCGATGGTGACGGCTTGCTGGTGGTGCCCGCCGAAGAGGCCGAGGCGATTGCGGTTCGCGTGGAAGAAATCCAGAAAACCGAGGCTGCCGTTCTCGATTCCATTGCACAGGGTCGCGCAGACCGGACCTGGGTGGATCGTTCCCTGGCCGACAAGGGGGTACTGTGAGCCAGTCACGCAACGCGGCGCAGGAACCGCATCAGGTAGTGCGTTTCGACTACTGGCTCGACGCCGCCTTTAACCGCATCGTAGGGGAAGCCCCCGGCATCAGCCTGCACACATGCCAGCGCGATGGCGCCGACGATGAAGCATGGGCGCGCCTGTCGCAGGCGCACGTGTACCAGATCACGGCCGCCAAGGACGAACTGCCGCGCCGCTGGTTCGTGACCGCGGACTTGCTCGCACGCTGTCCGAATCTCATTGCGGTGTCGTCGAGCGGATCCGGGTGCGACACCATTGATATCGATGCCTGCACGGCGGCGGGCGTGGCGGTCATGAACCAGGCCGGTGGCAATGCCGATTCCGTTGCCGAGATGGCGGTTGGCCTGATGCTGTCCGTGATGCGACGCATCCCGGAATCCGACCGCCGCATGAAATCGCACAGTACCGGAAGCCGCGAGGACCTGATGGGCCACGAACTGCGCGGGCGCACGCTTGGCCTGGTCGGCGTGGGACATGCGGGCACCCGTGCGGCGGCACTCGGCCGCGCATTCGGCATGCGCGTGATTGGCTTCGACCCGTTCCTTGGCGACGCGGAGATGGCCAGCCGGGGCGCAGAATCCGTCTCGTTCGACGAGTTGCTGCGCAGCGCCGACATCGTTTCGCTGCACTGCCCGCGAGACGCCAGCACACTGGGGATGTTCAACGCGCAGGCTTTCGCGGCAATGCGCACCGGGAGCATCTTCGTCAGCACGGCACGTGGCGGCATTCACGATGAGAGCGCGCTGTATGCGGCGCTGTCGAGTGGCCATCTTGCCGGCGCCGGCCTCGATGTCTGGGACCAGGAGCCGCCGCCGCCCGGTCATCCGCTTCTGACACTCGATAACGTCGTCGCCACGTTTCACACAGCGGGCGTCACCCATGATGCGCGCCGCCGGAACGCTACGCTGGCCGCCACGCAAATCGTCGATCTACTCAGAACTGGCGCTAAACCAGCGCGCATTGTGAACCCTGAAGTCTGGCCGCTGGTCCGCCAGCGCATCGAGACACTGGAGTTGACCACGGCAGGCTGACGCATCGCGCTTTACAACAATACGCCTGCCTCAAGAGGGCAGGCGAAGGAGACAAAACATGAAACGCACTACCGACTCCCATCGTCGGCGTCTTTCGCTCGGCCTTGCCGCCTGCGCGCTCGGCGCCGTGATTGGCACCATGGCGCCGCTCGCGGCCAGCGCCGAAACCGCTGCGTGGCCGAACCGACCGATTGAAATGATCGTGGCCTACGCCCCGGGTGGCGGCACTGACCTGGTCGCCCGCCTGCTGGCCCGGCATCTGGAAAAAGAGCTTGGCGCAACCATCGTGGTCCAGAACAAGCCCGGCGCGGGTGGCGCCATTGGCTTCGCTGAACTGGCACGCGCCACGCCGGACGGCTACACCATCGGCTTTATCAACACGCCGAACCTGTTGACGATCCCAATCGAACGCAAGACCACGTTCACGTGGAAAAGTTACGACCTGATCGGCAACCTTGTCGATGACCCGGGCGCATTCACCGTCAACCAGTCGAGCAATATCGATTCACTGGCTACGCTCGTGAAGTACGCCAAGGCAAACCCCGGTGCAGTGACCGTGGGCACTACCGGCGTGGGCTCCGACGACCACCTCGCCATGCTGTTGTTCGAAAAGGCCTCGGGCGTGAAGATGACGCACGTCGGCTACAAGGGTGCGGGCGAGGTGCGAGGCGCACTGGCTGGCCAGCAGATCACGATCGGCGCCATCAATGTGGGCGAGGCACTGGCCTACCAGAAAGGCGGCACGCCGCTGAAGTTCCTGGGACAGATGGGACTTTCACGCGCGGTACTGGCGCCCAACGTTGCAACGTTCCGCGAGCAGGGCTTCAACATCGAGCTTGCATCGCTGCGCGGCCTGGCAGCGCCCAAGGGACTGCCGGAGCCAGTCAAGAAGAAGCTAGTCGATGCCATGGCGAAGGTGGCAGCGGACCCGCAGTTCAAACAGCAAGCCGATGCCATGTTTGCGCCGCTGCGCTATCTTGCCCCGGCCGCATATGCCGCAGAACTCGAACGCGGCGAGGCAGGCTTCCGCCAACTGTGGAAGGAGATGCCATGGCAGGAAAAGTAAGCCGGTTTCTGCAACTCGCCGCCGTTCGAGTCGCCACCGGTTGCGCAACGCTGACCTGCTCCACACTGCTGTGGGCACAGCCAGCGTTGCCACCGGGCCCGATCACCATGGTCGTCGGCTGGCCTGCGGGCGGACCCTCGGACGCCGTGGCCCGTCTGGTGTCTGCGCAAATGTCCCGGACGCTGGGTCAGTCCATCGTCATCGACAACCGTGCCGGGGCTGGCGGCAATATTGGCTCGGATATCGCCGCGCGCGCGAAACCCGATGGGAGCACCATCATGCTTGCCACGGCGACCTCGCACGGGCTCAATTCCGCGCTCTATAGCCGGCTCAACTACGACCCGCTCAAGGACTTCGCGCCGATTGGCATGATTACGACCTCGCCAGGCGTGATGCTGGTTCCCAAGGATTCGCCGTATCGTTCAGTAGCAGAGTTGGTGGCAAAGGCACGCATGCAGCCCGGTCAATTGAACTACGGTTCCGGGGGCGTCGGGTCGAGCCAGCATCTTGCCGGCGCGGTCTTCAGGAAGCTGGCCAACGTGGACGTGGCACACATCCCGTTCAAGGGCACCGCCCCGGCGATGACCGACCTGATGGCCGGCCGGGTGGATTTCATCATCACGACGGGAGCGCTACCGTTTATCCGTTCTGGCAAGGTTCGTCCACTTGCCGTGGCCGGGCATCAGCGTCTGCCTGCACTCCCCGACGTGCCGACATTCGACGAAGCCGGGGTGAAGGGCTTCTACACCGATTCCTGGTATGGACTGGTGGCGCCAGCAAACACACCACGACCAGCGCTGGAGAAGTTGAACGCAGCGCTGAATCAGGCCTTGCGGGATCCCGAGCTTCAGAAGCAGTTCTCTGAGCAAGGCTCGCTGCCGGTAAAGCCAATGAACGTGGACGAGTTCTGGGCCTTTGTCAAAAAGCAGATGCCCAGCGCGGCGGAGCAGGTTCGCATCTCCGGGGCCAAGGCGGATTAGAGGAGATGTAAAGTCCCGTAAGAATGCGTCGTTAGTAAACACTCGCTGTGCGTATCCCGCTACGGCGCTTTCCAGAGGCGAGCAGCACCATCCTGCTGCTCGCTTTTTTCTGGCGCGCGAGCATCATGACCGGGGGTGCGTGAGCGCCAAAGCGGCAACAAACGCTCGCACGGCAGGACTTTCATCATCGGCTCTGGTCACCGCCACCAGGGTCGCTTGCGTTTGCATATTTGCGATGCGCACAAAGGCCACGTCACTTCTGTTGGCCGCAGCAACCGAAGCGCCAACCAGCGTGAAGCCCAGTCCTGCAGCCACCAGGCCCAAGGCCGTGTGAATCTCGATGGCTTCGTGTCCCGCCCGTGGATTGCCTCCTGCCTGACGAAGCGCATCCACCATCAGACTGGCGAACCGACTTTGCGGGTCTTTCGGATACCGGATAAGCGCCAATTCATCCAGCTCAGCGGCCCGCACCGCCTTGCGTTTCGCTAACGGTGACCGGATTGGTACTGCTGCGACGAAGGGGTCATCGAACAACTCCGTGTAGACCAGGTCTGTGGCCCGATCGAACTCGCCAATGTAGCGCGAGATACCAACGTCAATCCGGCCACTGCGCAGCAATTCAGGCTGATGCTCGGATAGTTGCTCCAGCAGGTCTAACTGAATGCCCGGTAGCTTTTCCCGAAAGCGCCGTACAGCCTCGGGGACGATCGAGAAGATTGCGGAGCGGGTGAATCCAATGCCTAGCCAGCCGAGATTGCCAGCTGCCACCGCCCTTGCCTCCTCATCGAGTCGACGCATCTGGGACAGCAGTTCCTTCGCCCGCGGGTACAGGAATTTGCCCGTAGCGGTCAGGGTCATCGGCCGGTTGGCGCGGTCGAACACCGGCGCGCCCAGTAGCGACTCCAACTGCGATATCTGCATGCTGATTGCCGTGGGCGCGACGAACAGGCGACCGGCGGCGGCCACGGCGCTCCCGGCATCCACCACTTCACAGAAGTACCGCAGCTGCTTCAAGTTCATTTTTTTTGAATGTAGGTCCAATTTTCGGCGTTTGATTCAGTCCAGACTTTACTCGAAACTCCAGTCAACCCACATGGAGTTATGCAATGGACGGTGCTTCAACCCCTTCGAAAAGCCTGCTGGACGCAGCGCGTGACCTCAGCACAGCCGAAATCTCGGACGCGCTCGACTATTTCAAACTGCCCGGTAGCGCACTCGGCATCGGTCTGCAGGCAGGCGTGCCGCGCATCTTTGGCCAAGCCTTCACGGTTGCATTCGTGCCGGTGGATACCGCCACGCCCGGCACGGTCGGCGACTACCTGGACGACATCCCCCAGGGCGCAGTGGCCGTCCTCGACAATTCCGGACGCGTCGACTGCACCGTATGGGGCGGCATCATGAGCAAGATCGCAAAGCAACGCGGCATCGCCGGCACCGTTATCAACGGCGTCTGTCGTGACACTGCAGAGGCCCAGGAGGTCGACTACCCGCTCTATGCACGTGGACGATTCATGCGCACCGGCAAGGACCGCGTGCAGGTCAGCACCGTGGGCGAAGTCGTCAGCCTGGGCGATGTCCGCGTGAAACCTGGTGACTACATCGTTGCCGACGCCGACGGCGTGGTGGTCATACCGGAAGCGCGTGCCGCGGAAGTGTTCGAGCGCGCCCTTCGCACCTGCGAAGTGGAAGGGAAGATTCTCGAAGCAGCACTGGCCGGCAACTCCCTGCGAGAAGCGCGTCGCCAGTTTGGCTACCACACGCTGCAGCGCACTGGCCACTGACGCCATCCCAACAAAAAAATATCGGAGACAGAATGACCTGGAAGATGCATCCCGTGGCCGCGTTTGCGGCCGCTACCGTAGCGTGCGCACTTACCTCCGTACCCGTTGCGGCTGCTGAAGCGTACCCTTGCCCGACCGTGCGTCTGGTATCGCCTTACCCGCCGGGTGGAACGACGGACATTCTCGCGCGCATCGTGTCGCCCGGATTGTCGAAGCGGCTCGGCGTCACGGTTATCGTCGACAACAAGGGCGGCGCCAGCAGCAACATCGGCACCGATTTTGTCTCGCGCGCCAAGCCGGACGGCTGTACGGCATTGCTCGGAAACAATACCGGGATCGTCATTAACCGGAACCTCTACAAGCTGAAGCTCGACCCGACTCAAGCGCTCGCACCGGTAGGCGAAGTGGCCTCGGTTCCGCTTGTTCTATACGTCAATGCATCGCTTCCCGCGAAAACCGTAGGGCAGTTGACCGACCTGATCAAGACTGCGCCCGGGAAATACAGCTATGCATCGGGAGGCAGCGGCAGCCCGCAGCATCTGGCAGGCGAGATGCTGAAGCTCGAGCGGCAACTGGACATGGTGCACGTTCCCTATCGGGGGCAAGGTCCGGCGCTGAGCGATGTCATCGCAGGCCAGGTACCGATTGCGTTCGAGACGACGACTGCCATCGCACCGCACATCAAAGCGGGAAAGCTGCGACTACTGGCCACCACCGGAGCAAAGCGTTCGAAGACGCTGCCGGACGTGCCAACCATGCAGGAATCCGGGTTCCCTGGCTTCGTCATCGAGAACTGGTACGGCCTGTTCGTGCCCGCCGAAACGCCGGCCCCGCTTATCCAGAGGCTGAACGCAGAACTCAATGCCGTCCTTGCCGAACCAGACGTCGCAGCGAAACTGAACGATATGGGTTCCAGCGACGTTCGCGGCACGCCGGCTCAGTTCCGCACGTTTATCACGAAAGAGATGCCGTACTGGGAATCGCTGGTCAAGCGGTCTGGTGCGAAGGTCGACTGAACATCAACGAATTCGGAATCCATAGAAGATGACAAATCCTGCTACCGCAGAACAGCTCGCGCGCCTCGTGCGGCTTGGCACCGCAACCATTCACGAGGCCCAGGGCCAACGCGGAGCCGTGGATCCGGCCATCGCACCGCTGGACCCTTCGATGCGTGTGGCCGGCCCCGCCCTGACCGTCGACATCCGGCCTGGGGACAATCTGATGATTCACTATGCACTGACAAAAGCGCGGCCAGGCGACGTGCTCGTCGTCGACGCCAAGCAATTCGTCAATGCGGGCCCTTGGGGCGACGTGCTGACGTTTGCCGCACAAAAGATCGGCATCGCAGGCCTGGTGATCGACGGCGCTGTCCGCGATGCAACCAACATTGTCGAGATGGGCTTCCCGGTGTTCTGCCGCGGCCTCAGCATTCGCGGGACCAACAAAGTACAACCGGGCCGATTGAACGTACCGGTCGTGGTTGGCGGCGTCCCAATCAATCCTGGCGACATCGTGGTCGGCGACCGTGACGGTCTCGTTGTCGTAGCAGCAGACGAACTGCAATCGGTCATCGAAGCCAGCGAAGCGCGCGAGGAAAAGGAAGCCGGCATGAGGAAGAAGCTTGAGCAAGGAGCCACCATGGTCGAGCTGCTTGGCCTTCAGGGCACGCTTGATTCGTATGGGCTGAGGTGAATCAACTCCCAGATCGGACTCAGCAGTAATGTTGCCGTCTTGATTACCTTGGCCCACGTTGCAAGTTCCTGGTACCTGCCGGCGCGAAGACGGCAAACCACGATTCGACGTTGTAGCTCGGCAGACCGGCTTCGGCAGTGGTCGGAACATCGGGCATCGACGGATGTCGCTTGGGGCCGGTATAGGCCAGTGCCTTGATCTTTCCTGCCTTGACCTGGCCTATACCAGGTTCAACGCCATCGGCTTGCCCATTTGGCCAAGGCCAACGAAACCGACCATGGTGCGGTTGGAAGATGCAATGGTCATGCGTCGGCCCTCTCGGAGATCTCGATCAGATTCAGGTCGGGGTCACGCAGGTATATCGAACGAAGGCGATAGTTCGCGCCGGTCCGTGCGACCGGTCCTTCGATAATGGTGGCTCCACGAGCATTGAGTTGGGCGATGACCTCATCGAGGGGTATCGAGGCAATGAAGCAGAGTTCGAGAGCACCCGGCACAGGAAGATGGGCCTTGGGTTCGAACTCCCAGCCTTTCACGTGCAGGTTGATCGGAAATGCGCGTCAAACCTCGTCCTTCAGGGTCCTTCAGGGCGAGGAAGGATAGCGCGGACGCCGTAGACGTCCTTTGCGGCGGT
>NZ_DBHKYV010000044.1:0-66045 GCF_057315035.1 Cupriavidus sp. | reverse complement strand
TTTTCTCTGCCGGTCAGCGCTGAAAAACCTCTCCAACCCTGCCCACTGCTGCCCCTCAACCCTTGTCGCCGCTGCGTTTGCAGAGCGCTTTGTGTTGCGAGGGAGCGAATATTAGGCCTGATCCTCATGCTTTGCAACACGTATGTCATGAACACGTGCTGTGAATGCTTTTAAAAAGCTACCAAACCCTTGATCGCAAAGGAAAATCGGGCTGAAAATTAATTTTCAGCCCGACAAATGCCCCCGCATGCTCCTCGGGTATTTCCCAATCAAGTTTTACTGATGCTTGAAATTGGGTGCACGTTTCTCCACAAATGCGGCCATGCCTTCCTTCTGGTCTTCGGTAGCAAAGGTCGAGTGGAAGAGTCGTCGCTCGAAATGCACCCCTTCATTCAGAGTCGTCTCATAGGCAGCGTTGACCGACTCCTTGATCATCATGACCACGGGCAGCGAGTAGCCCGCAATGGTCTCGGCCGCGGCAAGGGCTTCGTCGACCAGCTTGTCAGCCGGTACCACGCGTGACACCAGGCCGGCGCGTTCGGCTTCCGCCGCATCCATCATGCGAGCGGTCAGGCACAGGTCCATGGCCTTGGCTTTCGATACGGCGCGCGGCAGGCGCTGGGTGCCGCCTGCGCCAGGCATCGTGCCGAGCTTGACCTCGGGCTGGCCGAACTTGGCGCTGTCCGCCGCAATGACGATATCGCACATCATCGCCAGTTCGCAGCCGCCGCCCAGCGCGTAGCCAGCAACCGCCGCGATCACCGGCTTGCGGATCCGGCGGATGGTCTCCCAGTTCCGGGTGATGTAGTCGCCCTTATAGACATCCATATAGGAGTACTTCGCCATCATGGAGATGTCGGCACCGGCCGCAAAAGCGCGCTCGCTTCCGGTAATCACGATGCAACCGATCGCCTCATCCTGGTCGAAGGCCACCAGCGCGGCGCCCAGCTCATCCATCAGCGCGTCATTGAGTGCGTTCAGGGCCTTGGGCCGATTGAGGGTCACCAGCCCAACCCGGCCGCGCGTCTCAACCATGATGTTCTCGTACGACATGTCTTCTCCTTGCGATGAATGGGTTCTGTCTCGTAGTCAGCGGATCGATACTCGCCCGCCTTCGTGACAGCGGTCAAGGCACCGTACCGCCAGGCAGGCGGCCATGCCAAAAACCGATCCACCCCAAGCCAATCCATATCGAAGTACGCCTATGCGTCGAGCGAATTGGGCGCGCTCATTCCGGCACCACTCCGGCGGCGCGGATGATCTTGCCCCACTTGGCAACTTCCGCATGCTGGAACGCCGTAAATGCGGCCGAGGTCTTGCCCTCGGGCTCCACGCCCAGCGTGCGCAGCCGTTGCTGCACGGCCGGCGTTGCCACGACGGCGGCAATTTCGCTACCCAGCCGGTCGACGATCGGCTTGGGTGTGCCGGCCGGCGCGAAGATGCCCTGCCACGACTGCATTTCGAAACCCTTGAGCCCCTGGTCGGCCAGCGGACGCACGCCAGGCAGACCCGGCAGCGCGTGGGTCGACGTCACGCCGATGGCGCGCACGCGCTTGCCGTCGAGCATCGGCTTGGCGGCCGCCACGGTTTCGAACACCAGGTCGATCTGGCCGCCAATCAGGTCAGTCATTGCGGATGCGCCGCCCTTGTACGAAATCTGCTGCAGTTGCGTACCGGTGATGCTCTGGAACAACTGGCCCGACAGTTGCTGCGAGCTACCCGGCCCAGCGGTGCCGAACGTCAGGCCATTCGGCTTGGCCTTGAGTGCCGCAACGATCTGATCGACCGACTGATACTTGCTGTCATTGGCCACTACCAGCACGTTGCTGACCGTGCCGACCAGGTTGACGGGCACGAAGTCCTTGACCGGGTCATAGCCCAGCTTCTTGTAGAAGAACGGATTGACCGCGTGCGTGGTGATGGTTCCGCCCATGATCGTGTAGCCATCGGGTTCGGCACGCGCCACGGCCTGGCTGCCGAGAATGCCCGACACGCCCGGCTTGTTCTCGATGACAACGGGCTGGCCAAGACGCTGTGACAAGCCTTCGGCCACGATCCGCGCGGTGGCATCGGAGACCCCGCCCGGCGAAAACGGCACCACATACTTGATAGGCTTGCTGGGCCAGGTATCGGCCGCCGCGGAAAACGCCAGCGAAAGTCCGGCAAGCACGACACCGGCGCGCATGGCGCACCGAAGCACTGATTTCATGGTTTGTCTCCAGTTCAATTCTTATGGTGAGCCGGCGCTGGCGTCAGTAGCGCAGCCCTGCGGACGATGCATCCGCTGACGTCTCGCGCCCTGCTTGCGCGGCCTGCCGGAAAGCCTGTGTGATCAGGCTGGTGGCCACGGTAGCGAAATAGCGCGCGCCGAACTGACCGTATTCGCGTTCGTCTTCAGGTGTCAGCGCGATGATGCCGGCGCACTTGCCAGCGCCGTGCACCGCACGCAGCGCCTGTTCGATCGCGGCGGCAACGGCCGGCGCTTTCCAGTTGTTGCCGTAGCCCATTGCGTGGGCCAGGTCGTTGGGTCCCACGAACACCGCGTCCACGCCATCCACCGCAGCAATGGCGGCCGCGTTGGCCACCCCCAGCGGGGTCTCGATCATTGCGATCAGGGCCACGCCCTGGTTGCTGCGCGTGGTATGCGCAGCGCCCGGAAACGCGCCATAGCCCGCGGCGCGGCCGCTGAACGCGCTGCCCCGCCGCCCCACGCCGGGATAACGCACACGCTGGACCAACTCGCGCGCATCGTCGGCCGTCTCGATCATCGGCACTTGCACGCCGCTGGCGCCCATGTCCAGCACGCGCGGAATGTCTTCGAGGAAGCAGCGCACCACGGGCACGATCCCGCTCGCGCGCGCCGCACGCAGCATGTGCTCGGTGGTTTCAAAATCCGCCGCGCCGTGTTCGTTGTCGATGATGACGAACGTGAATCCCGCGTACGCGCACATCTCGACGATGGCAGGGCTGGGCAGCGCGGTGAAGATGCCACGCAGGGGCTCGCCGCTGCGCAGCAGGTCCGGCAGGCGATTGTCGATGGGATGCTGGATGGTCATGTGTCTCGCGGATTTTTCGTCGGCCCGACACCTTGGCGGTCAGGTGAAGACATTCTGGTTACCAGCGAGTTATATTTCCAATACTACTTTTATATCGAATTTATACAGATCCTGTATATGTATAGCCCACTCGAACTGCGTGTACTGTCGTCGTTCCTGGTATTGGCCGACGAACTCAATTTCACGCGCGCCGCACGGCGCCTGAACATGACCCAGCCGCCCTTGAGCCTGCAGATCAAGCAGCTCGAGGCCCAGGTTGGCGCGCAACTGTTCGAGCGCACCAAGCGCAGCGTGCGCCTGACGCCGGCGGGCCAGGTGCTGCGCGCCGAGGCCGAGAAACTGTTCGATATCGAGCATCGCGCGCGGCAGATGGTCGGCCAGGCTGGCCGCGGCGAGGATGTGGGTCATCTCGGCATCGGCCTGACCGCGATCTCGGCCGTGGAACTGGTGCCGGACATGCTCCGGCGCTTTTCGGCGCGCCTGCCCGGCGTCCTCTATTCGCTGCGCGAAACCAGCTCGGAAGCGATGATCCAGTCGCTGCTGCGCAATGAGCTCGATGTGGCGATCCTGCGTCCGCCAGTCACCGATCCGCGACTGCAGGCCCGGCGGCTGATGTCCGAACCCTATGTGCTGGCCGTGCCGGAACACCATCCCCTGGCAACACGCCCGAAGGTTCAGGCGCGCGACCTGCATGGCGAAAGCCTGGCCACGCTGGAGCGGCGCTTCGGCCAATACACGCACGACCTGATGATGACGTGGCTGGCCGAGCACAATGTGGTGCCGGCCCGCATGCACGACGGCGCCCGCCATCATGCGGTGATGTCGCTGGTGGCTGCCGGTATCGCCGTGGCGCTGGTCCCGGCTTCGGCCGCGGCACAGCCGGTCAAGGGCGTGGTCTTTCGCCGGCTGGCCGACCGCGATGTTCCCGCGCTGGAACTATGGGTAGCCTTCCACAAGGAAATCGGCAACCCGATGACGCTGCCGTTCGTGGAACAGGCGCTGGAAAGCTCGGCGAGCTACAAGGTCGATGCGGCCTGCTTTGCAACCGCGGGATAGGCGCGCGACGGGTATTGCGCCCTGCCACCATCCCGACTAATATTGCCCGACCGACTGGTCGGTTAATTTAAAGCTCCGCACGCACTCTTCTATCTACAATGGCCGTGCGACCTATCCACCGACCCAGAGAGAAACATATGGCGCAGGAGACAACCATGCCCCCAACCCCGGCGCACGCCCATGCACGCGCCAGTCTCGAATCCGGCCCCATCCTGCTGCGCTGGCAAGGCGACGTGGCCGTGGTTACGCTCAACCGTCCCGACAAGCTCAACAGCTTTACGCGCGACATGCACCGCGCACTGGTCCAGGCGCTGGATCACGTGGAAAGTGGCGGTGCCCGCGCCTTGCTGCTGACTGGTGCGGGTCGTGGCTTCTGCGCCGGCCAGGACCTGGCTGATCTCGATTTCACACCGGGCAACGCCACCGATCTCGGCGAACTGATCGATACCTGGTTCAACCCGCTGGTACGCCGCCTGCAAGCCCTGCCGCTGCCGGTGATCGCGGCGGTCAATGGCACGGCCGCAGGTGCCGGCGCCAACCTGGCGCTGGCCTGCGACATGGTGCTGGCAGCGAAGTCGGCGAGTTTTATCCAGGCATTCGTCAAGATTGGCCTGGTGCCCGATTCCGGCGGCACATGGCTGCTTCCCAAGCGGCTTGGCATGGCGCGCGCGATGGGTCTGGCGATGACGGGCGACAAGCTCAGCGCGGAGGAGGCCGAGAAATGGGGCCTGATCTGGGAAGCCATGGACGATCCGCTGCTGCCTGAACAGGCCATGGCGCTGGCCACGCATCTGGCGGCACAGCCCACGCGCGCATTGGCGGCCATCAAGCAGTCCATGCACGCCAGCGCCACGAACACCTTCGGTGCACAGCTCGATCTTGAACGCGACCTGCAACGCCGGCTCGGCAATTCGCACGACTACACCGAGGGCGTGAACGCCTTTCTCGAAAAGCGCGCGCCCCGCTTTACCGGCGCCTGATTGCCGTTCCCCGCGAAGGAGACCCGCTTGACCCAAGATCCCCAGGCACTGGCCGAGGCCACCGCCAAGGCCATGTACGAAACCGATGCCTGCAGCCGCTGGCTGGGCATGGTCATCGAAGAGACGCGCCCCGGTTATGCGCGCTTGTCGATGCCGGTACGCCCCGAATTCCTGAATGGCCATGCGATCTGCCATGGTGGCCTGATGTTCACGCTGGCGGACTCGGCCTTTGCGTTCGCCTGCAACAGCCACAATATCAATACCGTGGCAGCAGGCTGCACTATCGAATTCCTGCGCCCCGTGCATGGTGGCGATGTGCTGACCGCCGAGGCCGTGGAACAGATCCTGTCGGGCCGCCACGGCGTCTATGACATCAAGGTGACCAATCGTGCCGGCGAACCCGTGGCCATGTTTCGCGGCAAGTCGGCCCAGATCAAGGGGCATGTGATTCCAGCCACCGAGGCCTGACGCCAGACGCCCGACGCAATGCCGTACCCTGCGCCAACGTAGCGCAACCGTTCCCGAACGTGGAGACATACATGAGTACGCGCCTCACCGATCTGCCCCTGGAGCCGATCGAGACCGCCAGCCGGCAGGCCCTCCAGGCCCTGCAGCTCGAACGCCTGCAGTGGTCGCTGCGCCATGCCTACGACAACTCGCCGGTCTACCGCCGCAAGTTCGACGAGGCCGGTGTGCATCCCGACCAGATCAAGTCACTGGCCGACCTGGCGCGCTTTCCGTTCACGACCAAGCAGGACCTGCGCGACAACTATCCGTTTGGCATGTTCGCCGTGCCGCAGGACCGCATCGCGCGCGTGCATGCGTCTTCGGGCACCACCGGCAAGCCCACCGTGGTCGGCTATACGCTGCGCGACATCGATACCTGGGCCACGGTCATGGCGCGCTCGATCCGGGCCTCGGGCGCGCGGCACGGCGACAAGGTCCACATCAGCTATGGCTACGGACTCTTCACGGGCGGCCTTGGCGCGCACTACGGCGTGGAGAAAGCCGGCCTGACCGCGATACCGTTCGGTGGCGGGCAAACCGAGCGGCAGGTCCAGCTGATCCAGGACTTCCGCCCCGAGATCATCATGGTGACGCCCAGCTATATGCTGGCCATTGCCGACGAGCTCGAACGGCAGGGCATCGACCCGGCCTCGACATCGCTGCGCATCGGCATCTTCGGCGCCGAACCTTGGACGCCGGAAATGCGATTGGCCATCGAAAAGCGCATGGCAATCTCGGCGGTCGACATCTATGGGCTATCGGAGGTAATGGGCCCGGGCGTGGCCAACGAGTGCGCCGAAACCAAGGACGGCCCGACCATCTGGGAAGACCACTTCTACCCGGAGATCATCGATCCCGATACTGGCGAGGTACTGCCTGACGGCCAATTCGGCGAGCTCGTCTTCACGTCGCTGACCAAGGAAGCAATGCCCGTGGTGCGTTATCGCACGCGCGACCTCACGCGCCTGTTGCCGGGCACCGCGCGCGCCGCCTTCCGTCGCATGGAAAAGATCACTGGCCGCACCGACGACATGATGATCGTGCGTGGCGTGAACGTGTTTCCGTCACAGATCGAGGAACTGATCCTGAAGCATGGCGAGCTGGCGCCGCACTATCAATGCGTGCTGAACAAGGAAGGACCGCTCGACACGCTGACCGTGCGCGTCGAATGCGCGCATGGCGCCGATCCATCGATCGCCGGCCGGGCGCAAGCGCTGCTCGCGCAAGACATCAAGTCCTACATCGGTGTCTCGGCAGGTATCGAGATCCTGCCCGAAGGGGGCGTTGAACGATCGGTAGGCAAGGCGCGCCGCATCGTCGACAACCGGCCGCGCTAGCACTACGACGCCTGCGCCAGCCGACGTGAATGGCGCGGGTTTTCATCGCGCTTGTACCCCAGCCGCCTGGCCAGCTTGTGCAGGTTGCTGGCGTCCACGCCAAGCTGGCGGGCGGCCTGCGCCCAATTGCCGTGCTGCGCCAGCAGCGCCTGTTCGATGCAACGGCGCTGGCATGAATCGACGGCATCCCGTAGCGTTGGCGCCGCAGCCGTTGCCACATCCACCACCGCGGGCTCGCAAGGCAGGTCGCCGGGCGTGACCAGCCCGTCCAGATCAATCAGGTCGGCAAACAAGTCGGCAAACAGGTCGGCATCGAGCGTCACGATGTCATTGCGGCTGGCGCCACGGCTCACGAGCTTCAGTGCCGCACGGCTGATCACGTGTTCGAGTTCGCGCACATTGCCCGGCCACGGATAGCGGCGCAATGCGTCCTGCGCCGCAGCGGACAACCGCAAGCTACGCAAGCCCAGCCGCGCACGATTCAGTTCGAGGAAATGACCGGCCAGCAGCAACACATCGTTGTCGCGCTCACGCAAAGGCGGAATCGGAATCGGATAGACGGACAGACGGTGATACAGATCGGCCCGGAACGATCCGTCACGCACGTGTTCGCGCAGACGCCGATTGGTAGCGGCGATCACGCGCACATCGACGCGACGCGGGCGATCCGAGCCCAGCCGCTGGATCTCGCCGTTCTGCAGCGTGCGCAAGAGCTTCGCCTGGATCGACAGCGGCAGCTCACCCACTTCATCGAGGAACAGCGTGCCGCCATCGGCAGCCTCGAAACGCCCGGGCCGCTCGCCGGTAGCGCCCGAGAACGCGCCGCGTGCATGACCGAATAATTCGCTTTCGGCCAGCGATTCCGGCAACGCCGCGCAGTTCACATGGATCAATGGCCGGTTACGTCGGCGCGACAACCGATGCAACCGATGTGCGAACAACTCCTTGCCCACGCCGGTTTCGCCGAGCAGCAATACCGGAAGGTCTGAATCGGCAACCACGCGCAGTTCGTGCAGCAGATGGCCAATGGCTTCGCTCTGGCCGATGATTTCGCCTTCGTCACGCCCCCCGTCGCCAGCAGGCTCGTCGATGCGCCCCTGGCGTAGCGCGCGGATCTCGGCCTCCAGCCGTGACACGCGGATCGCGGATTCGATAACCGGCGTCAGCCGCTGCAATGCATCCTGCGCGGCCTCGGTGAACGTGCCCACCTGCAGCGCGTCGAGCGTCAGTACTCCCCAGGACTTGCCTTCCATCTCCAGGCTGATGCCCATGCAATCGTGCACCGGCAGCGGCTCGCCCACATGCGCGTCGATCAGCCCGTCATAGGGGTCCGGCAACGCGCTGTCGTGATGGAAACAGGTAACGCCACGCCGCGCCAGAATGGCCGCCAGACGTGGATGCAAACCAACCGCGAAGCGGCGCCCCAGCGCGTCGCGTACCAGCCCATCCACAGCCACCGGGCGCAGATGGTCTTCCTCAAGGTGCAGCAACGCCACGGCGCCGCAACGGAAATGCGCGCGCAGGCTGCCCACCAGCCGCTGCATGCGTACCGCTTGCGGCAGATCCGCGCTTAGGTCGGCCAACAGTAGGTTGGCCAAAAGAAGTTCGGCAATCATGGTCAAAAACACCCTCGTGCGGTTGGATTCACCATGGCCGGCGGCGGTTCAAATCACCCTGCCGAAAGGTAAATCATTGAATCTTTAAAGATTTCTGTCAGGCACAAGAATCGCACAGGAAACGCATGCATTTATTGAGAAGGAGCAAATCATGAGCATGCAAAACCAGTTGCCTACTGACGAACTGATCAGTTTTATCCTGACGCGCTTCCACGAACGCCATCGCGAACAGTTGCCCGAACTGATCCGGCTGGCACGGCGCGTGGAAGAAGTGCACGGTGATCGTCCCGAGTGCCCGGCCGGGCTGGCCGATCACCTGAATGTCATGTTCCAGGAACTGCTGAGCCATATGCAGAAGGAAGAGCAAGTGCTGTTCCCGATGCTGGCACGCGGCATGGGCGCAATGGCGGCCGCACCGATCACGGTGATGCGCATGGAGCACGACGACCATGGCGTGGCGTTGCAACGTCTATCCGATCTCACACACGATCTCGCGCTGCCGCAATCGGCCTGCAACACGTGGCGCACGCTCTACCTGGGCCTGCGCACGTTCCGCGATGACCTCAGGGAACACATCCAGTTGGAAAACGACGTGCTGTTCGAGAACGCCGTGCGCCCCACCGCGCGCACCCACTGACCCCACTGTCTGCTGAGCCACCATCATGGGCCCCTACAAGAAACTATGGTTCACATTGATCGCCGTGCTGGCGATCACGTTCTCACTGCTTGGCTACTACGGTTCCGAGGTCTACCGACAGCAGCCGCCAATTCCGGCAAAGGTCGTTACCACCGACGGCACCACGCTCTTCACATCCGAAGACATCCTCGACGGACAGACCGCATGGCAGTCCGTCGGCGGCATGCAGCTTGGCTCGATCTGGGGTCACGGTGCCTATCAGGCGCCGGACTGGACCGCTGACTGGCTGCATCGCGAACTGACCGCGTGGCTGGACCTCGCCGCGCACGAGCAGCATGGCAAGGATTTCACCGCGCTCGATTCCGGCGAGCAAGCCGCACTGCGCGCGCATCTGAAGGACGAATATCGCGGCAACCACACCGATGCGGCTGCCAACGTGCTGACAGTATCGCCACGGCGTGCCAGGGCTATCGAGATCACGGCCGACTATTACCGGCGCCTGTTCTCCGATGCCCCTGAACTGCATAAGAGCCGCGAGAATTTCGCGATGAAGGAGAACACGCTGCCCTCGTTCGAACGGCGTACGCAGCTCACGCATTTCTTCTTCTGGACCGCCTGGGCGGCCGCCACGGAGCGGCCCGGATACCTTGCCACCTACACCAACAACTGGCCGCATGAACCGCTGATCGGCAACCATCCCACCGCGGAAAACGTGGTCTGGTCGATTGCCAGCGTGGTGGTATTGCTGGCAGGCGTGGGCCTGCTGATCTGGGCGTGGGCATTCCTGCGCGGCAAGGAAGAACCTCTGCCGCCCGCACCGGCGCGCGACCCGTTGTCGACGTTCGCGCTCACGCCATCGCAGCGTGCGCTTGGCAAGTACCTGTTCCTGGTGGTGGCGCTGTTCGCGTTCCAGGTGCTGATCGGCGGTTTCACCGCGCACTACACGGTTGAAGGACAGAAGTTCTACGGCATCGATTTATCGCAGTGGTTCCCGTACGCACTGGTGCGCACTTGGCATATCCAGAGCGCCCTGTTCTGGATCGCCACGGGCTTCCTGGCCGCCGGCCTGTTCCTGGCACCGCTGATCCACGGTGGCAAGGACCCGAAGTATCAGAAGCTTGGTGTCGATGTCCTGTTCTGGGCGCTGGTGGTGGTCGTGGTCGGGTCCTTCGCGGGCAACTACCTGGCCATTGCGCAGAAGATGCCGCCACACCTGAACTTCTGGCTCGGCCACCAGGGTTATGAATATGTCGACCTGGGGCGCCTGTGGCAAATCGGCAAGTTCGCCGGCATCGTGATCTGGCTGGTGCTGATGATGCGCGGCATTGCTCCGGCGCTGCGCGCACGCGGTGCCGGTGACAAGAACCTGCTGGCACTGCTGACATCGTCGGTGGTGGCCATCGGCCTGTTCTACGGCGCGGGCCTGTTCTATGGCGAACGCACCAGCCTGACCGTGATGGAGTACTGGCGCTGGTGGGTGGTGCACCTGTGGGTGGAAGGCTTCTTCGAAGTATTTGCCACTACGGCGCTCGCCTTCATCTTCTCCACCTTGGGACTGGTGTCACGACCCATGGCCACCGCCGCCAGCCTGGCATCCGCGTCGCTGTTCATGCTCGGCGGTATTCCGGGAACGTTCCACCACCTGTACTTCGCCGGCACCACCACGCCCGTGATGGCCATTGGCGCCACGTTCTCCGCGCTGGAGGTCATGCCGCTGATCGTGCTCGGCCATGAAGCCTGGGAGAACTGGCGTCTGAAGACCCGCGCACCATGGATGGCCAATTTGCGCTGGCCGCTGATGTGCTTTACCGCCGTCGCGTTCTGGAACATGCTCGGCGCCGGGGTATTCGGCTTCATGATCAATCCACCGATCTCGCTCTACTACGTACAAGGCCTCAACACCACCCCGGTTCATGCGCATGCCGCGCTGTTCGGCGTCTATGGCTTCCTGGCGCTGGGCTTTACGCTGCTGGTGCTGCGCTATGTTCGTCCCGCCCATGCGTTGAATCCGCGCCTGATGTCGATCGCGTTCTGGGGACTCAATGGTGGCCTGGTGCTGATGATCGGTACGAGCCTGCTGCCGGTGGGCATCATCCAGGCGCTGGCCAGTATCAGCGAAGGCCTCTGGTATGCCCGCAGCGAAGCGTTCGTGCAGCAACCGCTGCTGCAGACGCTGCGCTGGGTACGCACGTTCGGCGACATTGTTTTCCTGGTAGGCGCGCTGACGTTTGCATGGCAGGTGGTGCTGGGACTGTTCACGCGTGGTCCGGCAAGGGAGGTTCGGGAGGGTCGTGCGGCAATGCCCTCTTGATTCACCGCTGCCTGGCTCCCCTCTCCCGCAGCGCGGGAGAGGGGTTGGGGGTGAGGGCATGAGGTTCGAGTTGCGACCTGTCTCAGTTTGAACCGCTGGCCCTCTCCCCCGCCCCTCTCCCGCCATGCGGGAGAGGGGAGACAACCGACGGCATGCAAACGGTCCCGACGACTTCGCCGATCAGGATGATTGACGGGCTGCACAAGCCTTCGGCGACGGCGTCGGTCAAGGTGGCCAACGTGCCGGTCCAGTGACGCTCATCGGCACAACTCGCATGCATCACCACGCCGGCCGGCATGTCCGGACGCATACCGGCCCGCAACAGCGCATCACGTATCGCCGCGATACGGCGCATGCCCATGTAGATCACGAGCGTGGTGCCGCCGGCGGCCAGTGCATGCCAGTCCGGATCGCCGTCGTCACACGTATGCGCGGTCACGAAGGTCACGCCGTGGCAATGCGCGCGATGCGTCAACGCGATGCCCAGCGCCTGCGCCGCGGCCATGCCACTGCTGATGCCATTGACCACTTCGACTTCAAGCCCGTGTGCGCGCAGAAACGATGCTTCCTCGCCACCGCGCCCGAACAGCAACGGATCGCCGCCTTTCACGCGCGCCACGCAGCGCCCCGCGCGCGCATGGGCCAGCGCCTGCGCGTCGATGCTGGACTGACTTGTGGAAAGGTGTCCGCCGCGCTTGCCGACGGAAATCATCTCCGTACCGGGACGCGCATGGCGCTGCATGGTGGCGGGCACCAGATCATCGATCAGCCAAACCTGGGCCTCGGCCAGTGCGCGCGCAGCCTTGACCGTCACCAGGTCCGGATCGCCAGGTCCCACGCCTACCAGCCACACCTTGCCCAGCCGCCGCATGTCGTGGTGTTCCATCGTCTCACCTGTCAGTTCGATAGCGCGTACCCAAGGAATGCGTAGTCAGAACTTCGGGTTGCCATCATCGTGAAGAACCACGATTTTGCACTTGACGACAGTCAACCGTTGCGAGATCGCATAGAACTTTTCCGATGCGGCGTGGAAGCAGTCCGTGAGCAAGACTCAGCTGCGTGGCATCAGCACCCACATGCGGCCGCCCTGCTTCATGCGGCCAGCCGTTTCACCGGCCGCGTCGCCAGCGCCCCAGAAGAAGTCGGCACGCACGCCGCCCTTGATGGCGGAGCCCGTGTCCTGCGCAAACATCAGGCGCTGGATTGGCTCGGTCGACAACGGGCGCGTGGTGGACAGGAACACCGGCACACCCAGCGGGATCGTGGCCGGGTCGACGGCAATCGAGCGTTCCGCCGTGAGCGGTACTCCAAGCGCACCGACCGGTCCGTCGTTATTGGGCGGCAGTTCGCGGAAGAACACGAAGCGCGGGTTCACGTTGAGCATCTCGTCCACGCGGCCCGGGTTGTTGCGCGCCCAGGCCTTGATGCCCTGCATGGTGGCCTGCGCCGACGTGAGCTCGCCACGATCGAGCAGCCATTTGCCGAACGAGCGGAACGGCTGGTCATTGGTACCGCCAAACCCGACCCGCATCAGCGTGCCATCGGGCAGGCGAATACGCCCCGACCCCTGGATCTGCAGGAAGGCTGCCTCCACCGCGTCATCCACATAGACCAGTTCGTTGCCGCGCATCGCAGGGTTCTGCAGCAGTTCGGCACGCGCCGGCAGCGCGCCACGCCCCAGCTGGGCCGGACGGCGATACAGCGGCACCTGGTATTGCCCCTGCCGGGTACGCGACCCGTGCAGGATCGGCTCGTAGTAGCCCGTGATCAGGCCGCTATCGGTACCGTCCACGTTGATCACGCGATACGGCTGGAAATTGCTTTCGAAGTAGCTGCGCATGGCGCCGAGGTCGCCGGCATCGACCATCAGGCCGACCGCGCAAACCCGGTTCCATTCCGGCTTTTTCTTCAATGCCTGGCAGCTGGCCTGCAGCGCCGGCCACGCCGCGCGCACATCGTCCTGGCTCCAGCCACCGATCTCGGCCCAGCTGGCCGGTTGCAGGCGCCCTGCGGTGGGCGAAGTGGAAGGCGCGGTGGTGCCAGTGGTACCTGGACCCTGGATGCGCGGCGGCGGCCCGCTCATGCAACCGGCCAGCAACGCGGCGCCCACTGCCGATGACGCGAGCGCCAGCCAGCCGTGCGAATTCTCGCGGGGCGCGCGGCGCGCGCGCATGAAGTCCTGATATGCCATCTTGTCCGTTTTCTCTACAATCTCAAGCCGATCCGTCGACTGCCCCCATCGCGATGAGCCAGTTCTTCGAAAACCATCCCACCCTGCTGCTGGCCGCCGAGGCCGGCGTGGCGCTGTTGCTGTTGATCTTTATCGTGGTCTGGACCATGGGCACGGCAAAAAAGCATCCGCGGCCCACGCGCGCACCGCAAGACCACCCGTCGCGCGCCGGTGAGGCTCCGAAGGACGCAGACCGCCCGCCGGAGGCGTAGGTTCCCCGGCCCGCGCGCTACAGGCGCGACGGTTGGGTGACCAATGGCTCAATGCAGCATGCGAGGCAGTACCAGCGCGAATTCGGGGATCGGTACCTCGAAGCGATGGCCGTCTTCGGCCACGCAGAAGTAATCGCCCTTCATTGATCCAACCGGGGTCGAGATCGTGGCCCAGCTCGAGTATTCGAAATGCTCGCCCGGCTTGAGCAGCGGCTGATGGCCCACCACGCCAAGCCCCGCAACCTCCTGCGTGGCATTTTCGCTGTCGGTGATGACCCAGTGGCGCGAAATCAGCTGCGCGGCCACTTCGCCGGTATTGTGGATGGTGATGGTGTAGGCAAACGCGTAGCGCCCGCGGTCCGGGTCCGACTGGTCGGCCATGTACTGGGTGCGCACTGCCACGGAAAAAGCGTACTCGCTCATTTTTCGACGGATGAGGATGGTCGGCGGACCGCGCCCCGCTGAGGGGGCGCGGCCGGGGTGTCCGCATTGTGCGGCAAGCCCTTGGCAGCGGCAAGCGGGCAATCCGGGATTGCCCGGCACACGACAGGGGTAAAATACGCGCCATTCCTGAGGAATCACCCCGCATCCGCCGCCTTCAGAGCCTGAAACGCCATGAGCCAGCCCACCTACCGCATCGCCCCGTCCATCCTGTCCGCCGACTTTGCCCGCCTGGGCGAGGAAGTGCGCCGTGTCACCGAAGCCGGCGCCGACTGGATCCACTTCGACGTGATGGACAACCACTACGTGCCCAACCTGACCGTGGGCCCGCTGGTCTGCGAGGCGATCCGCCCGCACGTGACGGCCCCGATCGACGTGCACCTGATGGTGCGCCCGGTGGACCGCATCATCCCCGACTTCGCCAAGGCTGGCGCCAATATCATTACGTTCCACCCGGAAGCCAGCGACCACGTCGACCGCTCGCTGGCACTGATCCGCGACCACGGCTGCCAGGCCGGGCTGGTGTTCAACCCGGCCACGTCGCTGCATCACCTGGACCATGTGATGGACCGTCTGGACGTGATCCTGCTGATGTCGGTGAATCCCGGTTTTGGCGGACAGTCGTTCATTCCCGAGACGCTGAACAAGCTGCGCGCCGTGCGCCAGCGCATCGATGCCTACACGGCGCGCACCGGCCGCCAGATCCTGCTGGAAGTGGATGGCGGCGTGAAGGTGGACAACATCGCCGAGATTGCCGCCGCCGGCGCCGATACGTTCGTGGCTGGCTCGGCCGTGTTCGGCAAGCCTGACGCCGATGGCGGCTACAAGGGCATCATCGGCGCGCTGCGCGGCGAGCTGGCCAAGGCTGGCAAGTAAGGACCGGCCGATGAGCAACGAAATCCTGCGCCGCACGGACTGGAGCGGCATCCAGGCGGTGATCGTCGACCTGGACGGCACCATGGTGGATACGGCCGGCGACTTCCATGCGTCGGTCAATGCAATGCTGCTGGCACTGGTCCACCAGCATCCGAACCTGGGTCCGGTGGAGCCGATGTCCGCGCAGGAGATCGTCAACTTCGTCGGCAAGGGTTCGGAAAACCTGATCCGCCGCGTGCTGGACGCCCGTTTCAGCCCGCTGCACGCCAACGGGCTGTTTGCCGACGCCTATGCGCTCTACGACCGCGAATATGTGCGCATCAACGGCCAGTTCTCGAATGTCTACCCGAACGTGCGCGAAGGACTGGCGGCGCTGAAGGGCCTGGGACTGCGCATGGCCTGCGTGACCAACAAGCCCTGGAACTTCACGGAACCGCTGCTGGCCAAGACCGGCCTGGGGCAATACTTCGAGCTGGTCTACGGCGGCGATGCGTTTGCGCTGCGCAAGCCCGACCCGCACCCGCTGCTCAAGGTGGCCGAGGCATTCCACCTCGATCCGGCGGCGGTGCTGGCCATCGGCGACTCCGAAAACGACGCCCGCGCGGCCCGCGCGGCCGGCATGGGAGTGCTGCTGATGCCCTATGGCTACAACCATGGCAACCCTGTACAAGCCGTCGACGCCGATGGTATAGTCGCCGACATTGCCCGCGTGGCGGCACTTCTTGCCGCATCCCGGTCAAAACCACGTTGAAACACGCTGAACAACGCTGAATCCACAAAAACTCAGCCGAACACCATCAATGTTCCTCAACCGCAAACGCATCTTTTCTGGCAGTGATCGGCAGGCTTGGCCCTGGCGTCGCTGGCGCGCCTCTGAACAGGCGTAAAGTGCGTTCGCGAGTTTCCTGACGGGCTTGCCGGGATACCGGATTTCGCAATCTTCCGCGGAACCCTTCCCCCAAGCTCCGCCGGACCGGTCCCGACGACCGGTTTCCCGGCAGATCCTTCCGCCAGCGCCGTAGCTCCGGTTGCAGCTGATTGCCGCTGTGCTACGGTTAGCCTCATGAACGTGCCGCACGCCACCCTCTGGCCGTGTGCGCGCTTGTGCGCAAACTCCGCAGATCCTGCGTGACACGGTCCGCCTTCGGGGCGGGTTGCCGCAACATAGCGCCCTCCCCCGCCGACGACATCACGGTGCCGCCTGACCCGACCATACTGGCCGGCACCGCAAGAAGAGAATCGACATGACCGAACTGGAATTCAAATCGCTGGCCGACCAGGGCTACAACCGCATTCCGATCATGGCCGAGGCACTGGCCGATCTGGAAACGCCGCTGTCGCTGTACCTGAAGCTGGCCCAGTCGCAAACGCGTGGCGTGAACACGTTCCTGCTGGAATCGGTGGTGGGCGGCGAACGCTTTGGCCGCTATTCGTTCATCGGCCTGCACGCCCGCACGCTGATCCGCGCCTACGGCCAGCGCGCCGAGGTGGTGACCGACGGCAAGGTCGTGGAAACCCACGAGGGCAACCCGCTCGACTTTATCGCCAGCTTCGAGAAGCGCTTCAAGGTGGCGCTGCGCCCGGGCCTGCCGCGTTTCTGCGGTGGCCTGGCTGGGTATTTCGGCTATGACGCGGTGCGTTATATCGAGAAGAAGCTCGCCGACACGCAGATGCCGGATGACCTGGGCCTGCCCGATATCCAGTTGCTGCTGTGCGAAGAACTGGCCGTGATCGACAACCTGTCCGGCAAGTTGTACCTGATCGTCTACGCCGACCCGACCACCCCGGAAGCCTACTCCCGTGCCCGCCAGCGCCTGCGCGAACTGCGCATGAAGCTGCGCCAGCCCGTGGATGTGCCGGTGACGAGCCCGTCGGTACAGACCGACGTCTACCGCGAGTTCGCCAAGGCCGACTACCTGACCGCCGTGCACAAGGCCAAGGAGTACATCATGGCCGGCGACATGATGCAGGTGCAGGTGGGCCAGCGCCTGATGAAGCCGTATCGCGACTCGCCGCTGTCGCTGTACCGTGCACTGCGCTCGCTGAATCCGTCGCCGTACATGTACTTCTACAATTTCGGTGACTTCCAGGTGGTAGGCGCCTCGCCCGAGATCCTGGTGCGCCAGGAAACCCGCAAGGTCGGCGGCACCAATGGCGACGCCGAAACCGCCCGCATCGTCACGATTCGCCCGCTGGCCGGTACCCGCCCGCGCGGCAGCACGCCCGAGCGTGACGCCCAGTTGGCTACCGAACTGCTCAGCGATCCGAAGGAGATTGCCGAGCACGTGATGCTGATCGACCTGGCACGCAACGACATCGGCCGGATTGCCGAGACCGGCTCGGTCAAGGTCACCGACAAGATGGTGATCGAGAAATACTCGCACGTGCAGCATATTGTCAGTTCCGTGGAAGGCACGCTGCGCGAGGGCATCAGCAACCTCGACGTGCTGCGCGCCACGTTCCCCGCCGGCACGCTGTCCGGTGCTCCCAAGGTGCACGCGATGGAAATCATCGACGAACTGGAACCGCGCAAGCGCGGCATCTACGGTGGCGCGGTGGGCTACCTGTCGTTCGGCGGCGAGATGGACCTGGCCATTGCCATTCGCACCGGTGTGATCAAGGACGGCAATCTCTACGTGCAGGCCGCCGCCGGCATCGTTGCGGATTCGGACCCCGAATCCGAATGGAAGGAAACCGAGGCGAAGGCGCGCGCCGTGATCCGTGCCGCCGAACAGGTCCAGGACGGCCTGGATGCCGACCTCTGAGCCCCGGGAGAGATGACATGCTGCTGATGATCGACAACTACGACTCGTTCACCTACAACCTCGTGCAGTACTTCGGCGAGCTCGGCGCGGACGTGCGGACCTATCGCAACGACGAGATCACGATCGACGAGATCGAGGCGCTCAAGCCCGACCATATCTGCGTCTCGCCGGGGCCATGCAGCCCGCGCGAGGCCGGCGTTTCGGTCGACGTGCTCAAGCATTTCGCGGGCAAGATCCCGCTGCTGGGCGTGTGCCTGGGCCACCAGGCCATTGGCGAGGCCTTTGGCGGCAAGGTGATCCGCGCCAGGCAGGTGATGCACGGCAAGGTCAGCACGATCGAGACCACGCAGGAAGGTGTGTTCGCCGGTCTGCCGAAGCACTTCGACGTGACGCGCTATCATTCCCTGGCCATCGAGCGCGAGACGCTGCCCGAATGCCTGGCAGTCACGGCCTGGACGCCGGACGGAGAAATCATGGGGGTGCGCCACAAGACGCTGAATGTGGAAGGCGTGCAGTTCCACCCCGAGTCGATCCTGTCCGAGCATGGCCATGCGCTGCTGGCCAATTTCATCCGGTCGCCACGATGAGGCGCGCCGATTTTTCAGCCTACGCCGCCCACCATACCGAACGTTCCGCCGAAGAGACCGCCATGTCCATCACGCCGCAGGAAGCGCTGACGCGCTGCATCGAACACCGCGAGATCTTCCATGACGAGATGCTGCACCTGATGCGGCAGATCATGCAGGGGCAGATCAGCCCGGTCATGGCAGCCGCCATCCTGACTGGCCTGCGCGTGAAGAAGGAAACGATTGGCGAGATCTCGGCCGCCGCACAAGTGATGCGCGAGTTCGCCAACCACGTGACCGTGCAGGACCGCGCGAATTTCGTCGATATCGTGGGTACCGGCGGCGATGGTTCGCACACCTTCAATATCTCGACCGCATCGATGTTCGTGGCTGCCGCCGCTGGCGCGAAGATCGCCAAGCACGGCAATCGCGGCGTGTCGTCGAAGTCTGGCAGTGCCGACGTGCTGGAAGCGCTGGGTGTGAACATCATGCTGACGCCCGAACAGGTGGGCCAGTGCATCGAACAGACCGGCATCGGCTTCATGTTCGCGCCGACCCACCACCCGGCCATGAAAAACGTGGCGCCGATCCGCAAGGAAATGGGCGTACGCACGATCTTCAATATCCTGGGCCCGCTGACCAACCCGGCCGATGCGCCGAACATCCTGATGGGCGTGTTCCATCCGGACCTCGTTGGTATCCAGGTACGCGTGATGCAGCGCCTTGGTGCGCAGCATGCGATCGTGGTCTATGGCAAGGACGGCATGGACGAGGTCTCGCTGGGCGCCGCCACGCTGGTGGGCGAGCTCAAGGACGGTGAAGTACGCGAGTACGAGATCCATCCGGAAGACTTCGGCCTGTCGATGATTTCCAACCGTGGCCTGAAGGTGGCTGACGCCGCCGAATCGAAGGAGATGCTGCTCGAAGCACTGGGCAATGTCGCCGGCACGCCGCGCGAGATCGTCTCGCTCAATGCCGGTACCGCCCTCTACGCGGCCAATGTGGCCAGCTCGATCGAAGATGGCATCCGCCGCGCGCGCGAAGCCATCGCCAGCGGCGCCGCGCGCGAGAAGCTCGACCAGTTCGTGCGCGCCACGCAGCAATTCAGGTAACCAGTCATGTCCGACATTCTCGAAAAGATCATGGCCGTAAAGGCCGATGAAGTGGCCGCCGCTCGCAAGAAGCGCGACCTGCCCAGCCTGCGGGCCGAAGCCGAAAGCCTGCGCAGCGAGCCCGGCCTGGCGCCGCGCGGCTTTGAACGCGCGCTGCGCGAGAAGCTGGCTGCCGGGCACGCAGGCGTGATTGCCGAGGTCAAGAAGGCATCGCCATCGAAGGGCGTGCTGCGCGAGAACTTCGTTCCCGAAGCTATCGCCGAAAGCTACGCCACGCATGGCGCGGCCTGCCTGTCGGTGCTGACCGACGTGAACTTCTTCCAGGGCCACGCCGACTACCTGAAGCGTGCGCGCGGCGCCTGCCCGTTGCCGGCACTGCGCAAGGACTTCATGATGGACCTGTACCAGGTCTATGAAGCGCGCACCTGGGGTGCGGACTGCATCCTGCTGATCGTGGCCGCACTCGATCACGGCCTGATGGGCGAGCTCGAGGCGTGCGCGCATGAGCTGGGCATGGACGTACTGGTCGAAGTGCATGGCGACGACGAACTCGACGCGGCACTGCGCCTGAAGACGCCGCTGGTGGGCGTGAACAACCGCAACCTGCGCACGTTCGAAGTCTCGCTCGACAATACGCTGAACCTGTTGCCGCACATGCCTGCGGAACGCCTGGTGGTCACTGAATCGGGCATCCGTGGACCGGACGACATCAAGCGCATGCGCGATGCCAACGTCAACGCCTTCCTGGTTGGCGAAGCGTTCATGCGCGCGCCCGAACCGGGCGTGGAGCTGGCGCGGCTGTTCGGCTGACCAGCGCCCCGAGACACCATGGCGAAAGAAATCGAACTGAAGCTGGCCGTACCCGACGCCGCACTCGCGGCGGTGGCGGCGTGGCTTGATGCCAATGGCGAGGCGCGCGGCGAAACTACGCTGCTGAACGTCTACCTCGATACGCCTGCGCGCGATCTGGCGCAGGCGCGTGCCGCGCTGCGCTTGCGCAAACGCGGCGCGCAATGGCTGCAGACGCTGAAGACCGCTGGCAAGAGCGCCGGCGGCCTGGCAGCGCGCCATGAGTGGGAAACCGAAGTGGCGGGAGAAGCCATCGAGTTGAAGCGCTTCGCCGACGATGCCCGTGCGGTGCTGGCCCCGCTGGCTGACCGCCTCGGCCCGGTGTTCCGGACCGATTTCGTGCGCCGCACGTGGATCGTCGAGCAGGATGGTGAAACGATCGAGGCCGCGCTGGATATCGGCACGATCAGCGCGCCGGGCACCTCGATGACCGAGCGCATCCAGGAACTCGAACTCGAATGGCTGCCGCATGAAGGTACCAATGAGGGTGCCAGCGAAGCCGTTGCCGAAGCGGCGCTGCGCGCGTTCGGCAAGCGCATTGCGCATGTGGCGCCACTGACACCATCCGATCTCAGCAAGGCCGCTCGCGGCTACCGACTCACCAGTGCCACCTGATGCAAGCCGACCTGTTCGCCCCTGAAGTCCCCCAAGCCACCCAAGCCACCCGATCGATCGATACCCTGCAAGCGCAGGTCGATGCCCTGCCCGCCGCGTGGCGCGAGTTGCTGGCGCCCTGCCTTGGCAATGCCGACTGGGATTCGCTCTGTGCATTCGTCGACGGCGAACGCGCCGCCGGCAAGCCGGTGTTTCCGCACACGGTGTTCCACGCGCTGCACCTGACGCCGCCAGACGCCGTGCAGGTCGTGATTCTTGGCCAGGACCCGTATCACGGTACCGGCGTGGTCGGCGGCGCCGAGATCCCGCAGGCGCACGGCCTCGCATTCTCGGTACCCGACGGCGTCAAGGTACCGCCCAGCTTGCGCAATATCTTCAAGGAAATCGGCGCCGAGTATGGTGCCGAGCCGGTGCGTGCCTCGGGCAATCTCGAAGGCTGGGCCCGTCAGGGCGTACTGCTGCTGAATACCGTACTGACCGTCGAGCAGGCCAATGCGGCCAGCCACGCCAAACGCGGTTGGGAAGCGGTGACCGATTGCCTGATCCACGCACTGGCCATGTCGCGTCCCAATCTGGTCTTCATGCTCTGGGGCAGCCATGCGCAGGCCAAGCGGGCGCTACTGGAAGGCCAGACCCATTGCGTGCTCGAGGCGCCGCATCCGTCGCCGCTGTCGGCCCATCGTGGATTCCTGGGTTGCGGGCATTTCAGGCAGGCCAATGACTGGCTGGAGCGGCATGGGCGCACCGGTATCGACTGGATCGGCAACTAGGCGGTCGGACGCCACTCGAACTGGCTGAATTGCTCGGGCGGGGCTGCGCTCACTTCCACCTTCGATACGTGAGCGGCAGGCGGGCCGGCCTCCATCCATTCCCTTAGCGCTTCCAACTGCGCAGACGAGCCGCTGGCCAGGACTTCGACCGTTCCGTCGACGCGGTTCCTTACCCAGCCACCCAAGCCCAGCGCAGTGGCCTGATCTGCACATGCAGCGCGGTACCCGACGCCCTGTACGCGGCCATGGGCAAGCAGATGCCAGGTTTCGGTCGGTACGGTCATGAATTTCTCCCTTACTAGGTAAACTACCTAGCCCGTTCGGGCGTTACTTCGGCGTTAGGTTGTCAGCATACGATGCCTTTGCCCTCTCCCCCGCCCCTCTCCCGCACGCGGGAGAGGGGAGAACACCACGAGCATTTCAAACCCTGACGGTTTGCTCCCCTCGCCCGCATCGCGGGAGAGGGGCCGGGGGAGAGGGCGCGGCGTATCAAATTAACCGGAGGTCGCGCCCATGCCACCAACGCCCTTCCAGAAGCAAGCGCCCGGCTATGTCGGCCCGCTGCTCACCGCACCGCCGAACCGGTTCGACTTCGCGCTATTGCCGATCATCCTGGCTGCCATTGTGATCGTGGCCTATGCCGCGCGCCAGATGCATGTGCCTTACCAGCCCGGTGAGACGTTGGCTGTCCACCTCGATATTGCCTGGCTGCCCTATTACCTGATGCGCACCAGCATCCGCATGCTGGCGGCACTGCTGGCGTCGCTGCTGTTCTCGTTCGCATTCGCCGCGCTTGCATCACGCAGCCGCACCGCTGAAAAAGTGATGGTGCCGGCGCTGGATATCCTGCAGTCGATTCCGGTGCTCGGCTTCCTGTCGATCACGGTCACCGGCTTTATCGCGCTGTTCCCGGGCAACCTTGCGGGCGTGGAATGCGCGGCCATCTTTGCGATCTTCACGTCGCAAGCCTGGAACATGGCCTTCAGCCTGTACCAGTCGTTCCGCACCATCCCGGGCGACCTGCTCGAAGCGGCCGCGATGTTCCGGCTCTCGCCCTGGCAACGCTTCTGGCGGCTTGAAGTCCCCTACGCCATGCCGGGCCTGCTCTGGAACATGATGATGTCGATGTCCGGCGGCTGGTTCTTCGTGGTGGCGTCCGAAGCCATCTCGGTCTCGGGCCACGATATTCGCCTGCCCGGCATTGGCTCGTATATCGCGCTGGCGATCCAGCAGCAAGATCTGGCCGCCATTGGCTGGGCCATCGTGGCGATGCTGGTTGGCATCGTGATCTACGACCAGTTGCTGTTCCGCCCGCTCGTCGCCTGGGCCGACCGATTCCGCTTTGAAACGCTGGCGCAGGACACCGTGCCGCAGTCATGGCTGCTCAACCTGTTGCGTCGCTCGGCCTGGGTCCATGCGCTGCTCAAGCGAACCGCCGCACTGGCCGGCCACACGCTGGCCTGGAGTGCGCGCCATCGCGGCACGATGGCCTTGCCCGAGGCGCCGGCACGCTGGAGTTCGCGCTTCGATCGACTGCGCGACGCCATCATCATCGCCATCGCATTGCTCGCGCTGTATCGCGTGATCCATTTCGTGCACACCGAAGTCGGCTGGGCCGAAGCCGCGCATGTGTTGTGGCTCGGCACATTGACGATGGTGCGCGTGATCGTGCTGATCGGGCTGGCTGCGCTGGTATGGGTGCCGATCGGCATCCGCATCGGGCTCAATCCGTCCGTGGCCCGCATTGCCCAGCCCGTGGCACAGTTCCTGGCCGCGTTCCCGGCCAACCTGATGTTTCCGCTGGCCGTGATGGCCATCGTGAAATTCGGCCTCAACCCCGAGGTCTGGCTCAGCCCGCTGATGATTTTTGGCACGCAGTGGTACATCCTGTTCAATGTGGTGGCCGGTGCGTCGGGCATCCCCAGCGAGCTGCGGCTGGCGGCGCGCAACTTCGGGCTCAAGGGCTGGTTGCTGTGGCGCCGATTCCTGATTCCCGCGGTATTCCCGAGCCTGTTGACCGGTCTGGTTACGGCGGCGGGTGGCTCGTGGAACGCGAGCATCGTGTCCGAGTACGTGACCTGGGGCGACCGCACATTGGTCGCCACAGGACTGGGCAGCTACATCGCCGAGATGACCGCGCGTGGCGACTTCCCGCGCATTGCACTCGGTATCTGCGTGATGGCGCTGTTCGTGGTGGGCTTCAACCGGCTGCTGTGGAACCGGCTTTACGACCTCGCGCAGGCGCGCACCCGCCTTTGAGGCACACAAGATGGCACTGCAAGACAACTCCAAACCGGTGATCGACCTGCGCGGCGTAGGCAAGATGTTCCGCACCGCCGATCACTCCGATCGCGCCGTACTCGAAGGGGTGAACCTGACGCTGCGCGAAGGCGAGATCGTGGCCATGCTGGGCAAGTCCGGCTCGGGCAAATCCACCTTGCTGCGGATCATGGCCGGCCTGGTCGGCGCCGATCGCGGCGAAGTGCACTTCCGTGGCCAACGGCTGACCGGCACCGCCGAGGGCATCGCGATGGTGTTCCAGTCCTTCGCGCTGTTTCCGTGGCTGACGGTGCAGCAAAACGTGGAACTCGGACTCGAAGCCCAGGGCGTGGCCAAGGGCGAGCGCGCGCGCCGCGCCGAAGCGGCCATCGACATGATTGGCCTGTCCGGCTTCAACAGCGCGCTGCCCCGTGAACTGTCGGGCGGGATGCGCCAGCGCGTGGGCATTGCACGCGCGCTGGTGACCGAGCCCGACCTGCTGCTGATGGACGAAGCATTCTCCGCGCTCGACGTGCTGACCGGCGAAACGCTGCGCGATGAAATGCTGGATCTGTGGGAATCAGGCCGCGCCAACATCAAGAGCATCCTGATCGTGTCGCACAACATCGAGGAAGCGGTGATGATGGCGGACCGCATCGTGATCCTGTCCAGCGATCCGGGCCGGGTACGTGCCGAAGTGCGCGTGCCATTTCCGCGCCCGCGCAACCGCGACGATGCACAGGTGCGCGCGCTGATCGACGAGGTCTACATGCTGATGACTTCGCCCGCCGCAGTCGGTCCACGCGTGCCGGCGATGGCCGCCGCGCAGCAGATTGGCTACCGCCTGCCCGATGCCGACATCAGCCAGATGGAAGCCGTGCTTGACCTGCTGCATGAATCGCCATTCTTCGGCCGCGCCGACCTGCCGCACCTGGCCAACGAAGCGGGCCTGACCGACGATGACCTGCTACCCGCGTGCGAAGCCATGCAACTGCTGGGGCTGGCCACTATCGAACGCGGCGACATTACGGCCACCGCGCTGGGACGCAGCTATTACGAAACCGAACCGCCCGAGCGCAAGGTACTGTTCGGAGGACAACTGCTGACGCACGTGGCACTGGCCGCCCATATCCGCCGCGAGCTCGAACAAAGTCCCGATGGCGAGGTCGGTGAAGAAGCCGTGCTGCGCGAGCTTGCAGTATTCCTGAAACCGGAAGAGGCCGAACGCGTACTGAAGATTGCGATCGACTGGGGCCGCTATGGCGAGGTGTATGGGTATTCGTTCAACAGTGGGATGCTGACGTTGCCGGAAGCGGAAGTGGCAGCGATGCACTCCCCGCTACCGCCGGCCGAGTAACAACTGCACGCGTTGCTTTGCTCCCCTCTCCCGCACCGCGGGAGAGGGGTTGGGGGAGAGGGCATGAGGTTCAAATTGCGACTTGTCCCAGATTGATGCGCCGGCCCTCTCCCCCGCCCCTCTCCCGCTCGCGGGAGAGGGGAGAAAGACATCGATATTTTTAGCTTTTCAACGGCGTGCGGATCGCCCTGCCGATCGCACCAGTCCGCAGTGCGATCTTTGCCGCGTCTTCGCGCAATGCGCGCAGACGCCGCTCCAGCAGTGCATTGGCCGCGCGGCCTGACGAACTGGCGGCGGTCGCGGCGTGCTGCTCCTGCGTTTTCTGCAACGGCTCATTCGCGCCAATTTCGCCAGCTGCTGCCGCTTGCGCCAGCACGTCGGCCTTACGTCGATCCGCCGAATCGGCGATGCGCGCGCGACGATCGCTGGCTTCGTCATCCGCCTGCGCCACCGTGGCCGGCACACTTTCATGGACCAAGCCCACGCCGGCTACGGCTGCCTCGGCGGGTGATCGGATAAACCCGGCACCGCGCGGGCCATGGCGTTCCTCGCCGGCCAGCCGTTCGCTGGCCAGTGTCAGCGAACGCACCGCGGCATCGGTCGCCTGTACGATTGCCGCTTCCGCGGCGGGGATATCGAGCTCGCCATAGTGCTGCCGCACCTGGATACGGGCCGCCGCCACGTGCGCTGCCACCAGGTAGTTCTGCACGATAAAGCGGCTCAGGTTGTCCACCGCGCGGTGCCGGCTGCGCGGTTCGTCGAGCATGCGCTGGAACGACGAGATCAGCGCCGACAAGTTGTCCATGAACTGCTTGCGCTGCACACGGTACGCGAAATCATCCTTGGCGGTACGCACCAGCAGGTCACGCGTGGCCGCGATATAGCGTCGATTGGCCTGCAGCACATTCTCGACCAGCTTCGGAATCGCGCGGTATTCCCAACTGGGCAATACAAAGCTGAAAATCGACGCGATGATGCCGCCAATCACGGTATCCACGAGCCGCTCGCCCACCACGGTCTGGCTGCCGGGAATCAGCAGGTTGATCTGGATTAGCACCTGGATACACGCCGCGATTGCGGTGTAGCGGTACTTGATCGTCACGAACGCGGCACTGGCCACCAGCGCCAGATAGAGAATGCCCAGCAGGACCAGCGGCTCGTGAATCCAGCGCAGGATGCCGACGCTGACGATGCAGCCGATCAGCGTACCAATCAGGCGATCGTTATAGCGCTGCTTGGTCATGCTGAAGTTCGGCTTCAGGATCACCACGATGGTCAGCAAGATCCAGTAGCTGTGCGACGCATAGGGCAGCCGGTCACCGAGCCACAGCCCCACCGCCACGGCCATCGTGATGCGCATGGCAAAGCGGAAAGCCGGCGAGCGCCAGTGCAGGTTATCGCGCACCACGCCGAATTCGTACTTCTGGCGCGTCAGGAACGGCGTCATGTCGGAGCCGGGCAAGACCTGAGCCGGTTCCACTGGCGTGCGCGATGCCTCATGCATTTGCCCGACCAGCGTGATCGCACCGCGGATCATCTCGAGCGTATCGCTCAGCGCGGTCATCGCAGTGGCGGAAACATGATGGTGGCGCAGTTGCGCAATCTCATCCTCTACCCGGCGCAGATCGGGCCGATAGTCGATCGCGCTGTATGAGGGACGCCCGCGCGTAACGTCGTAGGCGATCTCCTCAAGATCCTTGCACAGCCCCAGCACCAGTCGGCGCAGGCCGTCGAGCACCGGGGTGCCGCCGAATGTCTGGCGCAACGTGGCGTAATCGGTATTGGTCGACAGAAGGTACTCGTAGAGATCGAGCATGCGCAGGTGCACCCGCACCAGCAGCCCGTCATGCCGCGTCTTGTTGCCGCGCAGCACCATGTCGCGTGCGGCCTGCTGCCGTTCGGCCACCACGATCTGCTGGCGTACCAGGCGATTGAACTGTTCGTCGTAGTCGGTACCCGCATCGTAGAAGGCGGCCTTGATCTCAAGGTAGCCCGCCATCTCGTAGAGCGATTCAGCCAGGATCTGCTGCCGCGTGCGGCGCTCCATGATCCAGCTGACCGTCATCGCATAGAACAGGTAGCCAAACGCGCCGACACCGAACAACGCCGCGTGCGACAGCGCCTTGCGCACCACGAAGTCCTCGTTGACCGTCAGTGTCATGACGAACAGCATCGAGAACTGCAGCGGCATGGTCTTGTTGCCATAGACCGTCATCATGCCGGCCAGGAACGTAACCAGCACCAGGACGAACGGCAGCACGCGCGGAAACGGCGTGGCCAGTGCCACCAATGCGGTGACCGCGGTGCACAGCAGCACGCTGGCCAGCATCTCGTTGAACTTGTGCGACAACGGGCTGGGCAGGTCCATCAGGCTCGTGCACAGCGCCCCGACCGACACCACCATGGCGCTGGGCAGGTCCATGAACTGCATGGCGATCAGCGTCAAGCCAATTACGCCCGTGGCCGAGCGCAGGCCACGATAGATATAGTGCGAGTAGAGGAATGTGCGAGGATCGTGCGCGTATTCCATGACGTGTCCGACGTGCCGAAACGATGAAGGCCAACCCCGTCACCATGTCACCATGCCGGCGACGGGGCCATGACAGACGGATTACTGGCCAAGCCAGCGTGTACGCCCCGCATGCTTGCCCGGATCAAGCGATACCTTGTACTGCGTGGCTGGCTCCCTTGCCAGCGTCACTGGCAGCACCTGCAGTTCGTCGCGCCGGAACACGTGCAGCTCCGCACGATCACCAGGCCGGTAGCGCGACAACATCTTGTCGAGCTGGCCCGGCGCCACGCGCAGCCCGTCCACCGCGGCAATCAGGTCGCCCGCCGACACGCCGGCCTGCTGGCCCGCGCCACCATCGAGCACCTGGCTGACACGCACCCAGCCTTCGTCGGTGCGGGTCTTGATACCCAGCGCGGCCGCGCCCGCCGGCTTCTGTGGTTCGGCATGAATGCCAAACGCGCGGAACAACGGCACCAGACCGATTTCGCCCGTGCCTTCTGTCAGCGCGCGCAACAGGCTGCCAAGGCGCAGGCCCGTGACCTCATCGAACAAGGCATGGACCTCGGCCTCGGTCACGCCGCGCTGGTGGGTGCCCGGCGCATAGAAATCGCGACCGTAGCGCTGCCAGAGCGCACGCATGATGTCGTCGAGCGATTTGCGGCCGCGCGTCTTCTCGCGGATGGTCAGGTCCAGCGCCAGCGCCACCAGCGAACCCTTGGTGTAGTAGCTGACAATCGCGTTGGGCGCGTTCTCGTCCTGCCGGTAGTACTTGGTCCACGCATCGAAGGCGCTGTCGGCCACGCTCTGCTTGGTGCGGCCGTTGCCGCGCAATACGCCATTCCAGGTCTTGGCCAGCATCTCCACGTATTGCTGCCCGCTCACCAGTCCGGTACGCACCAGGATCAGGTCATCGTAGTAGCTCGTAAAGCCCTCGAACAACCACAGCAACGGCGTGTAGGTTTCCTCCGCGAGCTGGTACGGTACATAGACGGCCGGCTTGATGCGCTTGACGTTCCAGGTATGGAAATACTCGTGGCTGCACAGTCCCAGGAAGGTGCGATAGCCTTCGCTGGTTTCGCTGCTGCCACGCACCGGCAGGTCATTGCGTGCGCACATCAGCGCCGTGCTGGCACGATGTTCAAGCCCGCCATAACCATCGGTCGTAACCATCGTCATGAACACGTAGCGGCGGTTGCTGTCGAGGAATGGCGCACGCTCCGAACGCGGTTCGAACAGCCTGATCTGCGCCTCGCAGATCTGCTTCAGGTCGCGGCATACGCGTTGCAGGTCAAGTTGCGGCACCTTGCCGGTAAAGACCACATCGTGTTGCACACCGCAGGCGCGGAAGCTGGCCAGCGCGAACGTGCCCATCTCCACGGGATGGTCGATCAGTTCGTCGTAGTCGGTGGCCTGGTAGCGGCCAAAGCCGTAGCGGCGCGCGCCACCGGGACCACGCGCTTCAGGCAGCGCAGTAGCCACGCGCCAGTCGGCATAGGCTTCGCCGGCAGGCGGATGGATATCGACCGTGCACGGACTATCGTCCTGCCCCACCACGCGCAGGAAAACCGAACTGCCGTTGTAGAAGCCATGGGTCGTATCGAGATGCGCGCTGCGCACCGACAGGTCCCATGCATAGACCTCGTAGCTCAGGGTCAGCGGACCAGCCTCCACCGGCAACGGCGCGGCCTGCCAGGTCTGCTTGTCGAGCTTGGTCAGCGGCACCTGCACGCGTCCCGCATCGGCACGGATGCGGACGATATTGCGTGCGAAGTCTCGGATCATGTAGCTACCCGGAATCCACGCTGGCAGCGTAAAGACCTGGCCGGCGGAATCGGGAGCATCCACCGTCACGGTAACGGCGAACAGATGGGCTTCTGGATGAAGCGGGGCGATGGCGTAGCGGATCGGCGTCATGGTCACGATTGTAGCGTCTGGTCCCGGGGCAGCCCGGGACACCAGGTTGCGGCAACCGCCCGCGTCAGGCGTTCACGTCGACCACCACGCGACCGCGCATGCCTCCTTCAACAATCCTGTGGCCCGCGTCGACCGCTTCGGCCAACCTGATTTCACGTGTGATGGCCTGCAGGCGATCGGGAGCCAGATCCTGGGCCAGACGCTTCCACGCGGTCTCGCGCAGCGCCATCGCCGCCATCACGCTATCGATGCCGGCCAACGTCACGCCACGCAGGATAAAGGGCGCCACCGAGGCCGGGAAATCCATGCCCTGCGCCAGTCCGCACGCCGTGACCACGCCGCCGTAGCGCACCTGCGCACAGGCATTGACCAGCGTATGCGAGCCCACCGAATCGACTACTGCCGCCCAGCGTTCCTTCTGCAATGGCTTGCCCGGCGTACCCAGTTCGGTGCGATCGATCACCTCGGCCGCACCCAGCGCGCGCAGGAAGTCGGATTCCGATGTCTTGCCGGTCGATGCCGTCACGCGATAACCGAGCTTGGAGAGAATCGCGATGGCCACCGAGCCAACCCCGCCCGATGCGCCGGTTACCAGTACTTCGCCATCGCCGGGACGCACCGGCCCGTTGACGCCGCCGCGTTCCAATGCCAATACCGACAGCATCGCGGTATAGCCGGCGGTGCCGATCGCCATGGCCTGGCGCGTGGTGAACGCATCTGGCAGCTTCACAAGCCACTCGCCCTTGAGCCTTGCACGTTGCGACAGGCAACCCCAATGCGTTTCGCCCACCCCGTAGCCGTTCAACACCACGCGGTCGCCAGTCTTCCAGCGCGGATCACCGGATTCGAGCACCGTACCCGCACCGTCGATACCGGCCACCATTGGCCACTTGCGCACCACCGGCGAGCGCCCCGTGATGGCCAGCCCATCCTTGAAGTTGATGGTCGAGTAGTCGACGGCCACCAGCACATTGCCATCGTCCGGCAACTGGCTTTCGTCGAGTTGCGCCACTTCCGCCTGGGTCTTGCCATCGGTCTGGGACAGCAGCAAAGCCTGGAATGTCATGTCGGTGTCTCCCGTTGTTCTGATCGGATGGATGGCTGAAAAGCAAAGCGGCCGGACTATGCCGGCCGCTTCAGACAGCCGGGGCGAATCCGGCGTCCTGTGTTACTTCTTGAGGCTTGCGAGTTTGCGCTCCAGCGTGGCCACGTCCGCCGCCCCCGGGATTCGCGAACCATCGGTGAAGAACACCGCCGGCGTGCCGTTGATGTTCAGGCTCTGGCCCAGTGCCAGGTTCTCGTCGACCGGCGTCTTGCAGCTGCCATTGCCCACCAGTGCCACATGGTTCAGCATCCAGTCGCGCCAGACCTTGGTACGGTCGGCCGAACACCAGACCTGCTTGGCCTTGACCGACGAATCGGGCGACAGGACCGGATACAGGAACGTGTAGACCGTGATGTTGTCCATCTGCTGGAAGGTCTGCTCGATCTTCTTGCAGTAGCCGCAGTTCGGATCCGAGAAGACCGCCACGCTGCGGCTGCCATCGCCCTTGGTCCACTTGATGGCACGCGACAGCGGCAGGTCAGCCCATTTGATCTTGTTGATCTCGGCCAGACGCTCTTCGGTCAGGTTGGTATTTGTCTTGGTGTCGATCAGCTCGCCATTGATGATGTAGCGGCCGGTGACGTCGGTATAGACCAGTTGGCCGCCCACGTTGACTTCATAAAGACCCGGTACCGGCGCCTTGGTCACGCTCTTGACCTCGGCGCGGCCGCCCAGCATCTTCTGGATCGATGCCTTGATCTTGTCCGTACCCGGCTCATCCGCGGCCAGCGCGTGAATGGCATAACCCGCGGCGGCCACGCCGCCGGCAAAGGCGACAATCGCAGCAGCACGGGCGGATCGGCGGCGGAACAGTTGCAACATATTGACTCCAGGTATCGGTATGCCGGTCAGTGTGCCGGCTTGAATGTAATCGGTAAATCGTTGAACGTGGGATTGGCCGCGCTCGCATTCGGCCGCGACCTTGACCTTGATTGTCCGCCTATCCGAGCGCGCGGCTGATCAGAAACCGCTTGAGCAGCCCCTGACTGCCTACCGCGCGCATGCCCAGGTTGCGTACCAGCCGGGCAGGCGTTCCCGGCAGCGAGAACAGCCGGTGCAGCCCATCGGTAGCAGCCGTCAACGAAAGCAGGTCGGTGGCACGAGCGCGCTCGTAGCGGCGCAGCAGGCGCAGATCGCCCTCGGGGCGGAACGATTCTTTGTCGGCCATCACGCGCCCAAGTTCCACCACATCGCGCAAGCCCAGGTTCATGCCCTGGCCGGCCAGCGGATGCACTACATGTGCCGCATCGCCAACCAGCGCCACATGCGGCTGCACAAACTGCTCGGCGCGCTGCAACACCAGCGGAAATCCCTGCGCCGGCGTAATGCAATGGAGTGCGCCAAAACGCGCCCCGACCGCCCCATTGGCCACCTGCGACACCGTGGCGGCCAGCGCTTCCGGGGACAGGGCCAGCAGGTCACGTGCGTGCGCCTCGTCGGCGGACCAGACCATCGACACGCGATTGCCCGGCAGCGGCAGCATGGCCAGGATCTCGCCATTGGCGGCTTCCTCGTCGGCCATCAGCTTTTCCGGGGCGCCAAGGAACCACTGCCATGCGGTTTCCTGGTGCGGCAGCTCACAGCGGAAGTTAGCCACCACACCCAGTTGGCGATAGCGCCGCTGCGTGGTGCCGATATGGCATTGCTGGCGCACCCAGGATCGGGCGCCATCGGCCCCTACCAGGCAGTTGGCCCGCACCCGCGTGCCGCCGGCCAGCGTCAGCGTCACGCCATCGAGATCGCGCTCGAGCACCTCGGCGGTGTCATCGAACCATTTCACCTGATGCTGGAAACGCAGCGCGGTGTCGAGCACCCGTTCAACGTGTCCCGCTTCGATAATCCACGCCAGTTGCGGAACGGCGGCGGCATAGGCGGAGAAATGCAGGTCGCCATGCGGCGACGGATCGGACTCGCCAGCGCTTTCATCGCCAAAGATGCGCATGTCACGCACCGGCTGCACGCGCGCGGTATCGAGCGCTTCCCAGACCCGCAGTTGCTCCAGCAAAGCCTGCGAGCTGGCGGAGAATGCATAGATGCGACCGTCCCAGACGTCGTCGGAAGCATGTGCGCCCTGCGCGGCCTGATCAGCCGGCCGCGGCGCCACCAGCGCCACCTGCATGCCCTGCTGCGCCAGCAACAGCGCACAGGCCTTGCCGACAATGCCACCGCCAACGACGGCAATCTGGAAGCGGGAAGAAGGATTCGACGACATTTAGAAGGCAGCGGCGCAACGCGCCGGCGCGGCAGGTCCGGACATGGCTCGATTATAGCGACGTGATGGGGACGCCATTGGCGGAGTTGGCGCCACGCCCGAGGCGGCCGGATCCCCCGCAATCGCCCTCGGCTCGCGCCGCCCTTCCGCTAGAATACGGGATTCGCAATTTTCCGCCTGACACCATGAGCCTCAAATGCGGCATCGTCGGCCTGCCCAACGTCGGCAAGTCCACGCTGTTCAATGCCCTGACCAAGGCCGGCATCGCCGCCGAAAACTATCCGTTCTGCACCATCGAACCCAATGTGGGTGTGGTGGAAGTGCCGGATCCGAGGCTTGCCAAGCTGGCCGAGATCGTCAAGCCCGAGCGCATCCTGCCGGCGACGGTCGAATTCGTCGATATCGCCGGCCTGGTGGCCGGTGCCTCGAAGGGTGAAGGCCTGGGCAACCAGTTCCTGGCCAACATCCGTGAAACCGACGCCATCACGCACGTGGTGCGCTGCTTCGAAGACGACAACGTGATCCACGTGGCCGGCAAGGTCGATCCGCTGTCGGACATCGAAGTCATCAACACCGAACTGGCGCTGGCCGACCTGGCCACCGTTGAAAAGGCCGTGGCCCGCTACGTCAAGCCGGCCCGCGCCGGCGACAAGGAAGCGCAGCGCCTGGTAGCCGTGCTGGAAAAGGCCCAGGCCGTGCTGGACCAGGCCAAGGCCGTACGCACGCTGGACCTGTCGCCCGAAGAATGGGAGGCACTGCGCCCGTTCTGCCTGATCACCGCCAAGCCAACCATGTACGTGGCCAACGTGCGTGAAGACGGCTTCGAGAACAATCCGCACCTGGACGCCGTGCGCGAGTACGCCAAGACGACCGGCTCGCCGGTGGTTGCCGTGTGCGCCGCCATCGAAGCCGAGATCGCCGACCTGGAAGACGCCGACAAGGCCGAATTCCTGGCCGACCTGGGCATGGAAGAACCGGGCCTGGACCGCGTGATCCGCGCCGGCTTCAAGCTGCTGGGCCTGCAGACCTACTTCACCGCTGGCGTGAAGGAAGTGCGCGCCTGGACGATCCACGTGGGCGACACCGCCCCCAAGGCCGCCGGCGTGATCCACACCGACTTCGAACGCGGCTTCATCCGCGCACAGACGATTGCCTATGACGACTACATCGCGCTCAAGGGCGAGAACGGCGCCAAGGAAGCCGGCAAGATGCGCGCCGAAGGCAAGGAATACGTGGTGCACGATGGCGACGTGATGAACTTCCTGTTCAACGTCTAAGTCAACGCACAAGGCGCTGCGCACCAGTTGCGCCAAGCCAACGAAAGCCCGCTGCAGATCGATCTGCAGCGGGCTTTTTTTGTGAACTTTTGTGCCGAATTGCTGTATTGCTGTTGCACTCCCCGATCTGCCATGGACGGCGCTTTTCGGCATGCGTAGGCTGCTCGCCGTGAGCTATCGCCACGCATGAAAAGGAGGGCAATGTGTTCTACGACGCGAAGTCAATTGCAAACTGCTTTCTTGAACTTGCCGCGGAGTCCGGGCATGAGAGAAACGGCGCAAGGAATGAAAACGGCTGATATTCCGTTTGCGCTGATAGCCGATCATTTTCGTCCCATGGCGGAGGCAGTCAGGCAAGGGAGTGCACAATGAGTGTCAGACAGGCAACACCACTGCCCAGCGTGGACGGCAACGGGGCAAGTCCGACAGCCGCTCACATCTTGCCCAAGCCCTCATCGCGCATCCCAACCAGCAGGGCCTGCCCGTTGGCATCGACGCGGAACTCGCCGAACCTGGCCTTGGCGTAGCGCTCGGCCTGCCCTTCCTGGAAGAACCACGCGTCGGTGGAGACCTGTACGGCATTGCCGCCCCAGCGCGATGGCACGTTCTGTACGCGTAGCAGTTGCTCACCGGCAGCCAGCGCTTCGCCCTGGTAAAGACGCACGAAGTGCCCTTCCTGGCTGGCGTCGCGGCGGATCACGATCACCTCCTCCCGCGTCAATCTGGTCTGGTCGTTGCCGTGCGCGACGCGCACTTCGTTGGCGATCGAGAAATTCAAGGCCATGTAGTCGCCCTGCATCAGCGACCTCGGGTCCACGGGCGCCAGGCGCAGGTAGACCACCTCGCCATTGGCCATCAGCCGTTCCTTGCCGATGATGCCGGTCAGCGCGATGCCGATGGTCAACAGCCAGCCCACCACGATCCAGCGTTTCATGCGTTGACCTCCCGGCTCGACATGCGGTGCAGTCCTGCCCGCGCAACCAGCAACAATATGCCGGCCGCAACCAGCGTGGCTGACTTGGCCAGCAGCGTCCACTGCAACGTGCTGTAGTACCAGACAAACCCGATCAGCACCGTGGCTACCGCCATGCCTAGCCACGGCAACGACGCGCGTCGCATGGCCATGGCCAGTGCCAACACACCGGCGGTCACCGCAGGGGCATGGACCATCAATGCGCTGAACGCGATCGTCACCACGAGTATTGCGGCACTGGTTCGCGTCTCGCAATCGAGCCGTTTGCATTCGATCAATGCGAACGCCACCAGCGCGGCGCCGATCAACGCGCCGGCAAGCCAGCCGCCGGGCGCATGCCACGGCGTTGCGGTTCCGAACAGGAGATCGGCTGGATGCGCGAGGCCGGTAACGACCAGCGCGCTGCTCAGCGCGAACACCAGCGTTGCATCGGCTGCCGGCTCCCAAAGCGCATGGCGCGCTGACGCAGCGGGCTTCTCTTCATTGAGGACGAAGACCAGCACCACCGCGAATGCCGCAGCCGCCAACAGCCCCAATGCGACCGGTATCGAGGTCCAGCGTGGCGCCACCAGATTGCCCAGCGCGACGCACGCGGCAATGGCCAGCGCCGTCCATGCACCCAACGCCATCAGGAATCGGTGCAGGCGATCCGGCACCAGTGCAAACAGCAGCATTTCAAGCAGCGCCACGCCCAGCCAGAACGACGCTGTTTCAAGAAACCGGCTGAAGCCAAGCGTCTCGCCAATGCCACCGATCAGCATGCCCTGTCCGCCCAGACTCAGCGCCAGTGCAAACTGCCCCAGCGCGATGCGCCCGCCCTCCTTTGCCGTGATGCGATATAGCGCGATGGCAATGCCGATCATCACCACGCCTGTCAGCGCCATCGCGACACCATTGCCGCGCGCGGTAGCGAACACGGTGCCAACCAGAAACAACTGGAAGAACAGTGCGCCAAGCCATCCCGCCCCACCCATCAGCAAGCGGATTGGCCATGGCGTCCGCAGCGCGGCAGTGTAGTCACCTTGCACCGCGCCGCGTGCGGCCAGTTGTTGCCAGAGCGAGCGCTCGACTTGATCGTGGTTCATGCCGCGCTCCCCGTTGTAGCGCGCCAGGCGCGCAGCAGCCATGTGGCAGCCGCCACGGCCAGCCCGATGGTAAGCAGGGCCAGCAGCAGGAATGCACCGAAGTCACCGTGGAAATCCACCAGCCAACGCCCCACTGCGGCAATGATGACGCCGATGCCGGTCAGGCATACGAGACTCAACACCACGATATCGAACGCGCGCCAGCGGAACCATGCACCGAGGCCGAGCAGCGCCGCGGCACTGGCCAACAACGCCAGCGGCTCGACCCGATCGGTCAATACGCTCATCATCCCGAGCCATCCCGCATAGCCGCAGGCCAGCACGCCAATCAGGCGCGGGCCGGTCATGCCCCGGAAGCCCCAACGGCTGGCGCGTGCGGCCAACACATGCCAGACCGCCAACTGGATCACCGAGGCGCCGAGCAGGAACAACATCGTTTCACGGGCCTGCCGGGCCGAGAACAGCAATTCGAACATGCCACCGATGCCCAGCCGTACGCTGCAGTAGCGCAGCAAGGCAACGTTGCCCACTACCAGCACGATCCACCAATGCGGCGCCGCACGCGCAGCCAATGCCCATGGCATCGCCAGCAAGGTCCAGAGCGCGAACAATTGCCACGCATCGGCACCGGTCTGGTACGTCTGGCCGATCACGGCCAGCAGCACCCCCGATACGATCTGTGCGCCAGCCAGCGCGGCCCCGCCAGCCATGTCGCCCGCGGAACGCAGCGCGGCGAAGCCTGCCAGCAGCGTCAGCAGTCCCGCGAGCAATCCGAACTTGGTGAACTTGTGAAGCTCCGCCCAGTTGAAGGCGAAGAAGACGATGACACCGGCACAGAGCAGTGCGGTGCCCAGGATCAACAATGCGCGATCAAGCCAGTGGTGCCAGTTACCACGGTCAGGGCGCGTTGACTCCCAGGCAGCCAGCAAGTCATCGGCACCCAGGCGGCCTTGCGCGCGCCAGTCGGCCAGCGACTGCTGGATGGCGCGGCGATTCGAAAAGGATTCCAAGCGGAGGTCCCCCTGAGAGTCGGCATGGACTGCAATGTAGCAAAGCGGCCTGCCGAAGTCTCGCAGGCGTCGCATGACGGTACTGCTTTGGCGCAGCCTTACTGCTTTCCACCCGGCGAGGTCATCGGTATGCTTGGCGCCGGTTTCCATTCCTGCGCCTGCCCCCTGGCCCCCAAGCACCATGACCCTAGGCATCCTTGCCGCCCTGCACGATGAAGTGGACGGGCTGATCAGCGCGATGCGCCACGAAGACGCGCGCGCCACCCGGCAAACCATCGGCATGCGCGACTACTACAGCGGCACGCTGCACGGCCAACCCGTGGTGCTGGTACTGGCGCGCGTGGGCAAGGTGGCGGCGGCGGCCACCACGGTGACGCTGATCCGCGAGTTTGGCGTGGACGAAATCGTGTTCACCGGGTTGGCCGGCGGCGTGGGGGCCGGGGTCAAGGTCGGCGATATCGTGGTGGCCGACCGCACCGTCCAGCACGACCTCGATGCGCGGCCGCTATTTCCGCGCCACGAGGTTCCCCTGCTGGACCAAGCGGAATTCCCGGCCGATCCCACCCTTACCGCGGCATTGCGTGGCGCGGCCGAGGGTTTCCTGCGTGACGACCTGGCGACCGAGGTTCCGGATGGCGTGCTGGCGCGTTTTGGCGTGCATCAGCCGCGCCTGCATGTCGGAATGATTGCCAGCGGCGACCAGTTCATCAACGCGCCGTCGGCGGTACAAGCGCTGCGCGAAGCCTTGCCGACGCTACAGGCCGTGGAGATGGAAGGCGCCGCGCTGGCGCAGATCTGCTACGAGTATGGGGTGCCGTATGCGCTGATGCGCACGGTGTCGGACCGTGCCGACGATACCGCGCATGTCGATTTTTCGTCGTTTTTGCGCGACGTGGCCAGCCACTATTCGAGTGCCATCCTGCGCCGATTCCTTGACGCCAGGGCCTGAATCACCACGCAGACGGTCACCAATTCCTGACTTTTTTGTCGTTACTGAAGTTACCGGCGCGGGCGCGCCACGCCCCAGATGCCCACCAGCAACGCGGCCCCGACGATGGCGGCGCCCCAGCCAAGCAGCTGTCCATCCGTGAACAGATGCGCCGCGCGACCGGCATAGAACGCCAGCATGGCGCCCACAATGCCCAGTAATAGCGCGGCCGGCACGGTGACCACGCGCCCCGCCGGATGCAACAGGCCACCCGCCAGGCCCACGACCGCTCCCACTACCACCAAGCCGAACATAAACCGCTCCTGTGTCCTTTGGACCACTTTGATATGACCACCGCGTAACAATACTGCAGTTGGAACAAAACACCCCGGTCCCCTGCAACTTTGGCGCCCGGCGGTATAATAGCCAGCGCTTCCGGCACCGATCCGGATGGCAACGAACCCCACAAATGCAACTGCTCGCGATCGGCATCAATCACACAACGGCACCCGTCTCGCTGCGCGAGCGTGTGGCGTTTCCGCTTGAGCAGATCAAACCCGCGCTTGGCACGCTGCGTACCCATCTGGCTGGTCGCAACGGTACCGAGGCCGCCATTCTTTCCACCTGCAACCGCACCGAAATCTACTGCGCCACCGATGTGCTGCAGCCGGGGCAGGATGGTTTCGAGCACACGTTGCGCTGGCTAGCCCAGCATCACAACGTGCCCGCCGGCGAGCTGGCCCCGCATTTGTATGCCCTGCCCCAGTCCGAAGCCGTGCGTCACGCGTTCCGCGTGGCCAGCGGACTCGATTCGATGGTGCTCGGCGAAACCCAGATTCTTGGACAGTTGAAGGATGCGGTGCGCACCGCTGGCGAAGCTGGCGCGTTGGGCACCTACCTGAACCAGCTGTTCCAGCGCACCTTCGCGGTGGCCAAGGAAGTACGCGGCCAGACCGAGATCGGTGCGCATTCCGTATCGATGGCTGCCGCCGCGGTGCGTCTGGCGCAACGGATTTTCGAAAGCGTGTCGACGCAGCGCGTGCTGTTTATCGGCGCCGGTGAAATGATCGAGCTGTGCGCCACGCACTTCGCCGCGCAGCAGCCGCGCCAGATCGTGGTGGCCAACCGTACCGTCGAACGCGGCGAGAAGCTGGCCGAACAGCTGGCCGAACAGGGCCTGACCACGCAGGCCATCCGCCTGCAGGACCTGGGCGAGCGGCTGCATGAATTCGATATCGTGGTGTCCTGCACCGCGAGTTCGCTGCCGATCATTGGCCTTGGTGCCGTGGAGCGCGCGGTCAAGCGCCGCAAGCATCGGCCGATCATGATGGTCGACCTGGCCGTGCCGCGCGATGTGGAACCCGAGGTCGCGCGCCTGAACGACGTGTTCCTGTACACGGTCGACGATCTCGGCGCGGTGGTCCGCGAAGGCAACGCGTTGCGCCAGGCTGCCGTGGCGCAAGCCGAGGCGATCATCGAGTCGCGCGTGCAGAATTTCATGCACTGGCTCGAAACACGCAGCGTGGTGCCGGTCATCCGCGACCTGCAGTCCGCCGGCGAAGCCATCCGCCAGGCTGAACTGGAACGCGCGCGCCGCATGCTGGCGCGCGGCGACGATCCCACCGCGGTGCTCGAAGCCCTGTCTGGCGCCCTGACCCGCAAGTTCCTGCACGGCCCGACCCACGCACTGAACCACACCCAGGGCGAAGACCGCGAGGCGCTGCTGCGCCTGGTACCGGGTCTGTTCCGCCACAGCAGCCACTCCGAACGCTAGCCGCGTTCGCGCACCCGCGTCGGCGCGAGCGTGCGCCGGCGATGCCTCCGGCATTGAACTGCCGATCCCGCGCAACCCACCGCGTTGCGCCCCGAGACCCCGAATCCCGCTACCGATGAAAGCCAGCATGCTCAACAAGCTCGACCAACTGGCCGAGCGACTCGACGAAGTCAATGCCCTGCTTGCGCACGAAAACGCCACGGCAGACATCAACCAGTACCGCAAGCTGTCGCGCGAACATGCCGAGCTGTCGCCGGTGGCCGAGCAATACGGCCAGTATCGGCAGGCACAGGACGACCTGGCCACGGCCCAGGCGCTGCTCGACGATCCGGAAATGAAGGAGTTTGCCGCCGACGAAATCGACGCGGCGCGCACGCGTCTGGAATCGCTTGAGAAAAGCCTGCAGACGCTGCTGCTACCCAAGGATCCCAACGACGACCGCAACCTGCTGCTTGAAATCCGCGCTGGCGCCGGTGGCGAGGAAAGCGCGCTGTTCGCGGCCGACCTGCTGCGCATGTACACGCGCTACGCCGAGCGTCAGCGCTGGCAGGTGGAAATCATGAGCGAATCCGAGTCGGACCTGGGCGGCTACAAGGAAGTGATCGTGCGTATCGCCGGCGATGCCGCCTTTTCGAAGCTCAAGTTCGAATCGGGCGGCCACCGCGTGCAGCGGGTGCCGGCCACCGAAGCGCAGGGTCGCATCCACACTTCGGCCTGCACGGTCGCCGTGATGCCCGAAGCCGATGAAGTGGGCGAAGTCGAGATCAATCCGTCCGACCTGCGCGTCGACACGTTCCGCGCCTCGGGCGCCGGTGGCCAGCACGTGAACAAGACCGACTCGGCGGTGCGCCTGACCCACCTGCCTACCGGCATCGTGGTGGAATGCCAGGACGACCGCAGCCAGCATCGCAACAAGGAAAAGGCCATGAAGGTGCTGGCCGCGCGCATCAAGGACATGCAGTTGCGCGCCGCACAGGCCAAGGAAGCCAGCACGCGCCGCAACCTGATTGGCACGGGCGACCGTAGCGACCGGATCCGCACCTACAATTTCCCGCAAGGCCGGGTGACCGATCACCGCATCAACCTGACCCTCTACAAGATCGACATGATCATGGATGGCGACATGGACGAACTGGTCTCCTCACTGGCCGCCGAGCACCAGGCAGACCAGCTGGCAGCGCTTGGCGACGACGCCTGAAGCTTTGTAACCGAGGTAAATGCTTGCAACAGCACTAGCTTGTAAGAATGCGCTGTCTATAATCGATTTCGACCAGACCACCCCGATACGTCACTTTTCAGGCCAAGGCTGAGGGGGTATCGAAGTCTGGATGGATGTCACTCCTCCAACAGATACTCAAGGATGAAATCATGAAAAAACTGCTCGCCGTTCTGATGATTGCCGCTGCCGTTACCGCCTGCAGCAAGAAGGAAGAAGCACCGGCCACCAACGCCGACAGCGCCATGCAAAACGCTGCCGAGTCGGCCAAGGCCGCCGCCAGCGACGCCGCTGCCGCTGCCGCGAACGCTGCCGACGCCGCCAAGGCTGCCGCCAGCGGTGCAGCCGCCGATGTGTCCGCCGCCGCCGACAAGGCCAAGGTGGATGCGGGCAATGCCATGGCCAACGCCAAGGAAGCCGCCAAGGACGCCGTCAACACGACCGCCGACAAGGCCAAGGACGCCGTCAACAAGTAATAGCCCTACGCGGACAGACGCCGAAGGCAGGCCGAAATCGGCTTACACTAGCCGTCTGTTGCGAAGCAGCGCCAGGAAACCCCGTCGAGCCGACGCCCGACGGGGTTTTTTGCAAGCGCGCTTCCGGTATTTCCAAGACGTACTGCAATGTCATCGACTGCACCGGGCACCATGCCGCCCGATCCCACGCTGCGCGAAGCGCTGACCCTTGCGGCCATGGCGGGCCTGCCACCATTGGAGGCCCGCATGCTGCTGTCCCACGTGACCGGGTTCACGCGCACCCAGCTGATCACGCGTGACCACGAACACCTCAACACGGCACAGCGTGATGCATTTTCCACATTACTGGCACGGCGGCTGGCCGGCGAGCCAATGGCCTACCTGCTCGGCGAGCGCGAGTTCTTCGGACGCACATTCCGCGTTACACCCGACGTACTGATTCCGCGCCCCGACACCGAAGTGGCCGCCGAAGCGTCGCTGACGCGGCTGGCCGGAATCCATAACCCGCGTGTACTGGACATGGGTACCGGATCGGGCATCCTGGCCGTGACGATTGCGCGCGAGCGGCCCGATGCCGAGGTCTGGGCCACCGATATTTCCCCTGGCGCGCTGATGGTGGCGCAGGACAATGCCCGCGCGCTGCAGGCCGACAATATCCGCTTCATGGTGTCGGACTGGTATCAGGCCCTGCCCGACGGCCTGCGTTTTCACCTGGTCGTGAGCAATCCGCCCTACATTGCCGAGGGCGATCCGCACCTGGTGGAAGGTGATCTGCGTTTCGAACCGATCGACGCGCTGACCGATCACGACGATGGCCTGTCGGACCTTGCAGCCATCGTGGCCGGCGCGACCGGCCGCCTGCTGCCCGGCGGCTGGCTGCTGATGGAGCACGGCTACGACCAGGGCTACGCCACCCGGCATCTGTTGACCGGCGCCGGCTTTGCCGAGGTGTTCACCGCACGCGACCTGGGCGGTAACGAACGTTGCAGCGGGGGCCGGCTGCCAGATTGATACACGTCAAATCGGCCCCATCTGAAGCAATGACGCGATTCCGGTAAAATCCGGACCATTCCCCCATTTCAGCGATGCCGGCCTGGCATCGCGCGCAACCGGAACGTTTTCATCATGAGTGACGTACAACAGAAGATCGACCAGATCGTGAAGGGCAGCCCCGTGGTCCTGTTCATGAAGGGCACCGCCCAGTTTCCGATGTGCGGCTTTTCGGGTCGTGCAATCCAGATCCTGAAGGCCTGCGGCGTCGATGCACCGACCACGGTCAATGTGCTCGAAGACGACGGCATCCGCCAGGGCATCAAGGAATACGCCAACTGGCCGACCATTCCGCAGCTCTACGTCAACGGCGAATTCGTCGGCGGCTCGGACATCATGATGGAGATGTACCAGAACGGCGAACTGCAATCGCTGCTCAAGGCCTGAGCCTGAGCTCGACCATGCCTGTGCAGAATGGCGGCGTGCCGCAACGGCTGATCGTCGCCATCACGGGCGCTACCGGCGCCATCTACGGCGTGCGGATCCTGCAGGTGCTGCAAAACGTGAGCGGTGTGGAAACACACCTGCTGATGTCGCCTGCGGGCGTTATGAACCTGCAGCACGAACTCGATATTGGCCGCGCCGACGTGGAAGCGCTGGCCGACGTCGTGCACAACGTGCGCGATATCGGCGCAACCATTGCGAGCGGCTCGTTTCGCGCCAACGCCATGATCGTGGCCCCGTGTTCGATGCGAACGCTGGCGGCCGTAGCCCACGGTCTATCCGACAACCTGATCACGCGCGCGGCCGATGTCACGCTCAAGGAACGGCGCAAGCTTGTGCTGATGGTGCGGGAAACTCCGCTGAATCTGGCTCACCTGCGCAACATGACAGCCGTGACCGAAATGGGCGGCATCGTGTTCCCGCCTGTGCCGGGCTTCTACCAGAAGCCACAGACCATCGCCGAACTGGTCGACCATACGGTAGGCCGCGTGCTGGATCTGGTGGATCTACGCGAGGTGGGTGAAACGCTGGCACCTGGGTGGGGCGGTTTGAAAAACTCCCCTCTCCCGTGAAACGGGAGAGGGGCAGGGGGGGAGGGCCAGCAGTTCAAACTGCGTTATCGCCAGCTTGATACGCCTGCCCTCTCCCCCACCCCTCTCCCGCGCGCGGGAGAGGGGAGCCTGCTTCATGCGTTCTCGTTTTTACCAGTGCCGGTAGCGGCGGCCGTAGTAACCACCGCCGTAGTAACCACCACCGTAGTAGCCATAGGGTCGCACCACCACGGCCGGCGGGCCGACGTACACCGGCGCGGGCGCCACTGCCACGGGAGCTGGTGCCACCGCGGGACCGTACGGCGTGGGATAGACCGCGCAGCCGCCAAGCATCGCCGCGCCAGATACTGCCAAGCCCAACAACACCAGTTTCGATTTCATTTTGACGTCCTTAATGTCACAGGCATCGCGACACGGCAATGCACTGCCCTTAAGAACGTTATACGGGTGGCTTTGGTAATACAGCGTCAAGGCGCTGTAACCATTGTTACGATTCGCAACGTCTGTGCGAACGTAAGTGCCGCCCTTAGATATCGAAACGGATCCCCTGGGCCAGCGGCAACGTGTCTCCATAGTTGATCGTATTGGTGGCCCTCCGCATGTATCCCTTCCAGGCATCGGAGCCCGATTCGCGCCCGCCACCGGTTGCCTTTTCTCCGCCAAATGCCCCGCCTATCTCCGCGCCGCTGGTGCCGATATTGACGTTGGCGATGCCACAGTCGCTGCCCGCGGCGGACACGAACAGTTCGGCCTCGCGCAACGATTCCGTGAAGATGCACGACGACAGGCCGTGTGAAGCGGCGTTGTTCAGCGCGATGGCTTCATCGAGCGATGTGTATGGCATCAGGTAGAGGATTGGCGCAAAGGTCTCGGTCAGCATCGTGTCGTGCTGGGTGTCGGTCAGCACCAGCGCCGGCCGCACGTAGCTGGCATGCGGGAACCGATCGGCAAGCAGCCGTTCGCCGCCATGCACGACATTGCCTTGCGCGCGGCAACTGGCCAGTGCATTGGCCATCGAATCGCCGGCGGCGGCATCGATCAACGGACCGACCAGCGTACCTTCCTGCAGCGGATCGCCCACCGGCAGCCGTGCATAAACGCGGCGCAGATGCTGCGTCACGCTCTCGATCAAATCCACATGGACGAACGCGCGCCGCAGCGTGGTGCAGCGTTGCCCCGCGGTGCCCGCCGCGGCAAACGTCATGGCCCGGATCGTCAGTTCCAGATTGGCCGAGGGCGCCACGATGGCCGCATTGTTGCCACCGAGCTCCAGGATCGCGCGCTTGAAATGCGCGGCGCAGGCCATGCCCACTTCGCGCCCCATGCGCGTGGAACCGGTGGCACTCATCAGCCGGACCGACGGGTGTTGCACCAGCGACTGGCCAAGCTGACGCCCGCCGGTCAGCACGCAGCAGAGGCCCGCGAACTGCGGCGCATGTTGATCGATCACGCGATCGAGCAGCCCTTGCACGGCCAGCGCACAGAGCGGGGTCTTCTCCGACGGCTTCCACACCACGCCATTGCCGCACACCAGCGCCAGCGCCGCGTTCCATGCCCAGACCGCTACCGGGAAATTGAACGCCGAGATCACGCCACACAGTCCGTACGGATGCCAGGTCTCGCGCATGGCATGCGACGGCCGCTCGGAGGCAATGGTCAAGCCATGCAACTGCCGCGACAAACCCACCGCGAAGTCGCAGATGTCGATCATCTCCTGCACTTCGCCCAGGCCTTCCTGCAGGATCTTGCCCGCTTCCAGCGCCACCAGCCTGCCCAACGCCGGCTTGTGCGTGCGCAACACCTCCCCGAAACGCCTGACCACTTCGCCACGCGCCGGCGCGGGGGTCAGTGCCCAAAGGCTCTGCGCCGCATGGGCGCGTGCAATGCGCGCGTCGGCATCGGCGGGCGCGCATACCGGTAGCTGGCCGAACACCTCGCCATCGATCGGTGAACGCACGGCCAGCGTGCCCGGCGCGGCCTGGGTGGTTGCAGCCCAAGGCGGCGGCAGGCCCAGGGCCTGCCAGCAACTGGTGAACTCTTGCGCTTTCATGCGAGCGTCTCCTGTAGTGGGTGTCGCGCATAGTGCTGGCCAAAGCGGTTGGACAGGAAGCGCTCCAGCGGCATGGCTTCCTGACGCACAAAACCGGCCTGCGGCAAGACACCCGTGGCCACCAGGTCCAGCGCGGTACAGATGCCGGCGGCCGTGGTCAGCTGGATGGCATTGACATGGCCGATGCCGGCGAAATTCTCCATGCCCCCGATGCGCGTGGAAAACGACGCCTGCGTCAGCGGCCCGCGCCGTCCCTCTCCTTTTACACCCGGCGGATGACCGGTGGCGCTGGCGAACACGATCACCACGTCCTGCTCGGTTACCGGGATTGCATGTTCGAAGATATCGCGCAGCCAGTCGCGCCGTTCGCGCATACGCAGGTCGTTCAGCAGCAGCTTCATCTGGGCACAGTGACCGGGATACCGGATCGACTTGTAGTCGACCTGGCGCGCTCGCCCGGCCAGCGTGTCGGGCAATGTGCCAAGGCCTCCCGAAGTATTAAACGCCTCGTACTCCACGCCGTCCAGTGCAAAGGTTTCATGCCCCTCCAGCGCGGGCAACTCCACGCGGCGCCCGTCAACAATGGCTTCGCAAGGGTTGCAGTATTCATTGATCAGCCCCTCGGTGCTCCATGTGAGGTTGTACTTGAGCGCATTGCTTGGATAACGCGGCAGCGCGCCCACGCGCATGCGCAGGTCAAGCAGATCGCCGCCACCCCGCAGGAAGCGCTGCGCGAGATCGTGGCCCACTACGCCGATAAAGCCGGGCGCCAGGCCGCACTGCGGCATCAGCACCGAGCGCGCGCCGTTGGCCAGCGTCTGGATGGCATGGGTGGCAGCCACATCCTCGGTCAGGTCGAAGTAATGCACGCCAAGCCGCGCGGCCACGGTGGCCACATGGATGGCCGCATGGAACGGCAACGCATTGAGCACCGCGTCGGCACCGGCCAGCAGTGCCGCGCAGGTACCTGGTTCAGTCGGATCCCCGGCGCGTACGGCGATACTGCGCGGCAGGCCATCGAGCCGGTGCGCGTCATGATCGACCAGGCAAACGCGGTAGTCGCCGCTGTCGGCGAGCATCGTGGCAATCACGCGTCCGATCTTGCCCGCGCCAAGGACGACCACTGAAAGCGGACGCGGGGCGAGCGTCAGGTCACGCACGGTGGCGGGTCCCAGCGTGGAGGGTTGCATGGTGAACTCCGTCAGAAACAGATTGGGGATGTCTTAAGTATGGGCAGCCGCACGCACGTTTTGTAGCGACAAGATTGACGAAAGCCCTGCATAATCGGACATATCGACAAGCTAATCTGACGATTCGTCAGGACATGACCATGGCCGACCTCGACCAGACCGACCGGCATCTGCTGGCCCTGCTACAGGGCAACGCACGCGAAAGCGCGGCCAACCTGTCGCGCACCCTAGGTATCGCACGCACTACCGTGGTGGCACGCATCGCGCGCCTGGAGCGAACCGGCGTGATCGCCGGCTATGGCGTACGGCTGGGCAGCGAGATGGAGGACAACGCCATCCTGGCGTTTTGTGGCCTGTCGGTTCAGCCCAAGGCAGCACCGACGGTGGTGCGCGCGCTGCAGCGCTTGCCCGAGGTGGAGGAACTGAACTCGGTCAGCGGCCCGGTCGACTATATGGCCGTGATCCGTTGCGACACCCATGCGCGACTGGACAAGCTGCTCGATGAAATCGGCATGCTCGATGGCGTGAACCACACCACGACATCGATCGTGCTGGCACGCAAGATCGATCGGCGCCGAGCAGCCGGCTAGGCGGTTGCATTCTCCCCTCTCCCGCACGCGGGAGAGGGGCCGGGGGAGAGGGCAAGCGCGTGATCCGCGAGCGCGCTATGCTTGCCATCCTCAATATCCAACTCAGTATCCAGATCAGGAGTTCACGATGAGCCAGAACATTCGCGTTGCCGTAGGTGGCGTCACAGGCTGGGCCGGTGGCGAACTGGCGCGTGGCGTGGCGCACGCTGCCGACATGACACTGGTTGCCGGGCTCTCGCGCGGCGCGGCAGGGCAGACCCTGGCCAGCCTGACCGGCCACAAGGACACCCCGGGCGTGGCCGCCGCCAGCATCGAGGAGCTGGGCCAGACCCCGTACGACGTGTATGTCGAATACACCAAGCCAGTGATTGCCAAGCACAATATCCTGCAGGCGCTGGCACATGGCGCGCATGTGGTGGTGGGTACCTCGGGACTGTCAGACGAAGACTATGCGGAGATCGATGCCGCTGCACGCAAGGCTGACCGTGGCGTGCTGGCGTGCGGCAACTTTGCGATCACCGTGGTGCTGCTGCAGAAGTTTGCCGAAATGGCCGCGCGCCATCTCGACCACTGGGAAATCATCGACTACGCCAAGGCCGGCAAGGTCGACGTGCCATCAGGCACGGTGCGCGAACTGGCGTACCGGCTTGGCCAGGTCAAGCAGGCCACGCAGGCCGTACCGGTGGACCAGGTCAACGGCCCGCGCGAAACGCGCGGCGCGACGATGTCGGGCACGCAGGTGCACGCGGTGCGGCTGCCCGGGTATCAACTGGGTGTCGAGGTGATTTTTGGCGCCGATGGCCAGCGCCTGCACCTCAAGCATGAAGCTGGCGACGGCTCCAAGCCGTATGTGTCGGGCGCGCTGCTGGCCATCCGCAAGGTCCACACACTGCGCGGCGTGGTGCGTGGGCTGGACAAGGTGATGGAGGGGCTCTAAGCAGTTCAAGCCCCTGCCTCCAGCGCCTTACCAACTGCCGGGATTGACCGGCTTGGCGGGCGCCTTCTTCTCGGCTTTCTCTTTTTCGGCTTTCTCGGCTTTTTCCGCCTTCTCTGCCTTGTCGGTCTTCTCGCCCTTCTTTGCGGCGGCGGCCGACGCCGGCGGCGGTGCCAGCGACTTCTCCACCTCGGCGTCGCGATTGGCCATCAGTGCGCGCGCCTGCGGCAGCAGCAGTTCGATCGTGCCTTCACTGGGATCTTCCGGAATTGCATAAAGCTCAACGGTCAGCGGCTTGCGCATCCAGCCGGCGTGAATGGTCTTCACGCCCTTGCCAGCCTTGTCTTTCATATCCACCATTTCCTGGCGGAATGGCTTGCCATAGCGTGCGTTGAGCGCCTGTGCCGCGGAATCCTGCGAGCGGATGCCGTCGGTTGGCACGATCAGTCCCACCAGTGCATTGCCGTCCACCAGCGCCACCAGGCGCGGGCCATCCATGAATGTGGGACGCTTGTCGCGAGGCACGCCAACCTGGCGCATCACACCATCGCCGCGCAGTTCCACACAGTACGCGGTGACATCCTTGCCATCGGGCGTCCGGTGATCGGCGCAGTCAGGCAGGCCCGGTAGCGGACTGCCAATCTCGAGCGTGTCGAGCATCGTCGAGAACTGGTCCTTGCCGTCGATGATCGCAGCAGCGGTGGCATTGGCTTTGGCATTGGACTGCACCGCCGGTGCAGCGTGGGCGACAGCAGTCGCCAGCAGGGCGGCAGCGGCCAGCCCGGCAAAAGGAAATCTCAAAACACACTCCTGAAAACGGCTCCGCATTGGAGCCCGCTCCGTGCCGAGGGTTCCTGCCGGGTAGGCGCGGCGTCATCGGAGTGACGCCGGATCGACAGGATCTATCGGAGCATATGCTTCACGGCATTGAAGCATACCAGCGCGATGCCAATCAGCAGCGCCCACAGCATCAGCTTGGGAATCTGGCTCGGCGGCAATTGACGCGGTGGCGTGCGCTGGGCCAGCGGTGCGCGAAAGCGCGAGTTGGTCTGCAAGCCGCGTGTGTGCCAGATGGCGGTGTCGGCACCAAGATCGTGCACTGGCGTGCTGTCCTTGCGTGACGGCTGGTTTGGGCGCGTGCCGCCCGGTCGTTGCGTGGCCATTTCCTGCTCCCCCGAAATGCATCGAATGCCGACTTGCCCGACGAGAAAATGTGCCGCCGGTACACAATGCACGGCCGTCGATCTACTGCCAGTGGTCCGTGCGCGGCACATGGTAAGACATCGCAGTTCAGGCCGCCACAGGTCTGCGATGCCAAACCCACACTCAGGCGGTGCTGGCGCAACGTTGTTTGTAACGACTTGTTACGGCACGCCGTCCCGGCATCACACTAGGCACTGTTGCGCTGGATTGCCATGGCCTCGCGGCGGAAAGCGTGGCCCATATGGTGGTAGAACGGATGCGGATTGAACTGCCGCGACAGGAACGACGCCAGCAGCGAAGCTGCCAGCAGATAGATCGTCAGGTCCTGGGTGCGCGTCATTTCCATGACGATCACGCTTGCGGTGATAGGCGCCTGCGTCGCCGCTGCCAGGAAGGCCGCCATCGACACCAGCGCCAGTACGCGCGGCTCGGCCATGCCGGTCATAAAGTGCGCCACGTTTTCGCCAATGCCGGCACCGATGGCCAGCGCCGGCGTAAAGATCCCGCCCGGGATGCCCGCAAAATACGACACTACCGTGGCCACGAACTTGGCCAGTCCAAACCACAGCGTGCTGTGCGGTTCGCCGTTGATCAGGCCGGAAGCCTGCTCATAGCCGGTGCCGAACGTTGCACCTGCGGTAGCCCAGCCAAGCGCCGCCACCACCAGACCGCAGCAGAACGCCACCGCCACCGGATGCTCGGACGTCCAGCCACGCCAGGCGGACGGCACCAGGCCCGGCACGCCGCGAATCAATACCTTCGCGAACAGGCCACCCATCACGCCATTGACCACCGCGCACAGCAGCACCGGTCCCCAGGCGTCGTGCAGCACCAGCATCGGCACCTTGACGCTGAAGTAGGGGTTGTTGCCCAGCACCGCCAGCGACAGGAAGCCCGCGGTCAGCACGCCCGACAGCACCAGTCGATCCCAGCGCACCGCGGTGCCGCGCCCCAATTCCTCGATGGCGAACACCACGCCGGCCAACGGCGTATTGAATGCTGCTGCCAGACCGCCGGCCGCACCGGCGGCGATCAATGCATTGGGATGAAAGCCGATGCGGAAGCGCAGCTTTTCCTGGCACCACTGTCCCCACGCCAACATGGCCGCGGCACCGACTTGTACCGAGGGCCCCTCGCGCCCTACCGAGGCACCGGCCAGCAGCGCGCCGGTGGTCAGCAACACCTTCCACATCGATTGCCGGAACGACACCAGCACCGTCTGCGCGACACCGGCCGGCGGCAAGGTCACGGCCGCGATCACCTGCGGAATCCCGCTGCCACGTGCCTGCGGCGCAAGCCGTATCGTCAGCCAGCGCAAAGCGGCCAGACCAAACGGCAGCATCACGAATGCCAGCCACGGCGTGGCCGTGGTCAGCTTCATGTTCCAGCTCAGCGCCACCTCGGCGATATAGGCGAACACGATGGAAAACGCGGCGACAAATCCCGCGCCACACATAAAGACCGCGTAGCGCATCGAGGTGCGCGAGATGCGGCCCACCTGACGCGTCTTGCGATGCGCGGCACGACGCGCGCGCAAGCGCAAATCACGTAGTCGACCTGGATGTGAAGCGGGCGAGGCGGGCGAAGGGGACGAATCGGATGAAGCAGGCGAATCAGGTGGCTCGGCGGGATCGGTCATGGCATCGATGCGGGAGCGGATGGGGGCTGGTTGACGACAACGTTGGCATCGACACGACCGCAACCGGCCGTATCGAAAGACCCTCAACTATACGCCCCTCATCGAGCGGACTATCCCGCAGCGCTCAGTCGAGGCTGATGCGATTGTCGCGAATGACCTTGCCCCAGTTGTCGCGATCCGCTGCCACATAGCGATCGATCTCGGCCTGCGTACGCGGGCTCTGCACCAACAATCCCAACGCGTTGAAGGTGTTGCGGAATGGCGTTTCGGTTAGCACATGCGAGGCTGCGGCCTGCAGTTTTGCAATGGCGTCCGCCGGGGTCTGCGCGGGCACGGCAAGTCCGAACCATGTGGCGGCGTGGAAGTTCGGATAACCGCTTTCGGCAACAGTCGGCACATTGGGCAGCACGTCGAGTCGCGTGCGGCCGGTCACCGCCAGTGCCTTGAGCTTGCCAGCCTTGATATGCTGCAACGAGGTGCTGACCACGTCGACCATCATCTGCGTGTCGTTCGCCAGCAGCGCCGACAAAGCTGGCGCGCTGCCGTTGTACGGCACGTGCGTCATCTCGATGCCGAGTTCCGACTTCAGCATCTCCGAGGCCAGTTGCAGCGGATTGCCAAGCCCGACCGACGAATAGTTGAGCTTGCCGCCCGCAGCCTTGGCATATGCGGCAAAGTCCTTGATGTTGTTTGCCGGTACCTGGTTGTTGGTGACCACCACCAGCGGCACCTCGATGCCGATCAGGATGACCTTGAAGTCCTTCGGATCGTAGCCGGTCTTCTTGTACAGCATTGGGTTCAGCACCATGCTGGCGCTCGAACCCATCAGGATCGTGTAGCCGTCCGGCTGCGCACGCGCCACGCTCTGCGTACCGACCATCGTATTGGCACCGGGACGGTTCTCCACCACCACGGGCTGCTTCAACTCACGTGCCATGCCTTCGGCCATGGCGCGACCAAACTGGTCGGTCGAGCCGCCCGGGGTGTACGGCACCACCAGCTTGATCGGACGCTCCGGGTATGCGGCGAATGCGGATGACGTGTTGGATGCGATGCCAAGTGCAACGGCTGCGAGCAGCGCGGTTCTGCGATGCATGGTGTCTCCTTGTTTTGTCTTATGTATCTGTGTTGGTATCGCGATTTGATGCGCTGGCCCTCTCCCCCAGCCCCTCTTCCGCGTGCGGGAGAGGGGAGCGAACCGGCAGTGGGCGTTGACACTCAAACCCGCCGCTGCCGTCCTGCCCAGTGCTGGTCGCGCAGTCGGCGCTTGGCGAGCTTGCCGGTTTCGTCGCGCGGCAACTGCGCCACGATCTCGATCGTGCGCGGTACCTTGAAGCCCGACAGTCGACCGCGCAACCACTCGATCACGGCTTCCGGTTCAACGGCTGCACCGGCTACGGGTTGGATCACGCCGTGCAGGCGCTCGCCGTACTCGTCATCGGGCACGCCAAACACCACGCAGTCCGCCACGCCCGGGTAGCGCACCAGTTCGTGCTCGATCTCGGCCGGATAGATATTCACGCCGCCGGAAATCACCATGTCCGAGGCGCGATCGCAAATGAACAGATAGCCGTCCGCATCGACATAGCCCATGTCCCCGAGCGAGACCCGGCCATCGATATCGATCTTGCCGCGCGCCGCTTCGTTGTTGAGGTATGTGAAATCGGGATACGCGGGCTGACGAACATAGACCAGTCCCACCTCGCCCGTGGCGCACGGCTTGCCCGATTCATCGATGATGCGCACGCTGCCTTCGTCTACCGGACGCCCCGCCGTGCCGGGCCGTGCAATTGCATCTTCGGGCGTGGCCACGGTAATCATGCCGGCTTCGCTCGACGCGTAGGTTTCATGGATCACCGGGCCGAACCAGTCGAGCATCCCGCGCTTGACCTCGGGCGAGCACGGCGAACCGGTCGATGCGACAAAGCGGATCGACGACAGGTCATATCGGGCGCGCACTTCGGCTGGCAGCTTCAGCAGCCGCACATACATGATCGGCACCAGATAGAGCACGTCGATGCGATGCTGTTCCACCAGTGCCAGCACCTGCTCGGCGTCGAAGCGCGGTGTCAGCACCAGCCGTTCCGCCATCTGCAACGCGTTCTGCACGAACACGCTTGGCGCGCTGTGATACAGCGGCGCGGACATCAGCGCGCGACAACCTGGCACGATGCCGATGGACTGGGCCACCACCGAGCGCATGCGCGCGAGCTGGTCGTCGAGCTCGGCCAACGGCACCGCCTGACGCAACACGCCCTTGGGACGCCCCGTGGTGCCCGAGGTATAGGCCAGATGCCCACGCGGCGCCACGCGCGGACCGTCGTACGGTGCCTGCGCGGCGAGCCACGGTTCGTATTCGATTGCATCGGCATGGCTGCCATTGACGGCCAGTATCGCCACGCCATGCGGCACCACAGCCTGCACGGCTGGCAGCAGATCGGCTTCGATGATCAGCACGCGTGCGCCGCTGTCTTCCAGCAGGAAACGCACTTCCTCGGCCGTGAAGTGCCAGTTGATCGGGCAGTAGTAGGTTCCTGCGGTACGGCATGCATACACCACGTCGGCAAACACCGGATCATTGCGCAGTAGAACCGCCACCACCCCGCCTTCGGCAAGTCCAAGCCGCCGCAGCCCACCGGCGAGCCGCGTGCCACGCTCGAGCACCTGTGCGCCAGGACGATGCAACGATTCGAACCATAGGTCTGCGGCCATGCGATGTCTCCTTGTCTAAACCTTTTAACCACACAGCGGAACACTGTAGCGAGACGCACCGCAATCGACAATCCCGCCTTAACGCACCACAATGTTGCGCAATACTCGACATTGCTTGGTGTTTCGGAATCGTCGTATGGATCTCAATCTCGTGCAGGCCTTCGTGGATATCGTGGAATCGGGCAACCTGGCCGAAGCTGGCCGCCGGCGCGGTGTGACGCGCTCGCAGATCAGCCGCCAGTTGGGACAGCTCGAAGAACAGGCCGGGGCGATGTTGCTGCGGCGCACCACGCGCCGGCTCGAGATGACCGATGCCGGCCAGTCGCTCTATGAACACGGCCTGCGCATCCTGCAGGAAGTGGCCGCCGCGCAGGCCGAAATCGACAGCCTCGGCAAGACGCTGCGCGGTCATGTCCGCGTAAGCGTACCCACCGGCCTTGGCGATGCGTTTATCGCGCCGCTGCTGCTGCAGTTCGCCGAGCTGCATCCCGGCATCTCGATTCGCGTGTTCTTTGCCAACCGCGTGACAGACCTGATCGCCGCCGAGATCGATGTCGCACTGAAGGTCACCTCGTTGCCACCGCTCGATACCGTGGCACGCGAGGTCTGCGCGATCCAATGGCAGTTGTGCGCATCACCCGAATATCTCGCTCGTATCCCGCCGCTGCAAAAGCCATCGGACCTGACCAGCTGCCGCTTCCTCTGTCCGCCCTACACGTCGCGGCGCTTCCTGCTGACGCTCGGGCGCGACTCGTCCTGTGGGCCGGAGCGTCAAGACGTCGAAATCACGCCGTATCTGCAATCCGAACACTTTCCATTCCTGATGAACGCGGTGCGTCGGGGACACGGCGTCAGCCTGTTGCCACGCTATATGGGCTGGGAAGACGTACGCCGCGGCACGCTGGTACCGGTGCTGCCGGACTGGACCCCCGAAGGACTCGGCAATCGGCTGTACATCATCACCACACCGAATCCGCACCTGTCGATGGCCACACGAGCCTTGATCGCATTCCTGCGAGAAGGTGTCGCGGGGCTGGAGGTGTTTTCCGGGGAGTAGTGATCTCCTGCAACGCGCCAGACTTCAAGTGCAACAAAGCACCTTAATTTCAAGACGGTTTCGTACAACTATTTCACCCGAAACGCACTACCATCTCGTGCGTTAGCCAGCCAGGCCCATCGCCGCGCAAGCCAATTCAGATTGCTGCTTCACGTGGACGCATCACAGCGCCCATGTCAGTCAATGAGTTGGATAAACACTCGAAAAAAGGTGCGCGAATGCAATGGGCCAACAAACGCTTTCAACACGCCGCTCCGGCGTTTCTTTCCTGTCTTGCCTTGCCATGCACTGCCAGCGCGGACGAGATAAGGAGCTCTGATTCCCCGTTCAAAATAGAGGACTTCGCACCGAAGAAGGGTCGCGCCACGTTCAGCGCAGGCATCGGCTATGCGGCATCAGACTCCCGCAATGTCAGCGTATCGACGATTGCGGTACCGATCTCCTACAGCTATGCGCTGCTGATTCCCGACGTCACGCTCAACAACCGACGACGCGACGCGATCTACACGCGCCTGGGCGTGCGCTATGCGTTCGGCAACCGGTTCAATATCAGCGCCGGATTGAAGGCCGATGCCGAAAGGAACCTTGTTCGGCAGAACCATGGCCATGACACCCAGTACAGCGCGGGATGGCGCAATCTGACATTGGGCACCGACTACCGGATCACCTCCCCTTTTTCGCATCCATTTGTACTCGGCTTCGCCGAACTCGCGCTGGCCGAGAACACCTCGGACCATGTCACATACGGCTCCGCCGCCACGGTAGGGGTCGGCAGCCATTGGGCATTCGATCCGGTCATTGCCTCGCTCACGGCAACCTACAGCTATCTCGGAGCACGGCAAAGCCAGGGCAAGCGCTACAACCCCGGCGATGTCGTGGCCATCGCTGGATCGTTCGGCGTAGCAATGAACCCTGAAATCACGCTGCGCTCCGGCATCGTGCAGAGCTTCCGGACCGCAGACACCGGCACACCAAGACACGGAGAAGCCACCACCTTAACGGCCTTCACGCTCGGATACACGCAACGGCTTTCGTCATTGCTGGTGATGAACATCGATGCGCAGGCAGGCGTGGCGGGCAACGAGGTCGCGCAGGTGTGGGTGAATTTTACGTGGCGGTTGTGAGGAAGCTAGGTAAAGGAGAACACAATGACTCGACTACCTTTGAGATGCGTGTGTGCGTCAACATCAGCACTGCTATTACTTGCTCCAACCACGGCAATGCCGGAAGCACAGGCGATCCACACGGGATCAAGCGACAAGCCAGCGGCTTCGACAAAGTTGCTCACCGAGGAAGAGGTGGAGTACCTGACTGGATCGCTACCAGCAAGCACATTCCCGGCCGAGCGCCTAGGCAGCCAGGAGATGGCTAGCGCCAGTGGGCGATTTGGTCCTGTCGGCGCGGCTGTCGGCGCTATCACCGGGGCAGCGGGATACTTTGGAGAAGCAATCGTATCCGGCAACGGTTCCGCGAGCGGCTTGATAATCGCGACCACCGTGGGTGCGGCTGCTGGCTTCCTTACCGGTGGTACAAGTTCGTTCGGCGCCAGTGCAATTGCCTTTGGATCGATTGCCTTTTACGGCGGCCTTGCCACGGGGATGCTGAATCGTGGATGCAGTAGTTGTCATGCAGCGTACCCGGTTAAGACAAACTGGAATGTCGCCCCACTCGTAGATTCCCCCCCGCTGTTCCAAAAGACCGTCGTCTTCCGACCAGGGGAGATCAGGCCATGATTTTCTCTTGCGAGACCGACATACAGATCTTCGGCAGCTTCTCTCTCTTTATGGGTTTTGCCTACGCACGAAAGCTACTTTTGCGCCTTCCCTCCATACAAATGACCGGCCTCAGCTTTCCACTGCTGATTGTGCTCTCCCAATGGCTATGCAGACTCTTGAGCGTCCGGGTCTGCGCCTGATGGCAAAACAATAGGTGCAAGATGCGGATGCACCTCCTTCGCCCTCTCACCACCGCCATCACCCTCCTGCTGTTCACCGGCCAACTCGCCACTGCCTCCGGCATCGTCACTCCTGCTCCAAACGCTGTTGAGGCGATGCCGATCCGTTCATGGACGGAGCTTCGCGATACAGGTATCACGAAACAGAAGTTCGACTATTCCTGCGGCGCGGCATCGCTGGTCACGCTGCTGAATGGTTACTTCGGCGCGAGCACGAATGAAGTGGATGTTATCGATCGCGTGGGCATCAAGCCGGCGTTCTCGATGCAGGACCTTGCGACGGTTGCCGACGCACTCGGTTTCGAGACGATTCCGATGGCCCTTAGTTACGCTGCCCTGCAGCGACTGCAGCGCCCCGTGATCGTCTATCTCGGATATTGGGATGACGGACATTTTTCGGTACTACGCAAGGCGGAGCAGGACGGAGTCTGGATGGCCGATCCGGCCTGGGGCAATGTACGCATGGCAAGAAAGCGCTTCGAGGCATTCTGGAACACGCGTAGCGATGCGTCGCTTCCCGGCCGTGTGCTGGCGCTGCGGCCAAAGCCCGACACGGTGATAACTATCGACGATACTTTCATAAAGCCACATGTCGCCACTGCAGCGATGATGCCCATGTTGCCCCTCCCCCTCGCGCTCCCCTGAAATTCCCCAGCAAACTTTCAATTCGCAAGCTATGATCCCGTTAACTTGCAATTCAAAAGTAAAAAGGGGAGGCCATGGCGCAAACCGATTTTGCCAATATGCCGTGTCCGGTCGCCCGTTCGATGGCGATGCTTGGCGAACGGTGGGCGATCCTGCTGATGCGCGAGGTGTACTACGGCAGTTCGCGTTTCGATGAGTTTGAGAAACATTTGGGCATAGCGCCCAACATTCTCAGTGCGCGGCTCAAGAATCTGGTGGAGCACGGTCTGCTTGAGAAGGTGCCGGCGCCCGGTGGCGGCGCGCGGCAGGTGTATCAGCTTACCGAGATGGGGCGCGATTTCTTTCCGGTGTATGTGTCGCTCAAGGCCTGGGCGGACCGCTGGCTTAGTGATGAGAAAGGGCCGCCGACCGTGCTGGAAGACAAGCGCGACGGCAAGGAGATCGTCGCAGGCAAATTGACGCGTGCCGATGGCAGCACGATCACCGTCGACGACCTGCGCGTACGGCCCGGTCCGGGTGCCGGACGCCATCTGCATGCGCGCTTCGGCGAGCAAGCTGCCGCGGAGGCTGTCGATGGGCAAGCCTGAGGCGATGACGCTCAACGGTTCGGCCACCACGTACGAACCGGTTCCATCGCCCGAGATCGCCAGGCGCATTGCGGTGCTGGCCGCGCCGACCAGTCTGGTTGCGTTTCTTCAAGCCGGTTCGCAATTGATTGAAACGTTGCTTGCGGCACGGCAAGGCACCGAAGCACTGGCCGGCTGGGCCGTGGTGCTGCCGTTTGCACTGCTGTTGCAGCAGATGTCGGCCGGGGCGATGGGCGGCGGCGTGGTTTCGGCCATCGCGCGTGCGCTTGGTGCGGGCAAGCGTGAGGATGCGTCGTCGCTGGTGATGCACGCCGTCATCATTGCGGTAACGGCGGGACTGCTGTTCGCGATTGCACTGGCCGGGTTTCCGCGCGAAGTGTTCGGTGCAGTGGCCGGTGCCACGGCGGCCGAAGCGGCTGCGGACTATGCGATCTGGCTGTTCGGTGCGGGTGCGGTGCCGGCATGGCTGGCGAATACGTTAGCGTCGGTGCTGCGTGGTGGCGGTCGCCATGCGCTGGCCGCGCGCGTGCTGGCAGCAATGTGGATCGCGTTTCCGATCCTGTCGTGGTGGTTTGCCGAGCGGCTTGGCATGGGCCTCGCGGGTATTGGTGCCGGCCTGGCCGTAGTGTCGTGGGCCGCGGCGTTGATGATGGCGTGGGTGGTGCTGCGTGGTGGCGCGGGCTTTGTGCCTACGCTGCGCATACGGCCTTCGGGCGCGCTGTTCTATCGGATCCTGTCGGTCGGACTGATCGCGTGTGCGCTGGCATCGGTGGCGAACCTGACCACTATCCTGGTCACGGCGCAGTTGCGCCATTTCGGCACCACGGCCGTCGCGGCGTATGGCATTTCAGCGCGGCTCGAATTCCTGATGATTCCGCTGGCGTTCGGTGTGGGTTCGGCACTGACCGCGCTGGTAGGAGGTTCGGTCGGTGCCGGTGACTGGCACACCGCGCGTCGCACTGCGTGGGTCGGCGCGCTGCTGGCGCTGCTGCTCGCCGGTTGCGTCGGCGCTGCCGTCGGACTGGCGCCCGCGCAGTTCGCCGGACTATTCACCAAGGATGCCGAAGTGGCCGCCATCGCCGCGCGTGCGCTGTCGTGGGTCGGTCCCGCATTTGGCGGATTCGGCCTCGGCATGGCGCTGTATTTCGCGTCGATGGGCGCGGGCCGCATGCGCTGGCCGATCGTGGCCGGCCTGTGCCGGATTGCGCTGGCGGCTGGCGGTGGCTGGCTGCTCGCCAACGTTGCCGGGATGGGGCTAGACGGCCATTTCCTGGGCGTCGCGCTCGGTATCACATCGTATGGCCTGGTCACCGCCATCGGTGTGCGCAAGGCCGAATGGTCACCGCGCCACTGAATCGCGCGCCGGCGTCGCCCTGGCGTCGCCGGCCAGCCCAGCATCGCGTACTTCATTCGGCACTGCTGGCCATCCGCCGCCAAGCGACTTGTATAGCGCGGCGGCACCAGTCAATACATCGACCTGCCCCTGGATCGCCGCCAGTTGCGCACTGAACAGTTTCTCGCGTGCGTCGGTCACTTCGAGATAGCTCGAATAGCCGCCCTCGTAACGCGCGTTCGACTGGTCCGCATAGACCAGCAGGCTTTGCTCCTGCTTCTTCAAACTGGTCAGCCGGTTGCGTGTTTCGATGCCATTGGCCAGCGACGTGTTCACATCGGCCAAGGCATTGAGCACGCTCACCTGATAACCAAGCATCGCCTGCTTGCTTACCGCTTCGGCTGCATTGACCTGCCCACGAATCGCCCCGCCCTGGAATACCGGCTGCGCCAGGCTGGCGCCGAATCCCCATACCTGTGAGGCGCTGTGCCACAACGCGGCTGGCGATGTCGCCAGCGCACCAAAGAACCCCGACAGATTGACCGATGGCAGGTACAAGGCAAGCGCCGCGCCAACCTCGGCATTGGCAGCCACCGCCTGTTGCTCGGCCTGCAGCACATCGGGCCTGCGCGCCAGCAAGGCGGCAGGCAAATCGGTACTGATCGGCGGCACTTGCAGATCCGCGAGTGGCTTGCCGCGTTCGATCGGACCGGGCTCGCGTCCCAGCAGCACCGACAGTGCATTCTCGGTCTGCGCAATCGAAGACCGTAGCGGAGGAATGGTGGCTTCCGTCGAGTAGAAATCGTTCTCCGATTGCGACAACTCCACCTGCGAGATCACGCCCCCCTGATAGCGCTGCTGGAAGATATCGAGCGCCTGTGCGCGCGTGGTCAGCGTTTGCTGGGCAACCTCGAGTTGTGCATCGAGTCCTCGCAAGGTCGCATAGCCTTGCACCACCGATGCCGCCAGCGACAGAACCACGCCGCGCCGGTTGTATTCGGCATTCCACATGCTGGCCTCGGCCGATTCGGCCTGCCTGCGGATACGTCCCCACAGATCGATTTCCCAGCTCGCATTGAGCAGTGCTTCGTAGGAATTGCGTGGTCCCCCGAGCGAAGCGAACGGGGTGCCGTTGAACGAACCGCTCTTCTGCCGCGCCGCCGATGCCGTGGCATTCAACTGCGGATAGAAACCCGAGCGCGCGATCATCAACTGTGCGCGGAACTCGTCGATGCGCGCCGACGCAATACGTGCGTCGTAGTTGTTGCGCATCGCGGTTTCCACCAGTGCCGTCAACACGGGATCATTGAAGGCGTTCCACCAGTCGCTATCGGCCGCCACGGTCAATACGCCGGTGTCGATCCGATAGGCTTCGGGTTGGGCGACTTCGGGCCGCTTGTAGTCGGGCCCGATGGCACATCCTGCGATCAGCGTCGATAACGTGGCCACCGTGGCCATGGTTGCGCAGCGATAGGTACGCGTCATGATGGTTCTCCGGCAGGCGGCGTGACCGATGCCGTCGTCGTGGCGGCCTTGCCACGACGCGCGGCCCATTTGTCCGCCGCAGTACCCACGATCCACGAGAACAGTGGCACAAACAGCAGCGCCAGTGTGGTGGCAGCAATCATGCCGCCGATAATTCCGGTACCAATCGAATGCCGCGAGTTCGAGCCAGCGCCCGACGCGATAAACAGCGGCACCGCGCCGAGAATGAACGCCAGCGAGGTCATCACGATTGGCCGCAAGCGCAGCTTGGCCGCTTCCACGGCGGCATCGGCATGCGACAAGCCTTCCTTGTGCTTCATCACCGCAAATTCGACGATCAGGATGGCATTCTTGGCCGCCAGCCCGATCAGCGTCACCATGCCGATCTGGAAATACACATCGTTCGAAAGGCCGCGCAGCAGGATGGCCAGCAACGCCCCGAAGATGCCGAACGGCACGGCCGTCAGGATCGATAGCGGCAACGACCACGACTCATACTGCGCCGCGAGGATCAGGAACACCATCACGATGCCGAACACAAACACGATGGTGGTGGTATTGCCCGACTTCTTCTGCTCGAAGGCCTCGCCACTCCACGCAAAGCTGTAGCTCGCCGGCAGCGTTTCCTTCGCCACCGCTTCCATGGCCGCGAGTGCCTGTCCCGAGCTATAGCCGGTGGCCGCATCGCCGGTGATCTTGGCCGCCGGGAAATTGTTGAAGCGCGATAGCAGATCGGGGCCGCTGCCATAGTGATTGAGCAGCAGGCCCGACACCGGCACCATCTTGTTGTCTCGCCCGCGCACGTACAGGTATTCCAGATCATTGGGCGTGCCGCGATACTGCGGCTCGGCCTGCAGGATCACCTGCCACACGCGGCTGTACTGCGAGAACTGGCTTATATAGAGCGAGCCGAACTGCGTCTGCAGCGTGCCGTAGACATCTGAAATCGGCACGCCCATGGTCTCGGCCTTTTCCTTGTCGACTTCCACCCGCATCTGGCGCGATGCCGACTGGATCGTGCTGGTCAGGCGCCCCAGTTCCTTGTGATTGGCCGCGGCCTTGATGAAGTTGCGCGTCACGCCTTCGAGTTCGGCAGTGTTGCCGGTGCCGCGATTCTGGATCCAGAATTCGAAGCCGCCCTGCGACCCCAACCCTGGAATGGAAGGCGGATTCACCGGAATGATGATGGCCTCCGGAATCGCGCGCAGCTTGCCGGTGATCTCCTTGAGCATCGCCGGCACGCCGAGGTCCGCCGAGTCACGCTTCTTGAAACTCTTCATGCCGACGAACACCGTGCCGGCGTTGGTCTTGTACTGGCTATCGATAAAGCTGTAGCCGGACAGCGCCGACGCATCTTCCACGGCCGGATGCTGACGGAACATCGACGCAACCTGCTCGGTCACTTTCTCGGTGCGATCGAGGCTGGCCGAGTCTGGCATGATCACCGCTACCAGGATATAGCCCTGGTCCTCGGCCGGCACGAACGCGGTGGGGATATGCGAGAACAACTGCCACACCGCCAGGATCATCACGCCGAACAACACCATGGCCAGCACCACGCGCCGCATAAAGCCGCGCACCCAGTTGCCGTAGTGATGCACCAGCCTGTCAAAGCGCTCGTTGAACCAGACGAAACCACGCCATGGCGTATGGTGCCCCGGCTTCAGGATCATGGCGGCCAACGCGGGCGACAAGGTCAGTGCGCAGAAGCCCGAGATCACCACCGACACCACGATCGTCAGCGCGAACTGGCGGTATAACTGACCCGTAGTGCCCGACACAAAGGCCACCGGGATAAACACCGCCGACAACACCAGCACGATCGCGATCACCGGCCCGGTCACTTCCTCCATCGCGCGCAAGGTAGCCTCGCGTGGCGATAGCTTGAACTCGGCCATATTGCGCTCGACGTTCTCGACCACCACGATCGCATCGTCGACCACGATACCGATGGCCAGCACCAGCGCGAATAACGTCAGCAGGTTGATCGAGAAACCAAGCGCCAGCAAACCCGCAAACGTGCCGATGATCGACACGAACACGGCCAGCACCGGAATCACCGTGGCACGGAAATTCTGCAGGAAGATAAACACCACCAGCACCACCAGGATTACCGCTTCCACCAGTGTGTGCACCACCTCCTCGATCGATGCGCTGACGAACTCGGTAGTATCGAGCGAGATCTTGTACGCCATGCCGGCCGGGAACGTCTTCGACATTTCGTCGAGCGTCTTCTTCACATCCTTGGCCACCTGGATCGCATTCGAACCCGGCTGCTGGTAGACCGCAATGATCGTCGCCGGCTTGCCGTTCAGTGCCGAACGCAGCGTGTATTGCTGCTGGCCGATTTCAGCGCGTCCCACGTCACGCAAGCGCACGATGGCCGCACCGTTATTGTCGGCACGCAGGATGATGTTCTCGAACTGCTCGGGCGTGGTCAGGCGGCCCGGCGTGACCAGCGGGAACGACAGCTCCACCGGCTTGGCATTCGGCGCCTGCCCGACGCTGCCAGCGCCGAACTGTTCGTTCTGGCTCTGTACGGCACGCTGCACATCTTGCGCCGTAATGCTCAATGCCGCCATGCGATCGGGCCGCAGCCAGATGCGCATGGCCAGGTCGGCCGAGCCCATGATCTGCGCCTGGTTGGCACCATTGACGCGCTTGATCGCGTCCAGCACATACAGGTTGGCGTAGTTGTTGATGTACTGCTGGTCGAAGCGGTTATCGGGCGAATAGACCGCGATCAGCAGCAGGAAGCTCGACGAGCGCTTCTGCACGTTGATACCGGTTTTCTGTACGGTGTCAGGCAACTGCGGCAGCGCCAGGTTCACGCGGTTCTGCACCTGTACCTGCGCGGTGTCCGGATCGGTACCGATATCGAAATAGACATTCAGCGTCATCGACCCCGTCGGTGACGAGGTGGACTGCATGTAGATCATGTTGTCCGCGCCATTGACCTGGGTTTCGATCGGCGCGGCCACGGTCTGGGCCACGGTATCGGAGTCGGCGCCCGCATAGGTGGCACTGACCGTTACCTGCGGTGGCGTGATGTCGGGATATTGGGCGATGGGCAGCGCGAACATCGCCACCCCACCGCCGATGACGATGATCAGCGAGATCACCATCGCGAAGATGGGCCGGTTGACGCAGAAGGCGGAAAGCATGGTCGACTCCCGGTCAGGGCTTGCTTGCCGCAGGTGCGGATGCAGCGGTCGGCGCGGGCTTGCTGCCTTCTCCCACGGCCGCGAGCGGAGCCTCGCCGATAACCTTGACCGGCGCGCCTTCGGTCAGCTTGCCCGCACCGTCGACCACCACCGTCTCGTCGGCCTGCAGGCCCTTGGCAATCCGCCACATCGAGCCCGACAGTTCGCCCACCATCACCGGGCGCGGCACGGCCTTGTTGTCCTTGTCGACCACGAATACGACATCGCCCTTCGGACCATGCATCACGGCGCGCTGCGGCACCACGATGGCATCAGGACGCTTGGCGCCATCCACCAGCACGCGCACGAACTGACCCGGGCGCAATACGCCTTCGGGGTTCGGCATCAGCGCGCGCACCAGGAACGTGCCGGTCTGCTGGTTGTAGGTGGCATCGGCAAACGTGATACGCCCCTTGTGTGGATACTCGCTTCCATCGGCCATGACCACGGTGACCGCATAGTGCTGGTCATCGGGCACGATCAGTGACTTGTCGAGCCGCTGCGCGCGGAACGACAACGTCTGCGGCTCCGAGATGCTGAAATTGATGCGCATCGGCTGCAATGTGGATACCGTGGTCAACAGGCTGTTGCTGGTACTGACATAGGCGCCTTCGGGCAACACCGCAAAACTCGACACGCCATCGACCGGCGACCTTACATAGGTATAGGACAGGTTGAGCGTCTGTGTCTCGACTTCGGCGATAGCCTGCTCCACGCCCGCCGATGCCTCATGGAAGTTGCCGGTAGCGTCGTCAAGATCCTTCTGCGACAGCGCGTTGCGCTCAGCCAGCGGCTTGACACGCGAGAGGTTGGCCCGCGCCACCTCGAGCCGGGCCTTCTGCTGCTGCAACTGGGCTTTGGCGGCGTCCAGCTGCGCCTGGAATGGCTTGTGGTCGATCTCGAACAGCAACTGGTTCGACTTGACCACCGCGCCTTCGGTGTAGTTGCGCTTGATCAGGAAGCCGGCCACACGCGCGCGGATATCGACGGCCTGGTCGCTTTGCGTCTGGCCGACGAAATCGAAGGTTACCGGCAGGTCCTGCGCGCGGGTCTTGAAGACCTGGACCGGAACGGCCTGCTGCGCCGCAGCGGGAGGTTCGGATTTGCCGCATGACGCCAGCAGGATGGAAATTGCAATAACTTGCGCTGTCTGAACCGACCGAGTCATCAACCACTCCCTGGCGATCCGGGCGCGCACCACGCCCGTGTAGTCGGCAGGTTATGACTGCGCAAGGACTGCGGCCACTGAATCTTTTCTTTCGGGTGTTAAGGGAATTCGTGTGATGTGCATTTCAAACCCTCCCGGTTTGCTCCCCTCTCCCGCATGGCGGGAGAGGGGCCGGGGGAGAGGGCCAGCGCGTCAATCACCACTACCGCCGACCAT
>NZ_DBHKYV010000043.1:11094-69849 GCF_057315035.1 Cupriavidus sp. | reverse complement strand
CCTCCCGATGCGAGTTCAAGGGGCAGCCCCATGGCCTGCAAGGCGTTCGCCAGCGCCCAGCGCGTGGCGTTGACGGCCGCGGCGTCCTTCAGCGGACGAGATGCGGTTGAGAGGATGCGCGCGAGGCGCTTCGGATCCTTGACGAACTCTCGCACGTCGTGCGAGCCCTTTTTCTGGTTACAGCATTCGCAAGCCAATCCGAGATTGCCGATTCGATTCGTTCCGCCCCTTGCTCTCGATGTCAGATGCTCGACCTGAAGGGATACGCCCTCGGCATCGCAGTAGATGCAGGCACGGCCCCACTTCTCGAGCAGATACTCGCGGACTTCGTAGCCAGCGAGCGTGCCTTGTTGGTACTCGTTGCCCGAGATGTCGGGGTTTTCTAACTGCTGCATGTCGAAGCGTACGAGTTCGCTGCTGAGCGCCGTGACGGGGGCCCAGCGGCGAATGCGATTCACCCAGGCCATGACAGTGTGAACGCGATGGATCAGACTCGGCGCCAGCCAACCGGTCGCCTGGCGGCGATTGAGGAAGCGCGGGGCGCGGTAGCGCAGGTTGGCGCCACGGCGGCGGCGGCGCATTGCGCGGCGAGTTGTCAGGGACTCGCTGATTTGACGGCCACGATGCACGAGTTCAAACAGACTGAGCACCGCGGCGGCTCGTTGAATCTCGTCCGAAGGTGCGTCGGCCGATTCGGTCTCGCGCACAAGCGCGATGCCCGTGACCTTGCTGCCCGGGTCCAACTTGACGCGAAGTGCCTGAAATGAGCACGAGTCGGCCTTGCGGTCCACGAGCCGAATCACGAACGGAACGACGCGATGTATGCGCGCACGGCCACGTTCGAGAAGAAGGCGCGCCCGCTTCTCGCTGCACGGCATCAACGGCCTGCCGTGTTGGTCCAACACAAAGACTGCCATGGCAATCTCTCCTGAATAGGTGCCCTTACGGGCCTGGTTACGCGCCCCTTGCGGGGCGTCTCCCTTCGGCAATGTTGCGAACCGGCGATCTGCCCTGATCCGTTTCGTGCTTACCCTGTCGCTTGTCTGCAATCGGGGCTTCGAGAGGTAGGGACTAAGGAAGCATCCCTACGTCGGTCTTGTACCTATTCGCAACGTAGCGGGTTGGCTACCGCTTTGCCTGGTCAACCCGAGCTTTTCAGTTGCCTTTCAAGCTCCGGCCTTTAGGCCGGGGTAGTTGACAGCGATCCCGCCTTCTATCAGCTCCTGGCCGACAGCCATGCCCGGCTTCTGGGCAAGCCTCTGGTACCCCAGCCAATGTCAGTCGCGGATGCCACGGCATGGCTCTACGAACAGGCGCCGTTTGCGGTCCTGGCCCATAGCACCGCAGCCGATCCCGTCTTTATCTACGGCAACAAGGCAGCGCAACATCGCTTTGAATATGACTGGGACGAGATCACCCGACTGCCATCGCGGCTGTCCGCCGAGGCACCGAATCGCGAGGAGCGGCAGCAGTTCCTGGAACGCGTGCAACGGCTCGGCTACGAAGCGGGCTACAAGGGTGTGCGGATAACAAAGTCAGGACGGCGCTTCATGATCGAGGAAGCCACGCTTTGGCAGATGATCGACGCCGACGGCGTGCTCCATGGACAAGCTGTAGTCGTCCCGCGAACGCGAGACCTCTGAACCGGCCATCGCTGCCGGTATCCGCAAGTCACTCATGATTGACCCCAAGTCTGTGCCAGCGCCCCAGCTTGTCGATTGATCTCGCGACGAGCATCGATGCGGCGCTGTGTTTTCGATCAAAGGATCGTCGCACAGAACTTGGTAAACGGTGTGTGTCCAAATGGAACATTACTGTTGCATTTGGAGCAGGTGCGCGCATTGCGCGCAGCACCTTTGCTTCAACTCAAGACGCTCAGGCTCAAACCACCTCGAAGAAATGCGTGCGATCGCGCTCAAGCTGCGCGATCAGTCCAAACTCCCAGTCCAGATAAGCCTGCATCGCGACCGCCGCATTGTCCGTGCCTTCATAGGGTCGACGATAGCGATCCGTACGCGCTACAGCCAGCCGCGTCTCGCCTTGCTCCACCGGCAATCCCGCATCGGCCCACGCAGCGGTGCCACCTTCCAGCACAAATATTTCGGCAGACGTCAGTGACTTGAGATCGTCGGCCGCAAACCGGGCGAGCAGACTCGATCCACACGTAAGTACGTAGCGACTGGCTGGCGGAATCACCTGCAAGGCCTGGCCCAGTTGCGCACGGATTGCAAACCAGGCGCCGGGAACATGGCGCTTGACGTAGTTGGCACTGGCAGTCACGTCGAGCACCGCCACGTCGCCCTCTTCGAGCCACGCGGACAGCGTTGCCGGGGTAATGGCGCTGACTTCAGGCGTGGCCGGACGCCGAGCGGCCGGCGTACCGCGCTCGCTGCGCTGCGCATCGCCGACCGGCTCCACGACATAGACCTCCCATCCCATCTGCGCCAGCCACGAAGCGCTCATGCTGGCGCGCACGTCATCATCATCGGCCAGTACGATCCGCGCACCACGCACGGGGGCCTGGTGGTCGGTTTCCTGTACCAGTTGCCCACCGGGCACGCTGGCAAAATCAGGCAGGTGGCCGTCGGCATATTCCTCCGGCGTACGCACGTCGAAGCGATAGACCGTGCGCCCCGGCGTGTCCAGAGACGCCAGCGCGTCGAACGCAATCCGTCGCACGCCGGCCCGCGCTGCAATGGTGCGCGCGCCTTCACGCGCCTGCTCACGATTCGCCGCATCCACCTGGGGCGGTGCACGCCGACTGGCACCATGGCTCAGCGTCTGGCCGGCCAGCGTCCAGCCAATGGTTCCATTACGCAGTGCCGCCACCGGATTCGGAATGCCGGCATTGATCAGCGACTGCGTACCGATGATGCTACGCGTGCGGCCTGCGCAGTTGACAATGACCTGCGTGCGCGGGTCCGGGGCCAACTCACGAATCCGCAGTACCAGTTCAGCACCGGGCACACTCGTCGATGTGGGAATATTCATGGTCTGGTACTCGTCGAAGCGGCGCGCATCGACGATCACCACATCGGCCTTCTGGTCGATCAGTGCCTGCACTTCGGGCGCGCCCAGCGACGGCGTATGACGCCTGGCCTCGACCAGTTCCCCGAACGACTTGCTGGGCACATTCACATCACGGAACACTTCGCCGCCCGCGGCGATCCATGCGGCCAGCCCGCCATCAAGCAACGACACGTCTGTGTAGCCGAGCTCGCGCAGCCTTGTCGCAGCGCGCGGCGCCAGGTCTACGCCATCATGCGTGCCATAGACCACGATACGCGTATCGCGGCGCGGAATTCTTGTCCACACCTCGAGTTCGAGCTTCGACAATGGAAAATTGGCGGCCCAGAGCGGATGCTCCTGGGCAAACGGATCTTCCTCGCGCACGTCGAGCAGCGCGATCTCGGTACGGTCGAGCAGTGCCTGGCGCACGGCCAGGCTGGTGGTGGTCTGGAACGGGAGAATGGCTTCGGTCATGACGCAACAGGATCCTTCGAGCGATCCCATGGATTGGGCAAGGTGGAATTGGAATAGCCGGAGACAAATGACTTGGTGCCGCCGGATTCCGGATAGACATGACGGCGTACGGCACCGATATTCGCGCCATAGACGTGGATGCTGATCGACACGCGATCCTCGTACGCGTTGTGCACGCGATGGATGTCGCCCACCGTGGGCGATACCGCCTCGACCTGCCCCGGCTCCAGCCGCACGGCTTCGCCATCGGGTTGTGGCACGCCATCGGCATCGACCGCATAGGGCTGGGCATACTCGGCGCCGCGCAGCATCCCGATCAGGCCCCAGACCGTATGGTCGTGGATCGGCGTACGCTGCCCGGGGCCCCAGACAAAGCTGACGATGGAAAACCGCTCGGCGGAATCGCAATGAAGCAGCACTTGCTGGTAGTACTCGGGGTGCGGTTGCGCATATGCATCGGGCAGCCAGTCGTCGCGCGCAACGAGCTTTGCAAGCAGCTTGCCGCCTTCGTCGAGGATACGTGACTCGTCGGGACGCTGGTCCAGCAGCGCCGACAACGCGGTGATGAAATCGCGCAGCGGCGTCAGTGCCTGCGCGGCGGAAAGCGTCTCAGCCATTCCTTGTCTCCGGATTGGTTCAGCCATCTGTGGGTGAATCGCCAACAACCATAGCACGAAGGTGCAGACCCGGCTGCCGTGCGATTGCCGTGCGGTTGGCCAATCAGACGCCCAGTGCGGTGCGGCCCGCAGCGGTCAGGATCGAGTCATTCTGCGGCGTGTGAATCCGACTGCAGAGTACGTCGCGGTAGTGGCGTTCCAGCGGATTGTTGCGGCTCAGGCCGTGGTTGCCCGATAACTGCAGTGCCAGTTCTACGGCGCGGATGGCGTTCGATGTCACGGTGTACTTGATCAGGCCGCTGTCGGTTGCCGTTGGCGGTATGCCGGCATCGGTACGCGCAGCCGCATCATCGAGCAACACCTGGTTGGTCCGCAGCAGCGCAGCGATTTCTCCGACTGACTCCTGCACGCGCGGCAAAGTGGCCAGCGGCTGGCCCAGGCTGCCCGGCGCACGCTCGCGTACGAACTGGCGAATCCAGTCGAAGCCGGCACGGGCCACCGCGTCATAGAGGCTGCCCAGCAAGGTCACCATCCACGCCTGCTGATCGGTATTGGCGTCGATGTCAGCCTGGCTCGCCCCGGCCGGCGCCCATGCAGCGGGCGGGCGGACATCGACCGCGTTCTCGATGGGAATCCAGATGTCATCGAACACGGTTTCGTGACTGCCCGATGCACGCAGGCCCATGTGGTTCCAGCTTTCGATCACGCTGATGCCTGCGGTATCGGCTTCGGGCTTCGGTACCAGGAACACGCCCACACGCGGCTCGGGCTCGTGCGTACGCGCCCACACCGCGAGCCATCGCAAGGCCGGAATGCCGGTGGTGTAGAGCTTGTGTCCGCGCAGGCGCCAGCGGTCGCCCACGCGCGTGGCCACGGTGGCCGGCAGGCCGCCGCGTGCGGGTGAGCCCAGCTCGGGCTCCACACGCAGCGAATTGATCAGCGCACCCTGCTCTACCGCGCTGCGAAACACCTGCTGACGCACGGCCTCCGGCCAGCGCGAATCGGCGCGACCGATCGACCGATGTTGCAGATAGGTCATCGTCAGTACCAATGCCGTGGCGGCATCGCCACCAGCCACGGCGGCCACGATGTGACGCGCTTCGGTCAGGCCGGCACCTGCACCGCCATAGGTGGATGGCACTGCCTGCGCAATCAGTCCGTACTGGTGCAGCAACGCAAAGTTGTCATGCGGAAAGTCGCCGCTGGCATCGTGCGCGGCGGCGGTCGTTGCAAAGCGCGTGGAAAGTCCGGCAAGCACGTCGGCCAGCCGAGTTGCGGGCGTGGGCAGGCGATGCAGCGATGACGAAGACATGGAAATCCTTTGGGGCAGACAAATGACTCGCCACATAGCGTACCGCCGCGACGCCGGCTCCACTAACGACGCATATCGCATATCGAGCAGCGGTTTTTGCCGAATATGGAGCGACGTTCTTATTCGTTTGCAGCGACGCGCCGCGCGCGTACGTTGTTCTCCTGTTCCGAAACCGCACAAACCAGGAGCGCAACATGAGCGTCGACTTTATCGGCATGATCCAGAGCCAGAAGCAGTCTGAAATCCATCCGCCCCTCGGGCCCGTGGTTGATCGCGACTATGTGCGAGCGTTTGCGCAGGCACACGAGCAGGCCGGGTTCGACCGCATCCTGGTACCGCACCATTCAACCGGACCATCGGCCACGCTGACGATCTCGTATGCGGCTGCCGTGACCGAGCGGATCCACTTCATGCTGGCGCACCGTCCTGGCTTCACGTCGCCAACGCTGGCCGCGCGGCAGATTGCCACGCTCGACCAGTTCAGCGGTGGCCGGCTCGGCGTGCACTTCATCTCGGGCGGATCAGACGACGAACAGAAGCGCGACGGCGACTATCTCGACCACGACCAGCGCTACGCACGTACTGACGAATACCTCGGCATCCTGCGCCGCGTATGGACGGGGCCGCAGCCCTTCGATCACGAGGGCAAGTTCTACCGCTTCCAGCGCGGCTTCTCCGAAGTCAAGCCGGCACAGCAGCCGCATGTGCCGATCTACTTCGGTGGCGCGTCGGATGCGGCCATCGCCGTCGCCGGCAAGCATGCCGATGTCTACGCGCTATGGGGCGAATCACTCGACCAGGTGCGGGAACTGACTACGCGCGTACGGGCCGAAGCGGCCAAACATGGGCGCGAAGTTCGCTTCTCGGTCTCGTTCCGTCCCGTGTTGGCCGAAACCGAAGACAAGGCATGGAAACGTGCCGACGACATTCTCGAACGTACCCGTGCATTGCGTGTCCAGGCCGGATACAGCCGTGGTGGTCCGCAACAAAGCGAAGGTGCGCGTCGCCTGCTGGCGGCAGCCGGACAAGGCGACCGCGTCGACCAGCGCCTGTGGACGGCCATCGCGCGCGAAACCGGCGGGCGATCGAACTCCACGGGCCTGGTAGGTACACCGGAGCAGGTTGCCGATGCGCTGCTGGCCTACTACGACCTTGGCGTCACCACGTTCCTGATCCGCGGTTTCGATCCGCTTGAAGATGCCGTCGACTATGGCCGGGAACTGATTCCGCGCGTACGCGAACTGGTGGCGCAGCGCGATGCCGAACAGCGCCGCCGCGCCGCGTGACAACTCAAAACGGCCATAACAAACCATAACGAACCATAGCGACTCACGGAAACGGGAAATCATGAGCCAGGACACTCTGCAACCCAACGCACGCCGGCGCAACGTACTGCGCCTGGCCGGCAGCGCGGCCATTGCCGCACCGGCCTTGATCCTCGGACGCCAGGCATGGTCCGCACCGCGCAAGCTCACGTTTGCGTGGAACCAGAATTCGTTCTGCCTGACGCCCATCGTGGTGGCGCAGGAGAAAGGTTTCTTCGAGAAGAATGGACTGCAGGTCGACCTGATCAACTACAGCGGCTCCACCGACCAGCTGCTCGAATCGATTGCGACCGGGAAGGCAGACGCGGCGGTAGGCATGATCCATCGCTGGCTGAAGCCGCTGGAAGCAGGCTTCGACGTCAAGATCATTGGCAGCTCGCATGGCGGCTGCGTCCGTCTGGTGGGCGCGAAGGCGGCAGGCGTGACGAATCTGCAGGCCTTGAAGGGCAAGACCGTCGGCGTCAGCGACCTGGCCGCGCCGGGCAAGCATTTCTTTACGATCCTGCTGGCCAAGAACGGCATCGACCCTGACCGCGACATCACATGGCGCCAGTATCCGGCCGATCTGCTCGGCGTGGCCGTGGACAAGGGCGAGATCCAGGCGATTGCCGACGGCGACCCCAACCTTTACCTGCTCGAAAAGCGCACCAATGGCGCTTACGTCGAACTGGCAACCAACCTGACCGGCGAATACGCACGCAAGGTTTGCTGCGTGATCGGAGCGCGTGGCGAACTGGTGCGCAACGATCGCCCTGCGGCGTCGGCGCTGGCGCGCTCGATCGTGCAGGCCACCGACTATGTCAACGAAAACCCGAATGAAGCCGCCAAGGTGTTCGCCAAGTACTCGCCCAAGATCAGCACCGACGATCTGCGCCGCCTGTATGCCTCGCTGACCTACACGCATCACCCGACCGGCGTGGACCTGCAAGAGGAAATCGCCTTCTATGCCGGCGATTTCCAGCGTATCGGCGTACTCAAGAAATCCACCGACACCAAACGGCTCGCACAGCATGTCTATGCGAACGTACTGGGCTGAAGCAAGGATGATGCGATGACAACGAGCCAGCAAGCGATCGATGCGCGGTTACTGCACGATGGCAAGTCCCGCGCCAGCGAAACACACGGCGTTGCCAGCCTGTGGCCCACCGGCATCGTCGCCGCGCTGGCCTGGGCTGCGTTTGGCGCCCTGACATGGCGCTGGCCCAACAAGGTGGCAGGCTTTACCGACTGGGCCTACACCGAGGAACTGGGAATCGCCGTGCTCGCGGTGGCGGCCGCGCTGCTGGTAATCGCGGTGGGCGGCGCCTACCTGCGCCCATTACAGCGCGCGAGAGAGGCATTACAGAAAGCGGGCCCGTGGCTGGTCGCCCTGCCGCTGGCCTTTGCCGCCTGGGAGATCCTGACCGCCAAGACCGCGGTGCTGCCCACGCCCTTCTTCGCGCCGCCGCAGGCGCTGATCGAGGTCTATCTCGACGACTGGCGCCGCCTTGGCGACAGCGTGCTCAATACGCTGAAACTGCTGGGCTTCGGCGTGGCATATGGCGGATTGGCGGGCTTCCTGATTGGCGTATCGATCGGATGGTCGCGCCGCATCGGATACTGGGTGCATCCGGTGTTACGGGTGCTCGGGCCGTTGCCATCGACCGCGCTATTGCCGCTGACGTTCTACTTCTTCCCGTCGAGCTATTCGGCCGCGGTGTTCCTGATTGCACTGGCTACCGCCTTTCCCGTGGCAGTCCTGACGTGGTCGGGCGTGGCCGGCGTCAACAAGGCCTACTACGACGTGGCGCGCACGATGGGCGCGTCGGAATGGTTCCTGGTGCTGCGCGTGGCAATTCCCGCCGCGCTGCCGCAAGTATTCGTCGGATTGTTCATGGGACTCGGCGCATCGTTCTCGGTGCTGGTCACGGCCGAAATGATGGGCGTGAAATCCGGTCTCGGCTGGTACCTGACCTGGGCCCAGGGCTGGGCCTCGTATGTGAACATGTATGCCGCGCTGATCGTCATGGCGCTGCTGTTTTCTGGCGTCATCACATTGCTGTTCGCGGTGCGTGATCGCGCGCTGTCATGGCAGAAAGGAACCGTAAAATGGTAGCCGCCGTATCACAGACCCCGCCCCAGCCCCGGGGCGCCCGCATCGATATCCGCGGCGTCAGCCATGCCTTTGGCGACGGTGACCAGCAACTGCCGGTGCTCGATGCCGTCAACCTCGATGTCGCGCCTGGCGAGTTCGTGGCGCTGCTCGGCCCCAGCGGCTGCGGCAAGTCCACGCTGCTGCGGCTGGTGGCCGGGCTCGACCAGCCGGCGCAAGGGCAGATCCTGCAGGACGACGTGCCGATCGACCGGCCCGATCCCTCGCGCATCGTCGTGTTCCAGGACCCGACGCTATATCCGTGGCGGCGCGTGCGCGACAACGTCGCGCTGGGTCTGCAGGCACGCGGGCTCCTGCGCCGCGAAGGCCATCGCGTGGATGCAGCGCTTCGGCGCGTGGGACTGGAAGCATTTGCACGGGCCTTTCCACATCAACTGTCTGGCGGCATGGCACAGCGCGTGGCGCTGGCACGCGCGCTGGTCAATGATCCGCGGTTGCTGGTCCTTGACGAACCACTCGGCAAGCTCGATTCGCTGACACGCCTGACCATGCAAAGCGATCTCGTCGAACTCTGGCAACGTGCCGGTTTTTCGGCGCTGCTGGTCACGCACGACGTGGAAGAAGCGCTGTTCCTGGCCCGGCGCGTAATCATATTCAGCCAGCGGCCGGCCCGCATCACCGCGGAGATCAGGGTCGACCTGCCCTACCCACGCCATCGTGGCGATCCGCGTCTGACCGAACTGCGTCATGAAGCGTTGGGGCATCTTGGACTCGATGCGAGCTGGTAGGCAATGAGCAGTCCACCGCCGCAAACCTGGCTCAACGCGCTGCTGCGCCTGATCCAGGAGGCACAACTTGCACTGCTGCAACTGTGGCACGCAATGGGATGGTCCGGTGATATCCACGGGCAGCCAGCATGGCCGTGGACCCGACGCATTGCCGGTGAAACACTGCTGATCGACCTGGGGCTGGCGCGCCAGACCGCATGGAGCGTGTGCGCCATCGGCTTCGCGCTCGGATGCGTACTGGTCGCCTTGTGCTGGCGGCGCCGGCGCGTGGCATGGCTCGGACTCGGCGCGCTGGCGCTGATCCTGGCGCCATGGCCCTCGCCGGCCCTGCTGCTGACACCGGCCGCACCCACCAGCTTCCACACCAGTCCCACCGGGTTTTCCGTGGCAACGATCGCGGACGGAGCACGCGTCTACGCACAGCACTGCGCGGCCTGCCACGGAGCGGACGGCCGCGGCGAGGGGCCGTTATCGGCGACGCTGCCGCACTGGCCACCGACCTTCATGAGTCCATTGCTGGGACGCCGCGCCGAAGGCGAACTGTTCTGGCATATCGTGGCGGGCATGCGCGATGCGCAAGGTCGCATCACCATGCCGGGTTTCGGCGACCAGGTCAGCGACACCGAGGCATGGGCGGTCATCGACCATATGCGGGTGCTGGCCGCCGGAACGGGCGCCGCCATGCAGGGAAGCTGGCCGATACCGCTACGCTTGCCCGCTGTCCCGGTACGCTGCGGCAGCCAGCCGCCACGCGAGCTGGCCGACTGGCGTGGCAACCAGCGCGTGCGCGTGGTGGCGGTCGACGCTGGTGCAACAGGCGCCAGGCCAGCCGAGCTGCCGCTCGAAGATCCACGCTTTCTCACGCTACTGGTCACGCGCGACGGCCGCCCGCCAGTTACCGCTGCGCCCGAAATGCAGCAGTTCCGCGCCGAATGTGTCGCGGCATCGCGCGAGGCCTGGCAGGTCTTCGCGCAGATCGCGGGCGTCAGCCCCGCGCGACTGGCTGGTACTGCATGGCTCGCGGATCGCCAGGGATGGTTGCGCGCGCGGGCTACGGCTTCCGAGCGTGGCTGGCGCGACGCCGATCTGCTTTGCACTGCCGGCCAAGCGGCGGCTGCGCCCGGTCAGGTTCTGCCACCCGACGGCCTTACCGCGCTGGTACTGCGCATGGATGCCGAACCGGTGCGGTTTGTACAGGGAGGCTTTATTCATTGAACCGACGTAGATTGCGCAAGATCAAGCCCAGTTATCGCCGGAGAAGGTTCGCCATCGATTTTTAGAATCGTCCTAACGACATCAGTGGGTGTCACGCATAGCGTATGCATACCTGCAACGCTACGGACCCACGACGATGTCCCTGGAACCTTCGCCCGCGCCTGACTCCGCTACCAGTGCGGATGCCCCGCGCCTCCAGACCTGGACAGGCCGCTACGCTGTGTCGCCCGGACTGTTCGAAATCCGTCCGCGTTGCCTGCCGCGCGACGTGCAGCCAATCCTCGACGAGTCACTCGATTGCATCATCGGCTATCACCGCCGGTTCGGAATCCGCAGTCATCTGTTCGACCTGAACGGCAACATGTTCGCGGTCCGGGAGGACCTGACCATGCTGCAACCAATGGAAAAACGCGATCCGGTGCTGGTAATCGGCAAGCTCTGGAACGAGCAGGTGCGCGGCATTACCACGCTGGGCCTGATGGGTACGGGAATCACGCTGGCGCCTGCGGCGCTGGCACAACTGCGTGCGCGTTTCGCCGGCCTTGCGCAATCGTCACTGCTTTACCGCGAGGCTGCGCTCGTGCGCATGGAGGATGCGCAGCGTTTCGTGCCGGTCCATATCCTGCGGCTGGCCATGCGGCATGGCGACCGCATCGCGCCGCCACCGGGGCTCGTCCGTGGCACGCGCTTCCTGGCCCGCATGTTGATACGGCGCCAGCCGTTCATACTCGACCTCGTGACGGCAAACACCAACACGACGATCGTCCAGTTCGAATACTGGCGTTACGCCGACATACTGCCCGCGTCGCGCAGCCGCGGGTGATCACCGCCATGATCTCCGTGACCGCCGCGCGTGACATGCTCGATGGCGCCAAGCACGTCGTCCACCGAAGGCGGCGCGCCGTTGTCGCCAACCGATACCGACTGTCCCGGTTTGTCGACACCAAAGTGCGGACGCGACGTGGCGGTGAACAACATTACCGTCGGCTTGCCCAGCGCATCGGCCAGGTGCACGAAGCCGGTGTCCATGCCGACCACCAGCGAGGCGGCGTCCACCCGTTGCGCACACTCGGTAATCGACATGCGCGGCAGTACTTCAGCGTTGGGAATCGCCGCAGCCAGCGCCTGGGCTTCGTCATGTTCCTTTTGCGAACCCCATGGCAATTGCACGCGGTAGCCACGACGGGCCAACTGGTGGCCGATCTCGACCCAGTTGGCTTGCGGCCATTTCTTGATATCGAGCGAGGTCGCGTGGAACAGCATCGCGCGTGGTGCGCCGTCGGTGTTCAGCGGTGTGGCTGGAGCGGGTACACGCAACTCGGCCGTCTCATGCGCGTCGATCTCGTAGCCCAGGGCATTGGCCACCACCATGCGCATCTTCTGGCGGCAGTTTGCGTCGCCATGCGGACCGAAGATCTCGGTGTAGGCGAAGACGGCCTTCTCCTCGCCCAGGAATTCGGCGGCATATCCAAGACGACGATGGGTACGTGCCAGTCGCGCGACGATCGCACTCTTGTAGACACCGTGCACGTCGATGGCCACGTCATAGCGTTCGCGACGCAGCGCACCTACCGCGGAAAGGATCCCGCGCAGATCGCGCCACTTGCGCCCGTTCTTCTTGAACTGACGTAGAGGGGGCGAGATGACGCGGTCCACGCCGACCGCCCAGCGGGGAATGTCGGCACATGATGCATCGGCTACCCAATCGATTTTCGCCCCAGGGTAGGCGCGCCGCAGGTCGTACAGCAGCGGCAGCGTATGCACCATGTCGCCGAGCGAGGTGATCTTGATGAGGAGGATGCGCTTCATGAAACGGGGGGCGTTGGTGTGCGAACGCGGCCGCTTTGGCCGCGTTGGAAAGGCGCTAGTATGCCCCAGACCGTAACAGTGCGGGCCTGACAAATATGTAATGAAATCTACACAATCACTTTAGGCCCGGCACCCGGCGAATCCTGTCACTTCCGCTCAGTCCTGCCAGACCGAGGCATCGGCGACAACCGTGGCAAAGCGGTCATTCAGCGCGGCCAGCGTGACTCGGTGCAACTCGGCCGCCGATAACGGCTCGCCGCCCAGGGGGTCCGGCAGGTCGCGCGTGGCACAGGCAGCCGCCACCAGCGTTACCCGATAGCCATGATCGAGCGCCGAGCGCACGGTCGCACTGATACACATATGGGTCTGAAAGCCTGCCACGATCAGTTCCTTGCGCCCGCTGGCCGTCAGCGTTGCCGCAAGCCCGGTACCCGCGAAGCTGTTGGGCAGGCCCTTGACCACCGTCTGCTCTCCCTCGAGCGGGGTCAAGCCCTCGATGATGGCGACATGTGGCCCGGCCGGATCGAATGCGCCGCCGGCCTTGCCGTGATGCACCACATGGATGACCGGCGTACCGTGCTGCCGCGCCAGCGCCAGCAACGCCGCACATTCCGCCACGGCCGCGGGCATGCCGGTCAGGGGCAGTTTGCCATCGACATATTCGCGCTGATGGTCCACCAGGACCAGTACGGCGTCGGACCACGCGGATGGCTTGCGGCTGGCACCGGCGGCATCGAGCAACGTGAACGGGGCGGCAACGGTTTGGGGAGCGGCAGATTGGGGCACGGCGGACATGCTTGTCTCTCCTTGAGAACGCTATGCACGCATCGTAGGGCGCGGTAAGCTGTGCGCCAATTCGCCACCAATTCACACTTGCTGTGCAAAAAAGCACAATCGCCTGGGACGACCTGCTGACGCTGTCGACATTGATCCGTGCCGGAAGCTATTCGGCCTGCGCACGCGAGCTCGATATCACGCATGCCACGGCCATCCGCCGTATCCGCAGGCTCGAGGCCGCGCTCGGCAAGCCGGTCGCCACGCGCACCGACGGCGACTTCGTACTGACCGCGGTCGGCCACAATGCGCTTTCCGCAGCCCGCCAGATGGAACAGTCGGCTGACCGGTTGCTCCGCGAAATCGAAGGTGCGGGACCGGGCGTATCGGGCGTGGTGCGCGTTGCGACCACCGCCGCGCTCGGCAGCCATTTCCTTACACCACGCCTGCCAGCCTTCTACGCCAGCAATCCCGACGTGGAAGTCCGGCTCGAAGTCGACAACCGGGTCACCAGCCTGGCCAAGCGCCGCGCCCATATCGCCGTGCGACTGGCGCGGCCGCAGGAAGACAATATGGTGGCGCAGCGCGCGGGCACCATGCGCTTCGGACTCTACGCACCTTCCGGCATGTCCGCCGCCCAGGCCGAGTCGCGCGACACGCCAATGTGTGGACTGCTCGACGAAGGCTTTGCACTGCCCGAGGTCGATTGGCCACGCGCCCAGCAACGACGCTTCTCGTTCCAGTCGAACAGTTTCCTGGCAGTGCGCGAAGGCGTGCGAGCAGGACTGGGCGTAGCGCTGTTGCCGCACCACCTCGGCGCCGAAGAGTCCGGGCTGTCGCTCGTGCGCCATGTGCCGGAAGTCATCCGCGAAATCTGGCTCGCCTATCCGGTCGAATTTCGCGGTGCATCGCGCTTCCGTCCGGTCATCGACTGGCTGACCGAAACACTCGCCGAATGCCCCTGAGGCGGTCTGCGCACGCAAAGTGTCGCGCGGGTGCCACGACATGCTGAATGCTGCACACCGTGTGCGCTGCCACACGCGATTCGAATCCTCCTCGCACCGAAAAAAGTAGGAGTTCTGCTACGCTTTGATCCGGCTGCCGATGACGCATCAACACGATGTTCAACTACAGGGGCAGGGTCGTTGCACAAAGCCCCGGCAACCGCAAAAACGGGTCAGTGCGCAGAAGAAGAAGAGATTCATGCGGCACTCTTTGAAGTACCGGATGGCAATCGCTGCGGCGACTGTTGTCACGCTGGTGTTTGTGGTGCGGGCGGGGTTTTCCCAGTTCTATGCATACACGCGCCTGAACGAAGTGGTTCAGGCCCAGCAGGACACACTGGTCAAGCTGATTGCCGACCAACTCGACGAAAAGCTCGAATCGCGTGCAGTGGTGCTGCGCCGGCTCGCGCGTACGCTCGCGCCGGTGCTCGATCGCCCCACCTCACAGTTGCGCCAACTGGCTGCCGACACCGTCGACATGCCCGAACACTTCAACGCCACCTTCATGGCCTGGCCAGATGGCACGCTAGCGTTCAGCACCGCCGTGCCCGATGGCGTAAAAATGACCGTGGGCGAACGCGACTATTTCAAGAGCATAGTCGCCGGCGCGGATTTCGCGGTGTCCGACCTGCTGCAGGGCAAGCACTCCAGTGCCCCCGGCGTGATCCTGGCCGTACCGCTGCGTGACGCACACGGCCGCTTGCGCGGCGTGGTGGGTGGTGTGCTCAACCTCTCGGCAGACAACTTCCTGCGTGAACTGGCCCAGCATCGCGTCGGCGTGACCGGGTTCTATTGCCTGGTATCAGCCGGTCCCAATCCGCGCTATGCGATGCATCCCGATGCGTCGAAGGTGCTGGCGCCCGCGCAGGCGGTAGGCGAGGCCTGCGGCGCCGAGCAACCCGAATCGAACTGGGAACTGCTGTCGCCGGTGCAACCCGTGGTGGCGCGGCATCTGCTGGAGTCGAATGGCTGGGAAGTCATCTCGGTACTGCCGGCCAACGAAGCATACTCGCCGCTGTTTGAGGTGCGGCACCGGGCCATCGTCGTCGGCGTGTTGTCACTACTGATCGCGGCCGTGTTGATGTGGATGATGATCCGCCATCTGCTGGCCCCGCTCGAACATCTGCATCGCACGGTGCGTCGGCTTTGCGAGCAGCCGACCGCGGTGGCGGACCTGCCGGTAACGCGCGATGACGAGATTGGCGAACTGGCCGGCGCATTCTCCGATGTCATGACACAACTGACGGAACGCGAGGCGGCACTGAAGGCTGCCAACAATAGCGCGGCCGCCAGCGAAAAGCGTCTCGAAGCCATCGCCAACCATATCCCCGACCTGGTTGCGTTCATCGATGCCGGCGAGCGGTTCGCCTTCGTCAACCAGGCCTATGCACGGCACTTCGGCTTGCCCGCCGAGCAGATCGCCGGCCTGTCGTTGCGCGAACTCTGGGGCACACCCGAATACGTGGCCAACAAGCCGTATGTCGACCGGGCAAGCGCCGGGGAGTCGATCACATTTTCGCGCGAGAATGCCGACGGCATTGCCTGGGAAATCACGTTGCAGCCCGCCTGGAACGATGCGCAGGATACGGTCACTGGCCTCCACATGTTTGCGCGTGACATCACCGGCGAACGCCAGAAGCTACGCTCGCTCGAAGCCCAGACCCTGTCGGATCACCTGACCGGCCTGCTCAACCGCAAGGGTTTCGACCGTCGCCTGCAGGAAACCATGGCACGCGCCGACGCCGGTGGATACCGCGCCGCCCTGCTGCTGGTGGACCTTGACGACTTCAAGGCGGTCAATGACACCTATGGTCACCAGCTTGGCGACCAGTTGCTGATTGCCTTCGCCGATCGCTTGCGTGCCTGTGTACGCGCCGGCGATGCCGTGGCACGGATTGGCGGCGACGAGTTCGCGATCATCCTCGACAACGTGAAGAATCCGAACTCGGTCGAACGCATCGCGCACACCGTGGTTCACGCGGCGATGCGGCCGTTCGATATCGATGGCAATCGCCTGGTGTCCACCGCCAGCGTCGGCAGCGCAATCCACCGTCCCGACCAGGGCACATCGGTCAGCGAACTGTTCATGCGCGCGGACATGGCGCTCTACGACGCCAAGCGCCATGGCAAGGCCTGCTATGCCTCCACAGCGGCAAAGCTGGTAGTGGACGCGGCATCGGAGGCTTGAGCACGCCTGCTTCGCCACGGCGGGAACAGATCGCTTTCGCCGAACCCCTCCGCGGCTTCGTCAAAGCGCCCCACGCCCGGGATATCGGGCACGATATCGAGCAGGCCTGCCTGACGCATGGCGCTGGCCAGCGTCGGGTCTTCCAGCATGTAGATCCCCAGCGTCGATTTCCACACCAGGCGAATCGCGACCAGCATGTCGAGCGCCTGAACGATACACTCGACATCGAGAGCGCCGGTCCATTTTGCATCGATGTGCCGGACAACCTGGGCATAGGCATCCATCGTGCTCGCATTGAAGCCGGCGCGCGTCTCCTCGATGGTTGCCATGACGCGAATGACGGCCGCCTGAACCGTCGGCAACATCGAGATTGCCAGCAGACGCCCCTTGTGAATCTCATGCAACTCCGCATCGATGGCACTGGCAAACGCGGCTTCCCGGTCGTCGGTCGATTGGCCACGTGCAGCTTGCATCTCGATTACCGCATCCCTGAAGACATCGGGACGATAACCGGCCCGGCGGAACGACTTCGCCATGACATCGGCGCGGAAGTCATCCGCCAAGCGATATTGAGCACGGAACCAGTTCAGGTAGGCACCATCAAGTGGCGGCAGCGAAATGCGCTTCGAGCAGAAGAATACTTCGCTATTGCCCAGCATCGTCATGAGCTTGGCCCGATGTGAACCGGTCGCTATGACACGCAAGCCGTAGTGCTCCAGGCTCACGGCATCGCGTGCGGCTTTCAGCGAGAACAGCAGGTTGCTGCCGCGCGACGTCGTCATGCACTGCTGCACTTCGTCGAGCACCAGCACAATGGGACGCCGGGTCTTGTCGGACAGCGCGGCCAGCGCATGATTCAGCCAGAGGCCCTCGGTGCCCTGGCGGGCGATGGAAAATGACAAACCACCAAAACCAACGCGCTCAAGCCCGATCGCCTGCGCCCATCGGGCCACCATACGCTCATGGCGCTTCAGCGCCTGATTGACGGACTGCAGGATCACGTCCGCAGGATCCGCTTCGGGGTTGGCCCACAGGTCCGCCACGATCACCACCACGCCGCGGCGTTCGAGCGCAGGCACCAGATCCTTTCTCAGGAACACCGATTTTCCAGTGCCACGTGGCGCCGTCAGCATCAGGCCCGACCTCGCAGTGCCGGCGCTCTCCTCGGCCGCCAACAGTTCCGCCAGTTCGTCGGCCAGTTCCTTGCGCCTGTAGATGTTCTTCACTTCCACGGTTGCCCCTTGTCGTTAGCCAAGCGCCAACGATTCTATGGAGCCGCGTGTGCGAACGCATTACCAAACCGCGAGTGCAACAGCAATATTCCAGTTGTTCACACATCCACAAAAAAATGAAGCGGTGGCGCAACACTCGCCACCGCTTCGCACTACTTCACACCACTTCGCACTGCATCCCGAACACCCCGTTCAGGGAAGCCTCAGCGCACGCGCCCTTCCTTCCACGCCTGCAGCAATTTGTCGTAGGAGATGGTCTCGCCCTTCGGCTTCTCGTTGTCGAGCTTCTTCCACGGCGCGTGTTCAGACGACAGCCACTTCGACGGATCGCTCTTCGGGTTGAGCTTCGGCGCGCATTGCGCCATGCCGGCGCGTTGCAGACGGCCCATCACCTGGTCCATTTCCTCGGCCAGGTTGTCCATGGCTGCCTGCGGCGTCTTCTCGCCAGTGACGGCCGTCGCCACGTTCTTCCACCATAGCTGGGCCAGCTTCGGATAGTCGGGCACGTTGTTGCCGGTCGGCGTCCAGGCCACGCGGGCCGGGCTGCGATAGAACTCGATCAGGCCGCCATACTTGGCCGCATTCTTGGTCAGGTAGTCGTGGTGGATATCGCTGTCGCGGATAAAGGTCAGTCCGGTCAGCGACTTCTTCAGCGACACCGTCTTCGACGTCACGAACTGCGCGTACAGCCATGCAGCGGCCAGGCGATTCGGATCAGTGTTCTTGAAGAACGTCCACGACCCCACGTCCTGGTAGCCGTTCTGCATGCCCTGCTTCCAGTACGGGCCGTATGGGGACGGCGCCATGCGCCACTTTGGCGAGCCATCGGCATTGACCACCGGCAGGCCCTTCTTGGTCATGTCGGCCGTGAACGCCGTGTACCAGAAGATCTGCTGCGCAATCTGTCCCTGGGCCGGCACCGGACCCGCTTCGGAGAAGGTCATGCCCATGGCCTGCGGCGGCGCAAACTTCTTCATCCAGTCGATATACTTGGTCAGCGCATAGACCGCGGCCGGGCTGTTGGTGGCGCCGCCGCGCGAGACCGAGGCCCCCACCGGCGTGCACTTGTCGTCGGCCACGCGGATGCCCCACTCGTCCACCGGCATGCCATTGGGCAGGCCCTTGTCGGCGGAACCGGCCATCGACAGCCAGGCATCGGTGAAGCGCCAGCCCAGCGACGGGTCCTTCTTGCCGTAATCCATATGGCCGAAGACCTTCTTGCCGTCGAGTTCCTTCACATCGTTGGTAAAGAAGTTTGCAATGTCCTCGTAGGCAGACCAGTTGGTCGGCACGCCCAGGTCGTAGCCGTACTTGGCCTTGAACTTGTCCTGCAGGTCCTTGCGCGCGAACCAGTCGGCACGGAACCAGTAGAGGTTGGCGAACTGCTGGTCGGGCAACTGGTACAGCTTGCCATCGGGCGCCGTGGTGAACTTGGTGCCGATAAAGTCCTTGATGTCGATGCCCGGGTTCGTGAATTCCTTGCCGGCGCCGTTCATGTAGTCGGACAGCGGCAGGATGGCACCGTACCGGTAGTGCGTGCCGATCAGGTCGGAATCGGAAATCCACCCGTCATAGATCGATTTGCCCGACTGCATCGAGGTCTGGAGTTTCTCCACCACATCGCCTTCCTGGATGATGTCGTGGTTGACCTTGATGCCGGTGATTTCCTCGAAGGCCTTGGCCAGCGTCTTCGACTCGTATTCGTGCGTGGTGATGGTTTCCGATACCACGTTGACCTGCGTGACGCCCTTGGCCTTGAGCTTGGCCGCGGCATCCATGAACCACTTCATTTCCGCCAGCTGCTTGTCCTTGGCCAGGGACGACGGCTGGAATTCGTTATCGACCCACTTCTTCGCCGCGGCCTCGTCGGCGAAGGCGGCATGTCCGCATGTCAGCGCGGCCGCAAAGGCCAGGGCCGACATCCCCAACTTCACGCGCTCTTTCATCAGTGTCTCCTCAGGAAGCCTTCCCCGGTTCTGTAGCTGGGTTGCGGCCCCGGGGAAGGGATCAAGATCGCGCAGCCCATGACAGCAAATACGACCATTCCGGATGCTTCAGCCGTTGCGCATCACCAGCAGCAACACCACGGCGGAGATTGCCACGCTGATCCAGATCGACGGTGCCTCCGCCAGTTGCATCCACCCCTGGATTTTCTCGCCCAGCCCTACCCACGCCAGGTTGATCCAGGCCGCGCACATCAGGCCAATGAACAGCCGGTCGCCACGCGTGGTGGCAATGGGCAGGAAGCCCTTGCGCTCCACCGTTGGCGACCTGACTTCCCAGATCGTCATGCCTATCAGCATCACCACCACCAGCCCGAAGAAGACCGCCACGGGCGTGGTCCAGACCATCCAGCTCAGCATCGTTCGGCTCCTGCTGAAACTACACGCGGCCCATTGCGAAGCCCTTCGCAATGTAGTGCCGCACAAACCAGATCACGATGGCGCCCGGCACGATGGTCAGCACACCGGCTGCCGCCAGCACCCCCCAGTCCATGCCCGACGCCGACACCGTGCGCGTCATCGTCGCCACGATCGGCTTGGCGTTCACCGACGTCAACGTGCGCGCCAGCAACAGTTCCACCCAGCTGAACATGAAGCAGAAGAACGCGGCCACCCCAACACCGGCCTTGATCAGTGGCAGGAAGATCGTCAGGAAGAAGCGCGGAAACGAATAGCCGTCGACGTAGGCCGTCTCGTCGATCTCGCGCGGCACGCCGGACATGAAGCCTTCGAGGATCCACACCGCGAGCGGCACGTTGAATACCAGGTGGGCCAGTGCCACGCCCAGATGCGTATCCATCAGGCCGATCGTCGTGTAGAGCTGGAAGAACGGCAGCAGAAACACCGCGGGTGGTGTCATGCGATTGGTCAGCAGCCAGAAGAACACGTGCTTGTCGCCAATGAACTGGTAGCGCGAGAACGCGTACGCGGCGGGCAAGGCCACGCCGATCGAGATCACCGTGTTCATCGCCACATAGATCATCGAATTGATATAGCCCGAGTACCACGACGCATCGGTAAAGATCGTCACGTAGTGTTCAAGCGTGAACGTGGCCGGCCAGAGCGACAACGTGGAGACGATCTCCTCGTTGGTCTTGAACGACATGTTCACCATCCAGTAGATCGGTACGATGGCGAACAGCAGGTAGAGCGCCAGGAACACCGGTCGCCACCAGCCGGGACGCTGGCCAGGAAGATTGCGTTCAGCCATTGGGCATCTCCTCGGTGCCAGCCGTGCCGGCGCGCTGCATCCAGTTGTAGAGCACGAAGCAGGTCAGCAGGATGATCAGGAAGTAGACGATCGAGAACGCCGCGGCCGGTCCCAGGTCGAATTGCCCCACGGCCTTCTGCGTCAGGTATTGCGACAGGAACGTGGTGGCATTGCCGGGCCCGCCGCCGGTCAGCACGAACGGCTCGGTGTAGATCATGAAGCTGTCCATGAAGCGCAGCAGCACGGCAATCATCAGCACGCCGCGCAGCTTGGGCAACTGGATGAAGCGAAACACCGCAAGGCGCGACGCGCCATCGATCTGCGCGGCCTGGTAGTAGGCATCGGGAATCGCGCGCAGGCCGGCGTAGCACAACAGTGCCACCAGCGGCGTCCAGTGCCACACATCCATCACCAGCACCGTGACCCACGCGTCGACCGCACTACCGGTGTAGTTATAGTCCATTCCCATGCCATCGAGTGCGGCGCCAAGCAACCCGATATCGGTGCGGCCGAAAATCTGCCAGATCGTGCCGACCACGTTCCACGGAATCAGCAACGACAGCGCGATGATCACCAGCACCGCCGAGGCCTTCCATCCGGTCGCCGGCATTGCCAGCGCGAGCAGGATGCCCAATGGAATTTCCACGCAAAGCACGGCCAGCGAAAATCCCAACTGGCGCAGTAGCGCATCGTGGAGTTCGCCGTCGCGCAGCACCGTGGCAAACCATTCGGTGCCGACAAAAACGCGGCGCTCTGGCGAGATGATGTCCTGCACCGAATAGTTGACGATGGTCATCAGCGGCAGGATGGCCGAGAACGCCACACACAGTACCACCGGCAACACCAGCAGCCAGGCCTTCTGGTTGACGGACTTCATGGGACCAGTTCCTCGTTGATGTAGAAGCAGGTGTGCCGATTGAACACCGACAGCCAGGCAGTGTCGCCGGCCCGCAATGCCGCGGCCTCGGTACCCAGCCGCGCGCGGATGGTGGCCGCTTCGCCGTGGTTCACCGTGGCCGTCATCAGCCAGTAGGTACCGATGTCCTGCGCACGCTCCACGCGCACCGGCATGGCTTGCGGATCATCGGCGGGTGCCAGCCGCAGGTATTCCGGCCGCACGCCAATCCTGAAACTGCCGGCTGCCTGCAGCGCGGCCTCGGTCTGCGCCGGCAACGGTGGCAGATAGCGCCGCCCCGCCACTTCGATCGCACCATCGCGCCACTGCCCTGGCAGGAAGTTCATGCCCGGCGATCCGATGAAATGGCCCACGAAGGTATGCGCGGGCCGCTCGAACAGCGCGTCGGCAGGTCCCACCTGCACGGCCTTGCCGCGCGACATCACCACCACCTGGTCGGCAAACGTCAGCGCTTCGGTCTGGTCGTGCGTCACGTAGATCAGCGTCAACCTGAACTCGTGATGGATTTCCTTGAGCTTGCGCCGCAACTGCCATTTCAGGTGCGGGTCGATCACGGTCAGCGGTTCGTCGAACAGGATTGCCGAGACATCCTGCCGCACCAGCCCGCGCCCCAGCGATATTTTCTGCTTGGCATCGGCAGCCAGCCCGCTCGCGCGACGATCGAGCGATGCTGACAGGTCGAGCATCTCCGCCACACGTCCCACACGCTGCTTGACCTGTGCGGCCGGCACGCCTCGGTTGCGCAGCGGAAAGGCCAGGTTCTCGCCCACGGTCATGGTGTCGTAGATCACCGGAAACTGGAACACCTGCGCGATATTGCGTGCCTGCGGCGATGCCTCGGTGACATCGTTGCCATCGAAACGGATGGTGCCCTGTGACGGGCGCAACAATCCGGAAATGCAATTCAGCAGCGTGGTCTTGCCGCAGCCGGACGGCCCCAGCAACGCATAAGCGCCGCCGTCCTCGAACGTGAAATTCAGTGGCAGCAGCGCGTAGTCTTCATCGGTCTGCGGCTGGGCAACGTAGGAATGAGCCAGATCCAGGTCAATGCGCGCCATGTCAGGCTCCCGGCTCGGCGACCGGCGCGCTGACCACATCGGCCAGCGCACCCGGACGGCGCGGCGCGTAAATGCGATCGCCCGCCGCGTTGAACAGATACAGTTGCCCCGGCTCGATATGGAGCGACAGCGGTGCGCCCAGTTGCAGGTCCAGCACGCCCGCGAACTGCGCAACGAGGTTACCGGCGGGGGTATCCACGTGCGCGAAAGTATCGGAGCCCGACAATTCCGCAAGTCCGACCTTGCCCTGTATCTCGACGCTGCCGGACACCGGTTGCAGCCGCAATGCCGCGGCGCGTACGCCCACGGTGACGGGCCCGTCAGGTGCAGTCACCTCGGGCAGCCGCATCACGATATTGCCGGGCAGCGTCACGCTGCCGCGCGCAAGCATGCCTTCCATGAGATTCATCGGCGGATCGCTGAATGCGCGCGCCACGCGCAATGACACCGGGTAATGGAACACCTCGGGAGTCGGCCCGTATTGCAGCAGTTCACCGGCATCTAGCACGGCTGTATGGCCACCCAGCAGCAGCGCCTCGGCCGGCTCCGTGGTGGCGTAGATCACCGTGGCATCGCCCTGCGCGAACAGATGCGTGAGTTCTTCACGCAGTTCCTCGCGCAGCTTGTAGTCCAGGTTGACCAACGGTTCGTCCAGCAACATCAATGGCGCGTTCTTGGCCAGCGCACGCGCCAGCGCTACGCGCTGCTGCTGGCCACCCGACAGTGCCGACGGATAGCGGTCGAGGAATTGCCCGATATGGAGGCGGTCCGCCAGCGCGCGCACCCGCGTTGCGATGTCGTCGCGACTGTCGCGCCGCAGCCGTAGCGGCGATGCGATATTGTCGAAGACGGTCAGCGACGGGTAGTTGATGAACTGCTGGTAGACCATCGACACGTTTCGGTCGCGCACCGGTACGCCGGTCACGTCGACGCCGTCCACGCGCACGCGGCCGGCGGTGGGCTTGTCGAGCCCTGCCATGATCCGCATCAGCGATGTCTTGCCGGCCTGGGTTGCCCCCAGCAGGATGGTAACGGCGCCTGGCACGGGGGCCAGCGACATCGGGTAGAGATAGGCTTGCGACCCCACTTGCTGCGCAACGCCTTCCAGGCTCAGCTGCATCCAGTCTCCAATGTTCCTGTGCTTTTTCAGCCACACTGAAAACTGCGGCCAAGGCGCACTTTTTCACTCGTCCCGCTCGTTTTAGTGCATAAACGAACATAAAACAATACTGCGGCGCATCATTTGTTTTCGTTTCTGTTTGAACTAGAATGCCGGACATGACGCTTAATCCCCGCCAGACCGCCCTGCTCGAGGAAGTCCGCACCCAGGGCTTTGCCTCCATCGACGAACTCTCGCGCAAGTTCGGCGTGACCCTGCAAACTGTCCGGCGCGACGTCAACCTGCTGGCGGAGAACGGGATGCTGGCCCGCTTTCATGGCGGGGTACGCATGGAAGGGTCGACGACCGAGAACATTACCTATCGGCAACGGCAGGTCTTGAATGCCGAAGGCAAGGCGCGCATTGCGCGAGCCGTGGCGGCAGCGGTGCCGGAAGGGTGTTCGCTGATCCTGAACATTGGCACCACCGTGGAAGAGGTAGCGCGCGCGCTGATTCATCATCGCGGCCTGCGCGTGATCACGAACAACCTGCATGTGGCCAATATCCTGGCCGATAACCCCGATTGCGAAGTGATCGTGGCAGGTGGCGTACTGCGCTCGCGCGACCGCGGCATCATTGGCGAGGCTACGGTGGAGTTTATCCGCCAGTTCAAGGTCGACATCGGCCTGATCGGCATCTCGGGCATCGAGGCCGATGGCACATTGCGTGACTACGATTTTCGCGAGGTGAAGGTGGCGCGCGCAATCATGGAACATTCGCGCGAGATCTGGCTGGCCGCCGATGCCAGCAAATTCAACCGCCAGGCCATGGTGGAACTGGCGCCGCTGTCCAGCATCGACCGCCTGTTCACGGACGAGCCGCTACGCACGCCGTTCGAGACGATGCTGACAGAAAGCGGAGTGAAATGTGTGGTCGCGGAAAAGGAGTGACGCTGCGTCGAGCGCCTTGCTCCCCTCCCCCGCGTGCGGGAGAGGGGAAAAAACCGTCGCTTACTTGAAGACGACCGTCTTGTGGCCGTTCACCAAAATGCGGTGTTCGGCGTGCCACTTGACGGCGCGTGCCAGCGCCACGCATTCCACGTCACGGCCGACGGCGGTCAGTTGTTCGGGGTCCATGCTGTGATCCACGCGCTCGATCTCCTGCTCGATGATCGGACCTTCGTCAAGGTCGGCGGTCACGTAGTGGGCCGTGGCGCCGATCAGCTTCACACCACGGTCGTGCGCCTGGTAGTAGGGCTTGGCACCCTTGAAGCTTGGCAGGAACGAATGGTGGATATTGATCGCACGGCCTTGCAGCTTGCGGCACAGGTCGTCGGACAGCACCTGCATGTAGCGCGCCAGCACGACCAGGTCGATGTTCTGGTCGCGTACCACCTCGAACACGCGCGCTTCCTGCGCGGCCTTCTGCTCGGCCGATGCGTTCATCAGCGGCAGGTGGAAAAACGGCACGTCGTACGACGCGGCCAGTTGATAGAAGTCGCGATGGTTCGACACGATCGCGGCAATTTCCACCGGCAAACCACCGGCCTTGGCGCGGAACAGCAGGTCGTTCAGGCAATGGCCGATCTTCGACACCATGATCATCACGCGCGGCTTCACGGTGGCATCGAACACGTCCCACTGCATGCCGAACTGATCGCCTATGGGCGCGAATGCGGTACGCAGTTCACCGAGCTCCGGACCGCCCGCGGCCGTGCTGAAATGCACGCGCATGAAAAAGCGGCCGGTGAAGGCATCGCCGTACTGGTCAGAATCGACGATATTGCAGCCGTGCTGGAACAGCAGGCCGGACACGGCGTGCACGATGCCCGGCTGGTCCGGGCAGGAAAGGGTCAGGATAAATCCGGTGGTGCTCATCTTCGGCAATTCGGGGTTAGGCAGGCAGGTACCGTGATGCGTGGCAATCAGGGCTGGACGGCAGTCCAGCCGCGCCGAACGAGGGCATCCAACGTCACCAGCGTGGCATCTACGGTCATCGCGCGGTCCGCCATGATAGCAAGCAATGCCGCCGGGTCGATAATGCGGTGCTCCGCCACCTCGCCGTCACGGTTGCACGGTACAAAGTCTGGCGGCAGCAGCAGGTCATATATATATACGTGTTCCCATTGCACGCCTTCGGGGATCTCGCGCAGGACTTCGATCACGCCATGCGCTTCGGCCTGGCCAGCGAGCGCAGGTGGAATGCCCGATTCTTCGTCGCATTCGCGCACCAGGGTTTCCAGCGGATCGCTGCCAGCCGGCATGCCGCCGGCCACGAGGTTGTCCCACATGCCGGGATCGACCGCCTTGGCCGCGCTGCGCCGCGAAATCCACAACGTGCGCTGCCCGGCCACGATGCCATTCATGTGCGACGCGAATGTCAGCAGCCCCAGGAAGCGGGCCGCGGCGCGTTCAATGACCCCGAATGGCGTCGCCTCGAGCGCGGGCGTGACGGCGAACAGCTCGTTGCGCCAGCCGCGCACATGCCCGGCGTCGGCAAGCTGCCGGGCCAGCGTGGCCAGCGCGGCGTCGCGCGCGTGCACCGTGCCGCAGGCAGGCAACAGCGCCACCGCGCCCTGCCCGTCTTCCTTGCCCACGACTTCGCCGATCACGTCGCTGCCAAACCCCGCGAGAATTTCCGCGTGCCTGCGCGGCAGCCACCCCACCTGCGCGCCCTCCACGGTCAACCGCAGATGGGCTGCACGATCGAACGGACTGCGCGCTGCAACGCCGGCCAGGATGTTGGTAACGATATCGGACATGACTATTCAGTTTCTCCATGAAGGATGGACCGCATGACATCCACGCACGCCTCGCAGCCGCGCTACGTGCTGGCCCTGGACCAGGGCACCAGCAGTTCGCGCGCCATCCTGTTCGATCACGGCGGCAATGTGGTACGCATCGCCCAGCGCGAATTCCGGCAATATTATCCGCATCCCGGGCACGTCGAGCACGACCCTTATGAAATCTGGCAATCGCAACTGGCGGTTGCGCACGAGGTGCTCGGCGATGCCAATGTCAGCGGATCACAACTGAGCGCGATCGGCATCACCAACCAGCGCGAAACCACCGTGCTGTGGGACCGCAAAACCGGCGAACCAGTGGGCCGCGCACTGGTCTGGCAGGACCGCCGCACCGCACCGATGTGCGAAGACCTGCAGGCCGCCGGCCATGCCGACACTTTCCAGCGCAAGACCGGACTGCTGATCGATGCGTATTTCTCGGGCACCAAGCTGCGCTGGATGCTGGACCACTACGACGGCGCGCGCGCACGCGCCGAACGTGGCGAACTGGCCTTCGGCACGGTCGACAGCTGGCTGATCTGGCAACTGACCGATGGCGCGCGGCACGTGACCGATGTCTCCAACGCATCGCGCACGCTGCTGTTCAATATCCACGAATTCCGCTGGGACGATGAACTGCTCGGCATCCTCGACATCCCGCGCAGCCTGTTGCCCGAGGTGGTGCCATCGAGTGGCGAGGTCGCGCGCACGTCCACCCGGCTGTTCGGCGTGGACGTGCCGATTGCCGGCATCGCCGGCGACCAGCAGGCCGCCACGTTCGGCCAGGCCTGCCTGCGCTCGGGCATGGCCAAGAACACCTATGGCACCGGTTGCTTCATCCTGATGAATACAGGCAACCAGCCAGTGGCATCCCGCAACAGGCTGATTACCACCATCGGCTGGCAGATCGGGCAGGACACGCAATACTGCCTCGAGGGGGGCGTGTTCATGGGCGGCGCCACGATCCAGTGGCTGCGCGATGGGCTCAAGCTGATCCACAGCGCGCCGGAGGTCGACCCGCTCGCGCGCCAATGCGACGATACCGGCGGCGTGGTGTTCGTGCCGGCGTTTGCCGGACTCGGCGCGCCACACTGGGACCCGTTTGCCCGCGGCACGCTGATCGGCATCACGCGCGGCACCGGCGGCGCGCATATTGCCCGCGCCGCGCTGGAATCGATCGCACTGCAAAGCGTGGATGTACTCGATGCGATGCAGAAGGATGCCGGCATCTCGCTGGATGAATTGCGGGTGGACGGTGGCGCATCGCGCAGCGACCTGCTGATGCAGATGCAGGCCGACCTGCTTGGCACACCGGTCGTGCGTCCGCGCGTCACCGAAACCACGGCGCTGGGCGCCGCCTACCTGGCGGGCCTGGCCACCGGCTATTGGACCGACCCCGAGGAAATCACGCGCCAGTGGCAGGTGGAACAGCGTTTCGAACCGAAACTGTCGGCCGACGAACGCGCGCATCGCATTGCCCGCTGGCATCGTGCCGTCGACCGCGCCCGGGACTGGGCGCGCGACGACAGCGGTGCCGCACACTGAACTGACTGCCGAAGACTCCATGCCAATCTCCGTACCTCCGGTCCAGCCACCCACACGCGGCGAACTGCTCGATACGCTATCGCGCACCGCGCGCTGGGATGTCATCGTCATCGGCGGCGGCGCCACGGGACTGGGCACCGCACTCGACGCAGCCGCACGCGGCTATCGCACATTGCTGCTGGAAGCCGCCGACTTCGCCAAGGGCACCTCGAGCAAGGCCACCAAGCTGGTACACGGCGGCGTGCGCTATCTGGCCCAGGGCAATATCAGCCTGGTGCGCGAAGCACTGCACGAACGCGGCCTGCTGGCGCGCAACGCGCCTCACGTGGTGTGGCCGCTGGGTTTCGTGGTGCCTGCTTACCAGATGTTCGACCAGCCTTTCTATGGCATCGGATTGAAGGTCTACGACATGCTGGCCGGTGGGTTGAACCTGTCGGGCAGCCGCTGGCTCAATCACCGCGAAACACTGCAGGCCGCCCCGACGCTGGCCGAGCATGTGGGCGGCCGGCCGCTGCGTGGCGGCAACCTGTATTTCGACGGCCAGTTCGACGATGCCCGCCTGGCCATGGCGCTGATGCGCACACTGTTCGACGTAGGCGGTACCGCGCTCAACTATATGCGCGTGACCGGCCTGACACAGAGTAATGGCGTCGTGACCGGCGTCACGGCGCAGGATGCGCTGGGCGATGCCACCTTCCAGTTGCGTGCCGATTGCGTGATCAACGCCACGGGCGTATGGGTCGATGCGGTGCGCCAGATGGAAGACGGCCAGGCCCGCACCATGGTGGCACCGAGCCAGGGCGTGCACCTGACGATCCCGCGCAGCTTCCTGCCCGGTGACCGGGCAGTCCTGATCCCCAAGACCGACGACGGCCGCGTGCTGTTCCTGGTGCCCTGGAATGGCCACGTGATCGTCGGCACCACCGATACGCCGCGCAAGGACCTGCCGATTGAGCCGCGCGCCACTGCCGACGACATCGACTTCATCCTGGAAACCGCTGCGCGCTACCTGGCCCGCGACCCATCGCGCGCCGATGTCACGAGCGTCTGGGCCGGACTGCGTCCGCTGGTCAAGGCCACGGGGGAATCGTCGACGGCGTCGCTGTCGCGCGAACATACGATAGTGGTCTCGAAGGCCGGCCTGATCACCGTGACTGGCGGCAAATGGACCACCTATCGCAAGATGGCCGAGGACGTGATCGAGACCGCCATCCAGCGCCAGTTGCTGCGTGCCGCACCGTGCCGCACGGCCGACCTGCCGCTGCATGGGGCCACCGGCATGCCAGCCGGCCTGCCGCCTGCCAATACGGGTTCACCGGATCGCTACTATGGCGCGGACCTGCCGCTGGTGCAGGCATTGCCCGGCGCCGACTCCGTCATCGTGCCGGCGTCAGGACTGACCGAAGCCCACGTCCGGTTTGCCGCCCGCCATGAACTGGCACGCCGCGTGGAAGACGTGCTGGGCCGGCGCAATCGTGCGCTGTTCCTCGATGCCCGGGCCGCGCTGGCCGGTGCGCCACGCGTGGCGGCCCTGCTGGCCGAGGAACTGGGGCATGATGCCGCATGGCAAGCACGTGAACTGGAAGACTTTGGCACGCTGGCAAAGGGATACATGCTCGATTGATGGTCCCGGGGGCTGCCGCGGTGCTGGAGTTGGGCGATAATGCCGGTTGTTGCATCAGGGAGAACACCATGGACGAGATTGATGATCTGTCCGATCTGCCGATGCCCCGGTTCATCTGGGGCTTCGCGGTCGTCGCCGGCAAGGGCGGCGATATCACACACGACGAATTCGAGTATCTGACCCACACCCGCAGCCCGCGTTTCACGTGCCGCGTGGTCGAGCTCGAAGACCTGCCCGCCGACAACGAGGAAGCTGGCATCGACGGACGCATCGTCCACTACGACGAACCGGACCGCCTGTTCTACATCACCGATGCAGGCATGGCACTGGTCAATTTCCAGCTGTTCGACAAGCTGCCCGACAAGGGCAAGCTCAAGAACGTCTGCGACGAAGCCATCGCCAACTGGATGCTGCGTCGCGAATTCCTCGATGACGAGGAAGACGAAGGCTGAGAAACAAAAACAAAAAGCACCCTCGGGTGCTTTTTGTTTTCCTGGACCAATCCCTCGATCAATCGTCGACCAAATCCTCGACTATTCTTCGACCTCGATCAGTCCCGACGCCACGCGCTCGATCTCGCAATAGACCGGCATCGCCTCGAGCGGGCCCGTGCATCCGACACCCGACGCCTGGCCGGCACTGGCCCCTGGCGGCAGGAACACGAACGCCATGCCCGGCTGGAAGCCCGGATGGCGGCGCAAACTGTCGTTGAGGATATCCAGGTACTGCATACGCGAGAAGACCTGCTTGGCCATATCTAGTCTCCGGGTAATCGGCTGAGCCCGGAAATCCTAGCATGGCCTTACGCACGCCTGTCACCGCATCGTGAGATAGCTGTGCCCAAACGGGCTCAGCCCAGGCTCAGACTAGGCTCAGGCGGTATTCAGCACTCACCCTTCTTTGCGTGCCCCGGCGGGCAGTGATAGCCGCCATTGCCGTGACCCCGGCCCGGGCCTCGATCGTCACGACCGTAGTAGCGGTCATAGTCCGGCCCGTGGTTCCAGCGCTCGGGCTGCATGACCCAGCCGTTGCTGGCCCGCACCCAGCGCGGCGATTCGTAGACATAGCCCGGGCGCGCCGCGGCCCAATGGCCCTTCTTCCAGGCGTGCTTGTGGTAATGGTCATCCCAGGCCCAGTAGCCCGGCGCCCAGACGTAGCCGGCGCGCGGGGCCGGCACGGCTTCGTAGATCGGGGCCGGCGGCGGGGTGCCGATGCCGATATTGATATTGACCTGGGCCATGGCCGCCGGGGCGAATGCCGCGGCCGAGCACAGCAGCGCGGCGCCAGCGGCGGCGCGCAGGAATGTCATGCGGTTCAAGATGACCCTCTCTTTTCTTATGGACGATGGGCAACAGTGTACCTACCGTATCCACGGTGTGATGTAACGGTGTGATAGAGAGGGTATCGAAAAATTACCGCCGGATCAGTGGTCGGCGGCCATTCCCTTCAGTTCGGCGTCGCCCGCCACACGGGCGGCATCGGACGTCGTGAAAGTGTCGTCGGACACCATGGTGCGCCGGATCTGCTGCGCACTGAAGTCCACCAGTGAAATCACCCACACGTAACGCCCGGCCTGGGGCGCGGTCTGCACGAAAGCCTTAAGTTGCGGTCTGGATTCGGTCGCCATGATGCTCCTCCGGTCAAGACAACGGCACAACACAACAGGACAAAAAGCTGGCAGGAAAGCGTTGCGGGAACTCTAGCACATCCGGGTGAAGCCCTTCGTCGCGGGCGACCCCGGCCTACGGCATTTGGCCCGGTGCGGAAGCTGGCAATTGTGGCTACAGTTTTGTGCAGAACCTGCCGAAACTCCCATGGAGCCATTCGCCCACCATTTCCGTGGATTTGCCCTGACTTGCGTCCGCCGCCCAATTGCCGCGTTCCGTATTCCGCCCCCTCCTCGCCGTGAGCCGGCCTGCGTACCGGGCCTTGCCAGGCCTACTGGCACTGCTGGCCCTTCTGGCTCTGCCTCTCGGCGTATGCCTGCCGATGCCGGCCATGGCCTCGTCGCCACCGGTCGCCGGTGCTTCGTCAGCCGCGCCGGCCGCCGCGCCGGCCGCCGCGCCGGTTTCGCGCCCCGAAGCCGTCGCGCGCGTGGTCATGAGCCTGCTCAGCTATGCGCGCTGGCCAAACGAGCGCGAAACGGTGCGCCTTTGCGTGGACAATACCGCCCGTTTCGCCAGCAAGCTGATGGAGGGTGGCACGCTGTCCTCCGGGCGGCTGGTGGAGGCACGCCGGGCCGACATGCTCACCGAATCGCTGGTGGCCGATTGCGACGCGCTTTACCTTGGGGCGATGACCGATGCGCGCCGCCACAAGCTGACGACGGAGTTCGTTGGCAAACCCGTACTGGTGATATCGGAAGAAGATTTCGAGTGTGAGGGTGGCAGCATGTTCTGCCTGGTCATCCGTGAGAACCAGGTGTCGTTCCGCATCAATCTCGATGCGATTGCGCGCAGCGGCATTCACGTTCATCCGGGTGTGCTGCAACTGGGACGCCGCAGGGCGCCGGCACCATGAAGCTGCACGGCCGACACGCCCCCGCCCCGACTACGCCGGCCCGGCCGACGCTGTACAGCGCGCTGCGCCGCATCCACCTGGGTGTGGCGATGATCGCCGTTTTTACGGCGGGCATCTCGCTGACGTTCCTCGGAATGACCGCGCTGCGCGCCTATGCCGACCACAATCTGCATCTGGTGGCGCGCTCGATTGCCTATACGGTCGAGGCGCCGGTCGTGTTCCGCGACGAAGCCGCCACCGCCGATGCACTCTCGGTGATTGCCGCCGCCGAGGACGTGGCCACGGTTACCGTGCTCGACCGCGACCAGCAGCCGCTGGCGTCGTGGCAACGGCCTGGCCAGCACCGCTTTCCGGCACTGCGCCGGCTGGCTGGCGAGATGCTGACCTCGGGCCCGGTGGTGCAACCGATCATTCATGAGTCGCAGCAGGTGGGCAGCGTGCGCGTGGCCGGCGACCCGATCGCGCTGCTGCATTTCCTGCTGCAGGGCACACTTGGGCTGATTGCGTGCCTGCTGCTGACGGCCATCGGCGCGCACTACATGTCCAGCCGCATGCTGTCCAATATCGTCGATCCGTTGCGCAACCTGATGCGCGTGGCGCACGCGGTACGCTCGGAACGCGCCTTCGGCCAGCGCATGCCGCCCGCGCGGATCGCCGAGCTCAATGCGCTGTCCGAGGACTTCAACGTACTGCTGGACGAGCTGGAGGCATGGCAGAAACAGTTGCAGCACGAGAACCGTTCGCTGGCGCACCGCGCCACGCACGACAGCCTGACAGGATTGCTGAACCGCGCCGCCTTCACCGAAACGCTCGATCTCGCCGTGCGTTCGGCAGCGGCCCGCAACCAGTATGCCGCCGTGCTCTATCTCGACAGTGACGACTTCAAGGGTATCAACGACCGCCACGGCCATGCCGCCGGCGACGCGGTACTGGTGGGCATTGCCCAGCGCATCCGCGCCTGCCTGCGCGACACCGACAGCGTGGCGCGCCTCGGCGGCGACGAGTTCGCCGTGCTGATTGCCGCGCTGCGCCAGCCTGAGGATGCGGTGCGCATCGCCGAAGGCATCCTCGATGCGATGAGCCAGCCAATGGACCTGCCCAGCGGCACGTCGATCGTGGCACCGCTCAGCATCGGTCTGGCGGTATTTCCGCTCCACGCCCGCAACGGCACCGCGCTGCTCCATGCGGCCGATGCCGCGATGTACGGCGCCAAGCGGCAGTCGGGCGCCACCTGGCGCAGCGCCGAAACCGCGCCACCCGAACCTCATGCCTGATCGGCACGGCTGCCGTCATGATGAAGTACCGACTCACCCGTCGCAGCTTCCTGACCCGCAGCATGGGCCTTGCGATGACGACCGGGTTGACCCTCGCGGGCTGCGCCAGCCCGCCCGCGCCTGCCGGCAAGCTGACGCCCGCGCAGGTGACGGTACTGCAAGGCCACGGCTTCGAACTGACCGGTAGCGGCTGGGAACTCGGCGCGTCGAACAAGGTGCTGTTCGGGTTCGACGAAGACGTGATTACGCCGGAGCGCCAGGCCGCCCTGCTGCGCATTGGCCACGTTCTCCATGACGCCGGGATCGATGCGCTGCGCATTGACGGACATACCGACGATGCCGGCACCGCCGAGTACAACCAGCTGTTGTCAATGCGCCGCGCGGAAGCGGTGGCACGCGTGCTGACCACTTGCGGGTTCACACGCAGTCAGTTGCTGGTGCGCGGCCTGGGCAAGACCCACCCGATTTCCGACAATCGCACCGCGCTGGGCCGCGCGGAGAATCGTCGCGTGGCCATTATCGTCTCGGTCGACTGACGATACCCGGGCGGTTGGCCAGGCAAGCGACCGCTGCCAGACCGAATAAACCCTCTAATTTTTGCCCCGTCATGGTGCGTGGGGTCATACGCAGGCGCAGCAATGGCGCCGGATATGGCGCTTACGCCCGCACGACCCCATCAGAGGGGTTGACTCGATTGTCATTTCTACAAAAAGCCGGGCAAACCCTGCCCATGGGCGCTTGGGAACGGTCGTACACTCGCGGGGTGCGCACGGATGGACGGCAATCGAGGGAGATTGCCGGGAGTGGGCACGACGATATCCAAAAAAACGAGAAAGTCAGAAAGCATGCGTACCCAGGCGCTGGAACAGGCGATCGATGCCGTGGTCGCCGTCAATGCGCGCAACCACGTCACCCTGTTCAATGCCGCCGCCGAGGCATTGTGGGGACTTAAGCGAGCTACCGTGCTTGGGCAATGCGCCAGCACGTTGTCGCCCGGCGCACTGGACGGCCTGGCCACGCCAGGCGATCAGCGCGAGGCTGCGCAAGAAATTGCCGTCCGGCGCCCGGACGGCACGGTACGTCATGTATGCCTGCATGCCACGGCGTTTGCACCGCTCGATGGCGATGCCGACTCGCCGGTCCAGTACGCGGCCTTCCTGCGCGATCGCCATGACGAACCCGGCGACGCGCTAAGCCCGGCAGGCCTGCGCATGCTGTCGCTATGCCTGGACCACGCCGAAAACCCGGTCATGATTACCGACGGCCGAGGCATCATCTGCCACGTCAACGGCGGCTTTGCACGGCTGCTCGGTTATGCCCGGCACCAGGCCGTGGGACGCCCCTGGCATGAACTGCTCAGGCCACTCCACGCACGGACCGAACCGCTTGCCACGATGCTCGCGCCGCTGGCCGAAGGCAAACCCCTCCAGCGTGAATCGCTGGTGGCCGACATGGCTGGCCAGCCGCGCTGGCTGTCGGTTGCGGTAAGTCCGATCATGGCGGGATCCCGGCAGGCGAACCCGACTCGCGCGGCCGGCGACCTGGTCAATACCGTCTGCGTGCTCACCGACATCACCGCCACCAAGGTGCGGGAGTCGATCCAGCATCGCACGCTGGAGGCATTGGCACGCGACCTGCCCACCAGCGAAATCATGGCCGACCTGTGCCGGCGCGTCGAACGGATGTCGCCGGGCGCGATGGCGGCCGTGATGCGCGTGGCCGGCGGCCACCTGCGGCTGGTGGCAATGCCGTCCGCCGACCCTGCCGCCGAGGCACCGTTCGACAACCTGTCAATCGGACTGCAATCGGGCTCCTGCGGTGCGGCCGCATTCCTGGGCAAGCCGGTGGCCGTCGGCGATATTGCGCAGGACCCGCGCTGGGAAACGCTGCGCGACGCGGCATTGGGGGCCGGGCTGGCCGCCAGCTGGTCCACGCCGGTGCGGGCAGCCGATGGCCGCGTCCTGGGAACCTTTGCCCTCTGCTTTGCCGAGCCGCGCCTGCCCGATGCGTTCCACGAGAACCTGGTATCGGTGGCAGCGGATCTATGCGCGCTGGCACTGGCGCGCGACCACGCGCAGGAGCGCATCCATCGTCTGGCGTATTACGACGCGCTCACCGGCCTGCCCAATCGCCAGTTACTGCTCTCGCGCACCGACGAAGCCGTGGCCCGCGCCAACGCCGATGGCAGCCCGCTGGCATTGCTGTTTATCGACCTGAACGACTTCAAGCGCGTCAACGACGTGCAGGGACACGGTGCGGGCGACCGCTTTCTTACCGAAGTGGCCACGCGACTGCAGCATGGCGCGCTTGGCCTCCATGCCGATGCCACGGTCGGCCGCCTGTCTGGCGACGAGTTTGCGGTCCTGCTGCCCGGCCACTCGGCCGACGCTGCCATGGCCGCTGCGCGGGCCCTGCTTCACTCGCTATCCGCCCCGATCAGTGTCGCGCGCGGACTGACCTTGTCGCCTATGGCCAGCGTCGGCATCAGCCTGCTGACGGAACAGGCGCGTGACCGCGAGACCTTGCTGCATCACGCCGACCTGGCGGTCTACCAGGCCAAGAAACAATGCGTCCAGGGGCGCGACAGCCAGGTCTGCCTCTACGACGCCTCGCTTGCACGTCGCCTCGGCGACCGCCGCACGCTCGAGATCGAATTGCGCGAAGCCATTGCCGACGGCCGCCTGCGCATGCACTACCAGCCACAGATTCACCTTGCCACCGGCAGCCTGTGGGCCGTCGAGGCACTGGCCCGCTGGCCGCATCCGCGCCGTGGCGATATCGCCCCGTCGATGTTCGTACCGTTGGCGGAGGAATCCGGGCTGATCGTTGCACTGGGCTATTGGGCGGTGCGCGAGGCCTGTGCCCAGCAGGGCCAATGGCGCGCCCGGGGTGCGGCAGTGCCGGCGGTCTCGGTCAACCTGTCGCCGCTGAGCATTCGTGACCCGGGCTTGCCCGACGTGGTGGCACAGGCCCTGCGCACGCACGGCTTGCCTGCCGGCGACCTGACCATCGAGATCACCGAAGGGGTCTTCCTGGAGCACACGTCGGAGGCCGAGGCAACCATTGCGGCGCTGCGCAAGATGGGCGTGCGCCTGTCGATCGACGATTTCGGTACGGGTTTTTCGAGCCTGAGCCGGCTTACGCGACTGCCAGTCGAAGAAATCAAGCTGGACCGCAGTTTCCTGCTGGATCTGGAAACCAGCGAGGCGGCGCGCACGCTGGTGGAAGCCGTGATCCGCATCGGCCGCGCCCGCGAACTGACGGTGGTGGCCGAGGGTGTCACCAGCGCATTCCAGCGCCAGTTCCTGCTCGAACACGGCTGCCATGTGGGGCAGGGGTTCCTGTTTGCGCAGCCATTGCCGGCCAGGACCATCGAAGGCTGGCAGCCCCAACCGGCATGGCCGGGACTGCCGCACTAGACTTGCCGGGCAAGCCGGCCACGCGTCAATCGCCAAACGGATTTGGCACGTGGCTGGCGGGATCGTCCACGAGGTCGAACTCGTCGCGTACCTCGTCGACCACCGCCCGGATCGCCGCTTCATAGCCCCGCGCGTTGCCAAAGCGGGCCATGTCCCAGTTACGGCCGCGTGTATCGCGTGCGTGCGGCTCGGGGTCCGGTACCCGGACACGGGCACCGTCGTCCGCGATCTCGTCGATCTGCCCAATGCGCCGGCTCACCTCTTCCTTGATGACACGCCGGCTGCGCTCGCGCTTGGCCATGACCAGTCTCCTGTCGGTGATACGTCCGCGGCCATCCTAGCACGCGGCTACCGAAAAGGCGCGCAGGGTGACTAGAGCGCGGCCTTGGCCGTCTGGTATGCCGCGTACAGGCGCTGGAACACCGGACCAGGCTGGCCATTGCCGATGCGCTTGCCGTCGATCGTCACCACCGGCAGCAACTCCTTGCTGGCCGATGAAATCATTACCTCGTCAGCGGCAAAGACCTCGTCGCGCGCGATGCGGCGTGCCTCGATCGAGATGTCCATCGCCGCGCACAGTTCTTCCATCAGGCCATAGCGAATGCCTTCGAGAATCAGGTTGTCCTTGGGGGGCGCCGCCACACGGCCTTGCTTCACGATCCACACATTGGATGACGAAGCCTCGGTCAGGAAGCCATCGCGAAACTGGATGGCCTCGGTCACGCCAGCCTCGGCCGCCACCTGCGCGGCCAGCACATTACCCAGCAGCGAGGTCGACTTGATCTGGCAATTGAGCCAGCGGCGATCTTCCATCGTCACGCAGGCCACGCCTTGCTCGACCGACGCTGCCGGCGGCAGTGCCATCGGGTTGGTCATGATCAGTACGGTCGGCGAAACCTCGGCGGGAAACGCGTGGGCGCGCTTTGCCACGCCGCGCGTCACCTGCATGTAGATCATCTGGTCGGCCAGGCCGTTGGACTTGACCACGCGGTCGATCTGGGCCAGCCATTCCGCTTCGGTATAGGGGTTGGGGATGCCGATCGATGCCAGGCTGCGGGCCAGGCGCGCCAGGTGTTGCGCGCCACGGAACGGCTTGCCGTTGTAGAGCGGAATGACTTCGTAGATGCCGTCGCCAAAGATAAAGCCGCGATCGAGCACGGGAATGCGGGCTTCGGACAGGGGGAGCAGTTCCCCGTTCAGGAAAACGACAGCTTCGGACATGGCGAAATACTCAACGAGAGCAAAGGATTGGCTGAATTCTTCCACATGCCCGACGCTGCCTTTATGCAAATTTGGCATGTGCGATTGTCGAAATTACCGCACATGCGAATTGGAACTCGCGCTGTGATTAAAAATATTAAGACCACTCGGCCGTTTGATTTGAATCTTTCTTAATTCACTGCTGACTTCCCGCAAAGCCTTGCTGCTGGCCGAAATCGGCGTGCTATATTCGCCACGCAGTATTCTCTGAACGCAATGTATTTGCTGCGATCTTCACAGGGCACCCCGATATGACGGAACTTGTGTCAGGCCTGCGACGTGGCTGCATCAGGCAAGCCTGGTTGCCATTGACCTTAATGATTGCGGCCCTCTGCGCGGCCGTCCTCCCTCTGGAATCCGCTGCCCAGGCCGTCGCAGCCTCGGCAACGGCTGCAGCCTCAGACGCCGCGACGCCCCCGACACCATCACCGCCCGGCCGCACCCAGACCCTGAGCTTCGCCCAGATGGGCGCCAACTATACGATTCCATTGCGCGGCGTCGATCCCGATCGCACCGTGAATGTCGGCATCCGGCTCGATGAAGTGGTCACCGCGGCAAAGCTCAAGCTGGTGTTCACGTATTCGCCGTCGCTGGTGTATCCGTTGTCGCACCTGAAGATCCGACTCAACGATGAAGTCGTGGCGACGCTGCCGCTGGATCAGGCTCACGCCGGCCAGCAGGTCTCGCGCGAGATCGAACTGGACCCGCGCTTCTTTACGGATTTCAATCGCATCAATGTGCAGATGATCGCGCACTACACGCTCGACCACTGCGAAGACCCCTACCATTCGAGCCTGTGGACCGACATCAGCCCCACCAGCACGCTGACGCTGACCAAGTCCACGGTCACCCTGCCTGACAACCTGGCGCTGCTACCGGCGCCGTTCTTCGACCGCCGCGACAACCGCCGCGTCACGGTGCCGTTCATGCTGGCAGCCAACGCCGATCCCGTCACGCTGCGCGCGGCGGGCGTGGTGGCGTCGTGGCTTGGCGCGCTGGCCAGCTACCGCGAACTGCGCTTTCCGGTGACACGCAGCGCACCGGCCGACGCCCATGCGATTGCGCTGGTCCTGCCCAATGCGCAGCCCGACGGCATTCACCTCGACAAGATCGATGGCCCGTCCGTCAGCGTGATGCCCAATCCGGCCAATCCGTCACGCAAGCTGCTGGTGCTGGCAGGCCGCACGCCGCAGGAACTGGAAGTCGCCGCCAATGCGGTGGTGCTTGGCAAGGCCGGCATGGCCGGGCCCAGCGCCGCGGTCAAGTCGGTGGACCTCGGCAAGCCGCGCCGCCCCTACGACGCACCGGCCTGGGCACCGGTGGACCGCCCGGTCATGTTCAAGGAGCTGGTCACCGACCCGCAACAACTACAGGTGTCGGGGGCCAGCCCCGATGCGATCCGCGTGAACCTGCGCGTGCCTGCCGACCTGTTCGGCTGGAACGACCGCTCGGTGCCGCTGAGCATGAAGTACCGCTACACGGCGCCCTCCACCTACAACGATTCGGTGCTCAGCATCGACGTCAACGACCAGCTCGTACGCTCGTACCGGCTCAAGCCACTGACTGTGCAGACCGACGAGAACCTGGTCAGCGTGCCGTTGCTGTCCGGTGGCAGCGCAACCGTCAGCAACGAGATCCTGATCCCTGCCTTCCGTGTGGGCAGCAACAACCAGATGCAGTTCCGTTTCCATATCGATTCGCAGAAGACGGGCCTGTGCTCATCCACCGCCGCCAACGTGGCACGCGCCGCTGTGGATCCCGATTCGTCGATCGACTTCAGCGGCTTCCTGCACTACGCAGCGTTGCCGAACCTCGCATTCTTTGCCAACAGCGGATATCCGTTCACGCGCCTCGCCGACCTCGCCGACACCGCGGTGGTAATGCCTGACGCCCCGACCACGGTCGACCAGGAAGCGTTGCTGACCGTACTGGGCCATATGGGCAAATGGACCGGCTTGCCGGCGCTGCGCGTTGCGGTGACCCCAGCCAAGGCCATCGAATCGGTCAAGGACCGCAACCTGGTCATCGTCGGCACGGGCAGCGCCGCGCAGATCCTGCAGAACTGGGGCAAGTCACTGCCACTGCTGGTTGAACGCGGCCGCACCGAAATCGCGTTGCGCGACCAGCGCACGCACGCATGGTCGAACTGGCTCAGCGGACTGGAGGAGGAAAACATTTCGCCGGCCGGCCGCGCGATCCTGACTGGCGACGGGCCATTGGCCGCGCTGATCGGTTTCGAATCGCCGTATGTGGAACGCCGCAGCGTGGTAGCGCTGACGGCATCGAGCGACGACCGTGTACGCGATGTGCTCGACGTACTCGAGGATCCCGGCAAGGTGGCGCAGATCCGCGGCGATCTTACGGTGATCCGGCAGCGCGAGCTCGAAGGGCTGCGCCTGGGCGACACCTACTACGTAGGCAACCTGCCCTGGTATGCGCGACTGTGGATGACGATGTCGGCTCACCCTGCCCTGCTGGCCATAGCCGGCATCCTGGCCGGGTTGCTGGTGGCGCTGACACTGTTCTGGGCGCTGGGCCGAATTGCGGCGCGCCGAAACGGAGGCTGACATGCGGCGGGCACGGGCGTGGCTGCTGCCTGTCCTGGTACGCTGCGCGACGGCGTGGGTGCTGGGCAGCGTGGCGCTGACCAGCGCGGCCGCGACCTGCGCGTGGCCGGACTGGGACGCCTTTCGCCGCCATACGATCAGCCAGGATGGCCGTGTGATCGACGACAGCACTGATCAGCAGGTCACCGTCTCCGAAGGCCAGTCATACGCGCTGTTCTTCGCGCTGGTGGCCAATGACCGCGCCACGTTCGACAAGCTGCTGGCCTGGACCGAGAACAACCTCGCGCAGGGCGATCTGGTTGCGCATCTGCCAGCCTGGCAATGGGGCAAGCGGACCGACGGCGAGCATGCCGGCACCTGGGGCGTGCTCGACCAGAATCCCGCGTCCGATGCCGACCTCTGGATTGCCTATACGCTGCTGGAAGCCGGCCGGCTCTGGAATGAGCGGCGCTACATCGCATTGGGCACACTGGTCGCACGCCGTGTGCTACACGAGGAAACCGCGCTCCTGCCTGGCCTGGGCCGTACGCTGTTGCCGGGCCCGGTCGGCTTTCATCCGTCGCCCGACCTGTGGCGCCTGAATCCCAGCTATGTGCCGTTGCCCGTGATGCGCCGGCTGGCCGCCGTGCTCGGCGAAGACAGCAGTTGGAAAACGCTGGTCGAAACCTCGGCGCGACTGATAGTGACCACCGCGCCGAAGGGCTTCTCGCCCGACTGGGTCGCATACCGGAAGGGGCACGGCTTTGTTCCCGACGCGCAGACGCAGGCGGTCGGCGCATACAACGCCATCCGCGTCTACCTGTGGGCCGGCATGATGGCGCAACGCGATCCGATGCGTACGTCAGTGCTGCACACGTTCCGCCCCATGGCCGATTACGTGGTGACCCATGGTCACCCGCCCGAGCAGGTCGACACGCAAGCCGGCACGTTCGGCCCAAATGCTGGCAATGCGGGGTTCTCGGCTGCCGTGGCCCCCTACCTGGCCGCACTGGGCCTGGCCGATGCCGCGCGCGCGCAGGCCCAGCGCACCCGCACCTTGGCCGGGCGCGAGCCGCTCGGTTACTACAGCCAGGTTCTGGCGCTGTTCGGACTTGGTCATCTCGACGGACAATTCCGCTTTGAAGCGGACGGCACCGTGGTGCCGGCCTGGAAATCCGCATGCCCCGCCACGCGCTAGCCCCCACGCTGGCGCTGTTGCTGGCCAGTTCCGCCATGCCGGTCCTCGCCGCCGATCCCGCCCCCGCCCCCGCTTCACGCGCTGCGCCCTCACGCCAGATGGCGCAACTGCTGGCCTCCGCAAGGATGTGGGACGCCAGGAACCGCGCCGACATGGCGCGCGGTGTTCTGGAAAAGGCGCTGCTGATCGACCCCAACCAGCCAGAAGCATTGAAGCTGATGGGCCTGATCGAAATCCGTTCGAACCGTCCCGTGGAAGCCGAGAAGCTGCTGAAGAAACTGCGCGCAGTGGCCCCGGGAGACGCGACCACGCAGGAGCTCGAAGACGCGTACCGTATCGCCACGCGCGACAAACGCGAAATGGCCAATATCCGCCTGTTGTCGCGCAGCGGCAAGGACGACGAAGCGGTACAGCGGCTGCGCAAGCTGTTTCCGCGCGGTGCGCCCGACGGCGACCTGGCGCGCGACTACTATCGCATCTTGTCCGGCACGCCGGCCGGCCGCACCGAAGCCATCGCCGAGCTGCGCCGCCGCACACGCGCCAATCCGGACGACCTCCAGCTGCAGATGGCGCTGGGCGACCTGTTGACCGATCGCGACGCCACCCGCCAGGAAGGCATGGCGATCCTGTACCGCATTACCCAGCGCCCTGACGGCGATCGCAAGACCGCGCTCGATATCTGGCGTCGCACGCTGTATCGCGTCAACGACGATCCAGCCTACTACGTCTGGTTCGAGCGGTACGTCAAGGAAGTGCCCGACGACAAGGCTGCGCAGGACACGCTTGCCGATCTTGGCAAGCGGGTGACCGCGCAGCAAAAGCTGCAGGCCGATCCGGCCTACCAGGCACGCCAGCGCGGACTGGCGCAACTCGAACGCGGCCAGCTCAAGGATGCCGATGCGACCTTGCAAAAGGCCTACCAGAAACGCCGCAACGATGCCGAGGTGGTGGGCGGCCTTGGCCTGGTACGACTGCGCGAAGGCCGGCATGACGAAGCGCGCGAACTGTTCACGCGTGCCCAGCAACTAGACCCCAGCAACAAGTGGCGCAGCCTGATAGCCACCGCCACGTTCTGGGGCACCGTGGCCAAGGCGCGCCAGTCCAACGCACAAGGCAAGCCCGCCGAAGCCGAAGCGCTGGCCCGCCTGGCGCTGGCCCAGCAGCCAGGCAACGAGGACGCCCAGCACATCCTTGCAGAAGCGCTGGTCGCGCAGGGCAAGAATGATGAAGCCGAACAACTGCTGCGGAACATGCTGGCGCGTGGCAAGCCCGACCTCAACGCGCTGCGTACGCTGGTCGAAATCCTGCAGAAGGAAGGCCGCGATGCCGAAGTGGAACCGCTGATCGCCAGCCAGGAACAACGCATGAAAGGTTCCGCCAGCGAACTGCGGGAGTTGCGCGCCGACCTGCTGTCGGTACGTGCCGACCGCTTGCTGGCCCAGCAGAAGCGCAGTCCGGCCATCGGCGCGCTTGAAGAATCCATTCGCCTGCGCCCCGAAGATCCGTGGACCCGTTTCACCCTCGCGCGCATCTACCGCGACCTGAACCTGCCCGCGCTGGGCCGCAGCGTGATGGACGATGGCATGCGCGCGGCACCCAACAGCGAGATGCGCTACGCGACGGCGCTTTACCTGAACAGCGTCGACGACATCGATGGTGCCGCGACCGTCCTGGCAACGGTACCGCAGGCTGATCGCTCGGAAGGCATGCGCAACCTGGCCAGCAACCTGGCGGCACAGCAGATGCTGCGCGACGCGCGGCAACGCGTGGCCGAAGGCCGCGATGACGAAGCGCGCAAGCTGCTGGATCAGGCGGCAATGGAGGCCAGCAACGATCCGCATATGCTCGCCTCGATCGGCCGCGAGTGGATTGCACTCGGCGAGACCGACAAAGGGTTGCGCCTGGTCAGCGACTGGCTGGCCGCGCACCCCGAGGCGCCGCATATCGACGTGCGCCTGCGCTACGGCGAACTGTTGGCCGCGGCCGACCGCGACGACGACCTGCGCCAATGGATTGCCGACGCAACCGCCCTGCCCGGCATCACGACGGAACAGCGTGCCGACTTTGCCGACCAGTCGCTGCGGCTGGCGATGCGCGAAACCGATCGCCAGATCACGGCCGGCGACCTGAAGCGCGCGCACCAGGTCCTCTACGCGGTACCGGCCGCGCAGCAGACCGATCGCCGCTGGCTGCTGACGCTGGCCGACCTGCGCCAGGCGGCCGGCGACTACCGCGGCGCGGCCGATGCCGCGCGGCAGGTGCTGGCCACCCAGCCGCGCGATGCGGGCGCACAACTCACACTGGCCCGCCAGTACGAGTTGATGGGCCGCACCGACCAGGCGCTCGACATCGTACGCACGGTGCTGGCGGAAACGCCCGAGGACGATATCGACACCCGCCTGTCGGTCGCCCGCCGCTTTACAGCCATGCGCCGCGAGGACGAGGCCGGCGAAGTGGTCGACGCACTCGATGCGCGCTTTCCGGAGCGTGCCGACATCACCATGCAGCGCGGGCGGATTGCGCAGTCGCGTGGCGACTTCGATCAGGCGGCGCAGATCTACCGCAGTGCGCGCGGACTGGAACAGCGTGAAAGCGTGCTGGCCGGCCCGGATGGCACACCGGCACAGCGCGCGCTGGCCGGGCTGGAATCACGGCGCCAGGGCGAGGTGGCAACCGCTGTCATGCAATCGAACAAGTCTGGCGACGACGGTATCTCGAAGCTGCACGCCACCGAGATTCCGCTTTACGTGCGGATTCCGCACGGCTACACCGGCCATATGTTCTTTCACGCCGACACCGTGCTGCTCGATGCCGGCACCTTGCAAGGCGATCGCAACGTCAGCTCCCTGCCCTTCGGCAAGATCCCGGCGCTCGGCAACGCCGGGCTCGGGGCGATCGGCCAGACCGACAAGGGCGTGGCACTGGCCGCCGGCTATGAGTTCAATGGCGCCTACAACAGCTGGCGCGCCGATATCGGCACCACCCCGCTAGGCTTTCTGGAGACCACGGTGGTGGGCGGCCTGCGCTATCGCGCGGACCTGGGCGTGCAGTCGGTCACCGTGGATATCTCGCGCCGCGCACAGACCAGTTCGCTGATTTCCTACGCGGGCGCGCGTGACCCCGTGACCGGTGAAACCTGGGGCGGCATTGTGCGCAATGGCGTGCACCTGCGCTATGCGCGCGATGTCGGGCGCGTCGGCCTGTTTGCCGACGTGGGCTACGGCCTCTACACTGGTGACAACGTAAAGACCAACCGGGAAGTCACGGTGCGCACGGGCTTCGACGTGCCGGTCTATACGCAGCGCGACCAGCGCGTAAGCAGCGGCCTGGTGGTGAACTATTGGCACTATTCCGATAACCAGCGCTTCTATACGTTTGGCCATGGCGGGTATTACAGCCCGCAGCGTTACGTTTCATTTGGCATTCCACTCGACTGGACCGGCCGCTACGCAAAGTGGTCCTGGCGTTTTCTCGGCTCGGCGGGCTGGTCCTTCACTTATGAGAACGACGCGCCGTATTTCCCGACGCGACCGGACCTGCAGGCGCTGAGTGGCAACGCCACATACGGCGGCGGATCGGGCGGCGGGTTCAGCTACACGCTTGGCGCGACCGTGGAGTACACCTTCGCGCCGCACTGGGTGGTGGGTGCCGGCTTCTCGATCGACCGCTCGCGCGACTATGCGCCGAATCGCGCGATGGCATGGCTACGCTACCTGTTCGACAAGCGGCAAATGCCGGTGCCATTCCCGCCAACGCCAGTACGACCATATTCGGCATACTGACCCATGAGCCAGGGCTCCGTGATGAACGACGTCGCACGCAACCTCGCCACATCCCCGCGCACCCCGCTGCTCGCGCGACTGCAGGCGCGCGCCATGCTGGCCATCGAGGGCCTGACGCCCGCACTGGCCACGCTGACGCCGGGCCGTGCCCATGTGGTCTATGCGCAGCCATCTCCCGCACGCGATGCGCTGTTCTGGCAAAGCGCCGCCAGCGCGCTGCGTGGCCCTGCCTGCGTGCTGTCCACACGCGATGCCAGTGAGATTGCCGGCGCACTACGCGAACATGGGCTCGACATTGACGTGAATCGTGCGCTCCATGCGCGCGCCAACCTGTGCGCCTTGCGTCCACAGCCCGGCAAGCAAGGCTTTGAAGCACTGATGGAAGTCTTGCAGGCGCTGGTCGAACAGTGCGGCGCGCGTGGTACCACATTCCTGATCGAGGGTGCCGAGCCATTCTTCTCCTGGCAGGATGCACCCGCGCTGGCCCAGCAAGGCACGCGCCTTGGCGACTGGTGCGCACAGGAGCGCTGCGCGCTATTGCTGGTGATGGCGCCGCCGACGCTCGAGGCTGGTCACGCCGCACCCGACCTGCAGGGATTTCACGGGCGCTTTGCCGGCGCCGTGCAGTTGTCGCAGCAGCAAGGCCAGTACACCTGGGAGGTGGCGTTCTGGCGCGACAACCAGGCCGTGGTGGCCGGCGAACTGATCCGCCTGCGCTTTGCGCCAAACGAACACCGGCTTATGGTGGCGTCCGACACCTATAGCGACACGATCGAGGAAGCCGGCATGCTGGCGCCCGATGAAGATCGCGTGATCGTGAGCCGTGATGCGGTGCTGCGCGAGCGTCATATCCCCGAATCGTGGCGCGTGGTCGACAGTAACGAAGCGGTGGTTGCCACCGCGAGCAAATCGGTGGCGGCCACCGCCGTGCTGCACTATGCGGGCAGCCGCGACCTGGAAATGCTGGCCGGTCAGGTGCACCGCTTGCGGCGCAGTGCCGGACGCGCACTCAAGATCGTGATTCGCGAAGATCGCGAAGCGATGCGCCAGCACTATGAACTGTTGATGCTGAACCTGGGCGCGAATGCCGTGATCGCGCAGCGCACCCCGTTTGCGCGGATGCAGGCCACCATCGACGGCCTGCAGGGACAAGTATTCTCGAGGCCGATCCTGGCCGACTATCACAACGCGCTATCGGCGGTGCTGACCACCACGACCAGCGGCTATGTCACCGCATCGACCTTTGTCGCACTGGTGCGTGATGCGGTGGAGCGCAGCCGGATGGTCCGCCTGCCGCATGTGTTGCTGCAGCTGCCATTGCTGCCCGAGATCGCGCATGTCGACGCATTGCGTGCCTGCCATATGAATCGCGCGGGCGACCTTTGCACCGCCGGCAGCGATTGCCTCTATGTGTTTTTCTTCGCCTGCCGCATGGACGACGTGGATGCGGTATGCCAGCGCGTATTCCGGCGCCCGATGGCCAACCTGTTCCAGGGCGATCTGCGCAGCGGCGACAACGAGTCGATTACCGCGGTGCTGAACCGGTTCGAAGCCGAGGCCGCAACCTATCCACCGCCCGACTACAGTACGTGGTTGCCCGCGCAGACCGAACATCGTTCCGAAGCGCCGGCTGCACGCGACGCCCCCGAAGCTGTATCGGAAGTTGCATCGCCGACACTGCCACTGATACCGCCGCGCCGCGCGACGCCCGCCGCGGCGCCGCGCTCGCTGCCGCAACACCACCCGGTGCCACTCAAACCTCAGGACTGACCCATGCCCATTTTTCTCGGCTATTTCATCTGGGGACTGATACTTGCCGCGCCGCTGTCCTGGCTGATCTGGCGCTTCAACCTGCTGCGCTGGCTGCCACGCTGGTCGGCCGCGCGGCCACGCCGTGCCGTGCGTCTGCCGCCGCAAGCGCAAGCGCTGGTGATTCGCGGCAAGCGCCAGGCCGAGGGGCGTCGATGAAAACCGTGGCAATTGTCTCTACCACGGGCGGCGCCGGCCGCAGCACGCTGACGGCCGAACTGGCGTCGCTGCTGGCATCGCGCAAGCATCAGGTGCTGGCCATCGAATGCGATCCGCGCAATGTGCTCGGCTTCCACTTCGGCATGCGCGAGATTCCATCCGAAGGACTTGGCGCGTTCCTGCATGAAGCCTCGGCCATGGCATGGGCGAAGACGGGCCAGCGCAGTGACGATGGCGTGCTGTTCGTACCCTGGGGCGACAGCACCGAACTCGGCGCCATCGAGCGCCTGGCATCGAACTGGCTCGCACGCCAGCTTGGGCAGGTCGACCTGCCGCCACGCGGCGTGGTGCTGATCGATACCGCGCCATGGCCTTCGGCTTACGCCAACCAGGCGATCGACGCCGCCGACCTAGTGCTTGCGCTGGTGCCGGCACAACCGGAAACCTGCCTGACGCTGCGCCGCTTCACCGACAGTCTTGCCGCACGCGGCAAAGCCGTGCGCTACCTGGCCACGCGTTTGCAGCCGGCGCGGCCCTTGCACGTCGACATCGTTGCCATGCTGCAGGCAATGCTCGGTGCGGACATGCTGCCGTATCACGTGCACGAGGACAGCAGTGTCGCCGACGCCCTGGCGCGCAGCGAAAACTTCAGCCGCAGCACCCCACACTCACAGGCCGCCCATGACCTGAACGGCGTCGCCTCATGGCTGTCGGCCTGGATAGAGTCCGAGGAACTTGGCCAGGCTCAGGGCCAAGGTCAGGGCCAGCGCGGGAGCACATCATGAACGCACGCATGCCAGGGCTGCGCCAATGGATGGTGTCGACGCGCGACCGCCTGGCGCTCCTGCTTGGTGTCGGCATCAGCACCGGTCCGGTGCCGCATCTCGGCGACTGGCTGCTGCGTCTGGTGTTCCAGCCACCGCGGCCCGGCAAGCCCGATATTCCGGCGCAATGGTCCGCGCTTGTCTATCGTCGCGCCGTGGCACGGCTGGGCATCGGCAAGCGTCCACATGCCGGCACCTGGCTATGGCGGCTATTCGTCCGCCCGCCAAAGCCGCGGGTGCGCCTGGCCGCCGATCCGCGCAAGCTGCGCGGCGTCACGGAACCCGACCGCTCGGGCTGGTTGCGCAGGTCGCTAGACCGCGTACTCGAACCGGTCTGGCATGCCGCGGCGCGGCTGCGTCACAAGTTCCTGATGCAACTGCCGCGCCCGGACTGGAACCGTGTGGCGTACGTAACGGAGGGCCTCTCGGCACGCGTCGGCCGTATTCCGTTCGTGGTACCGGTGTCGCTGGTACTGGCCGCCATCGCGGTAATGATCGTCAGTACCACGCCGCTGCCGCTCAAGGACCAGATCGTGCTGTTCGCAGTGGTATGGCTCGTGCTGGCCGTGGTGCGCCGCGTGCCGGGACGGCTGGCAACGCTGACGATGATCGCCATCTCCACGCTGATGGCGGGCCGCTATATCTGGTGGCGCTCCACCCAGACGCTGCAGTTCGCCACCGCCACCGAGGCCGTGGTCGGCTATGTGCTCTACGCCGCCGAGGTCTATACCTGGTTTGTTCTGGCACTTGGCTATCTGCAGACCGCATGGCCGCTGCATCGCAAGCCCAAGCCACTGCCTGCCGACCCCGAGCAATGGCCCACGGTGGACGTGTTCATCCCGACCTACAACGAGTCGCTGAACGTAATCCAGCCCACAGTGTTCGCGGCGCGCAGCATGGACTGGCCCGCGCACAAGCTGCGCGTGTTCATTCTCGATGACGGACGGCGGCCACATATCCGCGAGTTCGCTGAAGCCGCCGGCGTGGGCTACCTGACGCGCACCGACAACCGCCACGCCAAGGCCGGCAATATCAACGCGGCGCTGCCGAAGACCGATGGCGATTACATCGCGATCTTCGACTGCGACCACATCCCCACGCGCTCCTTCCTGCAGATGACGATGGGCGAGTTTCTTGCCGATCCACGCTGCGCGCTGGTTCAGACCCCGCACCACTTCTTCTCACCAGACCCGTTCGAACGCAACTTCGATACGTTCCGGCGCGTACCGAATGAAGGCAGCCTGTTCTACGGCCTGATCCAGGACGGCAACGACTTCTGGAACGCCACGTTCTTCTGCGGATCGTGCGCGGTGATCAAGCGAGACCCGCTGCTGGAAATCGGCGGCATCGCCGTGGAAACCGTGACCGAGGATGCGCACACCGCGCTGAAGCTGCACCGGCTTGGCTACAACAGCGCTTACCTGCGCACGGTGCAGGCGGCGGGCCTGGCCACCGAAAGCCTGTCGGGCCATATTGGCCAGCGCATTCGCTGGGCGCGTGGCATGGCGCAGATTTTCCGGCTCGACAATCCGATGTTCGGCAAGGGCCTCAAGTTCTTCCAGCGGCTGTGCTACAGCAATGCGATGCTGCACTTCTTCTATGGCATTCCGCGGCTGATCTTCCTGACCATGCCGATTGCCTACCTGTATTTCGGGCTGCACGTGATCAACACTTCGGCGCTGCTGATCACTGCCTATGTGCTGCCCTACCTGCTGGTTGCCAACATTACCAACTCGCGCCTGCAGGGTCGCTTCCGGCATTCGTTCTGGGCCGAGGTCTACGAATCGGTGCTCGCGTGGTACATCGTGCTGCCCACCACGGTCGCGTTCATCAACCCGCGGGCTGGCAAGTTCAACGTCACGGCCAAGGGTGGCCAGATCGCCGACGACTACCTGGACTGGACCATCTCCAAACCTTACCTGTTCCTGCTGGCACTGAACGTCATCGGACTCGGGGCAGGTATCGCAAGGCTGCTGTTCTGGGGCACCGACGAGCCAGCCACGGTACTGATGAACATGGCATGGGCGGTGTTCAACCTGATGATGCTCGGTGCCGCGATAGGTGTCGCGCGCGAGGCACGCCAGGTGCGCGTCTCGCACCGCATCCCGATGCGCGTGCCAGCCACGCTGTTGCTGCCCGATGGCCGCACGCTGGCGTGCAAGACCGAGAACTATTCGATGGGCGGGCTCGGCATGGTGCTGCCGATCGACGTGCCGCTGCAGGAAGGCGCGCACGTGGGTGTATGCCTGTCGCGCGGGTCGCGCACCTATCACTTTCCGTCGGTGGTCACGCGCAACGTCAACCGGCACCTGGGCGTGCGCATGGACGACCTGACCGTCGAACGCGAAACGCAGTTGATCCAGTGCACGTTCGGCCGGGCCGACGCATGGATCGACTGGCTTGACGACGAACGCGTGGATGCGCCGCTGCGCAGCCTCAAGGAAGTCATTGAAATGGGCTACCAGGGCTTGCTGCGTCTTTACGACGCGTTCATGGATGCCGTGGACCTGGTCATCGCACGACGCCGGTCGCGCATGCCCTGAGCGCATCGCACCTACTCTGCCCCTGCATCGAGACGACATGGGACTCTGGAACCTCTACTTCCTCGCCAAGCTCTACCTGTTCCATACCGGGCAGATGAAGCCGATATGGATCCTCAATATCGTGTTCGCGCTGCTGCTGGTGGCGCCGATGGAATCGCGCCCGCTGCGCGTGCTGCGCCAGATCCTGGCCATCTGCGTTGGCGCCGCGCTGGCGTGGCGCGAATCCACGCTGCCACCGTTCGAACGCGTGATCGCGCAGTTCTCGAACATCAGCGAATTCACACCGGCCTACCTGGTGGAATTGCTGCAGCGGCTGGTATCGGTCCAACTGGTGGTGGCGGTATTGCTGGTACTGGTGGTCTACCTGCTGGTGAACCGCTGGGTCCGCACCACGACCTTCGTGCTGATTGCGTTGTTTGCCATGCCGTTCTGGTATGGGCTGGGGATCAACCTGCCTGGTGGCAAGGGACCAGCGGTGGCACGCGCCGCGGATAGCCCGCGCGCCGATATCAACGCGACCAACAACTACGACGCCATCCTGGCCGCGTTCCGCGAGCAGGAAGCGCAGCGCAACGCCACGGTGGCGCCGCTGACCGCCAGTCCCGATGCGCAGTTCGACGTCATCGTGCTGCATATCTGCTCGCTGTCGTGGGACGATCTCGATGCGGCCAAGAGCCTGAACCACCCGTTGCTGGCGCGCTTCGACTATCTGTTCAAGAACTTCAGCTCCGCCGCCAGCTACAGTGGCCCGGCGGCGATTCGCGTGCTGCGCGCCGGGTGCGGACAGGAACCGCACAAGAGCCTCTATGATCCGGCGCCGGCTGAATGCCATCTGTTTGCCGATCTGGCACAGGCCGGCTTCACGCCACGGATCCTGATGAACCACGACGGCCGCTTCGACAATTTCCGCACCTATGTGGAACAGGAAATCGGCACGCCGGGCATCAAGATGGAATCGACCGACGGCGTGCCCGTGGCCATGCGCTCGTTCGACGATTCACCGGTATTGAGCGACTTCGCCACGTTCGACCACTGGTACAAGCAGCGCCTGACGCAAGACAAGAAGCCGGTGGCGCTCTACTACAACACGGTGACGCTGCACGATGGCAACCGACTACCGGGCAAGCGGCTGACAAGTATCGAGTCATATCCGCTGCGCCTCAAGGCACTGCTCGACGACGTTGACCGGATCATCGATACGATCAGCAAGTCGGGGCGCAAGGCCGTGGTGGTATTCGTTCCCGAGCACGGCGCCGCGCTGCGTGGCGATCGCAACCAGATCTCGGGCCTGCGCGAGATTCCCACGCCGAACATCATCCACGTGCCAGTCGGCGTGAAGCTGGTGGGGCTGCCGGGCACCGAATCGCCGCAACCGGTGACCATCGATGCGCCGATGAGTTTCCTGGGGCTCTCGCAGCTGGTGTTCAACCTCGTGGCCGACAGCCCGTTCCGCCAGGGTGCACCAGCGCTGTCGCACTACTCGGACGATCTTCCGCAAACGCAGATGGTGGGCGAAAACGAAGGCACGCTCACGATGAAGCGCACCGACGGCTACGTGATCCATACCCCGGATGGCGTCTGGGTGGAACAGAAATGAGCAAAGCCATCACATCACGCAAGGCGGCAATTGCCTACAACGACATCGACGCGCTGGCACAGCATGTGGATGGATTCGACGGAAGCAACTATTTCGACCAGCAGGGCGAAATCGAAACCGCCGAGGCGATACGTAGATGGCCATTGCTGGCTGCGGCGATGGGGTTGGAAATGGCGGCAAATGCTAATGCCGCCACCCCTCGCCAGTAGGACCCGGGACGTCACGCAACGTCACGGAACTGACATAAAGCCTGCCTAGACTCTGGGCCACCTTCCAATTCCCAGCTTCCTCCGTCATGTCCGGCTTCCTGGTGGACCCTTCCGCTGCCCGACCGCGCTTCCGGCAGCCCTGCGCGGAGGATCTGGCCGTGCCCACGCCTTCGGTCACCACGGACCAGACCAACCAGGACGTACTGGAAGTCTTTACGCTGCACCGTGACCTGGACTGCCTGCCGGTCACCGAGCAAGGCAAGCCGATCGGGCTGATCAACCGGTCGATCTTCCTGTCGCAGATGAGCAAGCCGTATCACCGCGAGCTCTACAACCGCAAGAGCTGCATTGCCTTCATGGACAAGGAGCCGCTCGTCGTCGATGCCGCCATGAGCATCGATGCCCTGACGTTCCGTGCCGTGGAGTATGGTGAGAAGGCCCTGGCCGACGGCTTCATCATTGCCCGCGATGGCCAGTACATTGGCCTGGGCCAGGGCCTGCAACTGATGCGCGTGGTGGCCGACATGCAGGCCGAGCGCAATCGCCAGATCATGCATAGCATCGACTATGCAAGCACGATCCAGCGCGCGATGCTGCGCACTTCGCGCGAATCGCTGGCCGCGACGCTGCCCGATGCGGCACTGGTCTGGGAGCCGCGCGATGTGGTTGGCGGCGACTTCTATCATTTTGCCGCGTTCGAGGGCGGCTGGTTCGCCGCGCTGGCCGATTGCACGGGCCACGGAGTACCGGGCGCGTTCATGACGCTGATCGCATCATCGCTACTCACACAGGCACTGGAACAGATGGGACCGCGCGATCCTGGCGCGCTGTTGATGGCCGTGAACCGCGGCATCAAGCAGATGCTTGGGCAGAACGACCGCGAGACGCGCCAGATTCCCGATGCATCCGAATCGGACGACGGCATGGACGCCGCGTTCTTCTGGTTCGACAACGCCACGCGCACGCTGACATTCGCGGGCGCCAAATCGTCGCTGTTCGTACTTCAGCCTGACGCACCCGGCTCGACTGGATCGGCGGACGGCGAGATGATCAACGGCGCGCGGATGGGTGTTGGCTATGTCGACACGACCATGGACTTCATCTGGCACAACAGTACGGTGCCCATGCAGGCCGGCACGCTGGTGTTCGTTACTACCGACGGGCTGATCGACCAGATCGGCGGCCCGAAGGAAATCGCCTTCGGCAAGCGCCGCATGCGCGAAGCAATCTGTGCACGGCGCGAAGCCTCGGCCGCACAGATCAGCGAGTCCGTACTCGATGTGCATCGCGCCTGGCAGGGACAGCAACGCCGCCGGGACGACCTGACCTTCTTCTGCTTCCGCGCGCAGTGAATCCGTTCACCGCGCGCCACACCGCCTGCCCATGACCGCCGCACAATCGATTGACAAGGAATATGAGCCGTTCTTCCAGATGGCTCGGGAACGCAACGTGATCTTCTACTACGTCGGCTATTTTTCGCAGAACATTATCGCCGCCATGTCCGACGCGGTGCGCCTGCAGCTTACCGTCAGCGGCGTCGATGGAACCACGCGGCGCAAACTGTTCTCATCCTTTGTGGAAATGGCACAGAACATCGTGCACTACTCATCCGACTCGCTGACGTCGCCCTCGCAGGCCGATGGCCAGTTGCGCCACGGTTCGGTATGCATCAGCATGGTGGACGAGCACTATCGGCTGATGTGCTCGAACCCGGTGTCATCGGCACGCGTCGAGCAGTTGCGGGGCGCGCTGGAGAAGGTGCGCACGATGACGCTCGATGAAATCAAGCTCGCCTACAAGCAGTCGCTGCGCGCGGAAGCTCCGGAAGGCAGCAAGGGAGCCGGGCTTGGCTTCCTGACAATGGCGCGCGATGCCAGCGCCCCCCTGGAATACAACTTTCAGCCGATCGACACGGACCCGGTCTCGACGATGTTCCAGCTCGTCGCCACCATCTGACACGCCGATCGCACAGAGCCAGCCATGGAAAACCTGTTTATCGCCGCCACGCCAAGCTCGCCCGAGGTGAGCTTCGATTTCGCGCGGCACACGCTCTCGCTCAAAGGCGAGTCCTATCCCGAGAACGCCGCCGTGTTCTATGGCGAGGCCATTGCCCGCCTGCGCAAGTACCTGGCGGATAGCGACAACATCAGCGTGACCGTCAATGTGGCGCTGACCTATTTCAACAGTTCCAGCACCAAGATGCTGTTCAGCATGTTCGACGCGCTCAATGAAGCCGCCGAGCGCGGCAATCACGTGCGCCTGCACTGGTTTCACGATGAGGATGACGACACGATCCTCGAGTTTGGCCAGGAGCTGCACGCCGACTTCCCGGCCATCGACTTCATCGACGAAGTCACTGCCAGCAGTTGAACGCGCCTCGCGATATTCCACCGGCCGCGACCATGTCGGAACCCGACCTGTTCGAATCGGAGAACAGTGTTCTGGCTCATGCCCGGGCCGTGTTCTGCGACGTCGACGCAGGCGAGGAAGCCTATCGCCATACGCTCGGGCAATTGATCAGCTACTACGAGCGGCTGATGCGCGAGACACGCCGGCTGATCCGCCGCAGCGACCGCGAGGAACTGGAAATGAACCGGCTCAACCACCGGTTGCAGGAACTCGCACAAGAACTCGAGTATCGAGCCACGCATGACACGCTGACCGGGGCGCTCAATCGCGGTGCCGTGATCGATCGCGCGTCGGCCGCGCTGGCGCGTGGCAACCTGGCGCTGATCGTGCTCGACATCGACCACTTCAAACGGCTCAATGACGATTTCGGACATCCGGTGGGCGACGCCGTGATTTGCGGCGTGACGGCCTGCCTCAAGGATACGGTGCGTGCGGAAGGCGCGATTGGGCGCGTGGGCGGCGAGGAGTTCGCGGCGCTGCTGCCCGGCTTTACCATGGCCGAAGCACTCGACCTTGCCGAGCGCATGCGCCATGCGATTGCCGGCTACTGTTTCCCCTCCCCCATCAACCGGCAGGTCACCGCGAGCTTTGGCGTCAGCTGGTCCGCGCAGGGACGCACGTTCGAGCACGCCTACGGGCGTGCCGACGAGGCGCTCTACGAAGCCAAGCGTGGCGGGCGCAACCGCGTGACGCAGGCTCTTACGGCTTGATCGCGCGCAGGCTTACGGCCGTCTGCCAAGTTTTTCGGGATGCGTGGCATAGTAGGCCAGCACCAGCGACGCGGTAAACGCCATGCCGGCCACGGCAAAGGCAATCAGCGTCGGGAAGGCAATACCTGAGCTTTCTTTCGACATGCAAGGGCTCCGTCTCGATCGGACCCTTGCATGGTAGGCGTCACGGCCACATTTTGCGAACTGTCTTATAGCCTTGCCCTGGCGACAAGAGCGACAGTCGAGGTTGAACCTATTTCAACCGGAGGCGACGGAACATCATGCGCAGGCAAACAAGATATCGCACAAATACAACGGGTTATCGCACCAATGGCATCACGCGGGGCGAACTCGATGCCCACTTGCGACGGATTGACGAATCCGTGCGACGGATCGACGAATCCATGCAGCAGAACTTCGCGAGGTTCGACCAGCGAATTGCCGAGATGGACCGCAAGTATGACCAGCGAATCACCGAGTCGGACCGCAAGTACGAACAGCGAGTTGCCGAAATGGACCACAGATTTGACCAGCGACTCGCCGAGATGGACCGAAGATTGAGCGATTCAGACAAGGCATTCGATCGACGGCTCAATGATCAGCTGAAACACTTCACGATCCAGGTCGCCGGGATCCGCGAAGAGATGACCGAAATGCGCAAGGAGTCAAAGTTCCTGCGATGGAACATCTGGATCGCCGCGTGTGCCACGCTCATCGGACTGGCAAGCCTGAACGCGACGATCAGCTCAAGCATCATCGGTGCGTTCGAATCGGGCAGGAATACTGCAACTGCCACTGCCGAGGCACGCGCCGGGGCGCCATACAAGCTGGATTAGCGGACCGCGCGCAACGACACGAGCGGCGGTTCGTGACGGCACCGCGCTTTTACTACCGTGACGCCGGCGCCGGCTCTCGCGCAAGTGCCGTGGCGCCGGCCGACGTGGGCGGCAGAATCTGCATGTCGTCACGCGGCTGCGAGGACTGCTGCGACGACATTCGCGGCGGTTCGGGCGCGGCCGGCAACAGATGATTGGTCTGGCGCGACAAGCAGCCAGCGAGCGTCAACAACATCAGGAATCCAGCAAACTTGCGTAGCAGCATGATTTGCACTCCCCGAGATGCGGCATAACGGTTGGTCAGTCAGCAATGACATCCGGAACAAGCCAGGGCTCGACGCGCGCAACGGCCGCTCACTCTCCTTCGCGACCACCCTTCCTGAAGTTATAGATGCACGGTGGGCGAGCGTAAACCGCGTTACATCGAACAGCTGTGCGAATCCATACCAATCACTGGCCGACATGTCCGGCTGCGCTGACATTTTCCCCTCGCCTGTGGGGCAGACAGGACACCATACATTAGCAGACAATCAAGCCCAGTCATGATTGACCCCATGACATTCATCCCGGCCCGCTCGCCCCGCGCAGCGGGCTTTTTTTTGTCTTTGGAGGCTGATCGTTGCCGAGGATTCAGGCAGCCCCGACTAAAGCGGGGTCAAGATCGAGGCGAACATTGCCGAGACCAAAGGGTTATACACAAACGTCTTTGGAGATTGACTTGCTGACTATCCGCTTGCTGGCCTATGGCCTCGCTGCATCGATTCTTGCTGGCTGCGCCGTTGGCCGCGGCACCGTCGACATCACGGCACCTCAAGCATCAAACCCCGCAACCGGCAAATATGTGCGCATCGAATCGGTGCTCGACAAGCGCACGTTCGAGGCCGCGCCACCTACCGCAGACATCGCGTCGCTGGATCCTGACGAAGACAATAGCGATACGTCCAGGGCCCGTGCAATTGGCCGAAAGCGAAACAGCTACGGAAAAGCGCTTGGTGACATCGTGCTGCCAGAAGGCAAGACAGTCTCGGGACTCGTGGAAAAGGCCCTCGCCACTGGCTTCCAGCAAGCCGGCTATGTCGTCGTGAACAAAGGCGATCCAAACTTCGAAGCCGCCGCGCCGGTCAACGCGAAGATCATCGACTTCTGGGCATGGTTCCAGCCAGGATTCTGGGCCATCAGCGTAAATCACAAATCCGAGTTGCAGCTGAACGGCAATATCGACGGCCTGCACGGACAGGAAACTATCAAGACCCGCGTGACCGAGTCGCGCCAGATAGCGTCTTCCAGCGAGTGGAAGGAAATTGTGGAAAAGGGCCTGGCGTCGATCGCGGAGCAAACCAAGACGTTGCTTTCGCATTGACGGGAGTTGCGTCACCCCCGTGCGAACGAAAATGCCCGCTGACGCGGGCATTTGTATTCTGGCGGAGAGAGGGGGATTCGCCTACACGGGCGCAGGCCGCGGATTCGCCTGCAGGCGAATCCCTTCGAATACCCCGCGCAGGCCAAACTGTTGGCCTGCTTCTCTCCGGGAACGAAAATGCCCGCTGACGCGGGCATTTGTATTCTGGCGGAGAGAGGGGGATT
>NZ_DBHKYV010000043.1:0-10994 GCF_057315035.1 Cupriavidus sp. | reverse complement strand
CCGCGCAGGCCAAACTGTTGGCCTGCTTCTCTCCGGGAACGAAAATGCCCGCTGATGCGGGCATTTGTATTCTGGCGGAGAGAGGGGGATTCGAACCCCCGATAGGCTATTAACCTATACACGCTTTCCAGGCGTGCGACTTAAACCACTCATCCATCTCTCCGGGAAGTCCGCGATTATAGCAGAGCCGTTCTTGCTGTCCAGCGACGTTTGCCGAAGGTGTTCCGGACACCCTACCCTAGCCCTTGCGCAGGTAATTCACCAACCGGTCGATCACTGGCGCATTCCTCGGCGTTACCAGACTCACCAGTATCGCGGCGACAAACCCCGCCGGCACGCCGAACGCTCCAGAGGCGATTGGGTCCACGCCGAACCAGCGGTCGCCGAAGATGCCGGTCATACGGGTGAAGAACGGATAGTTGACGAAGATGTAGTAGACGGCCACGGTCAGGCCGGTGGCCATTCCGGCAACGGCACCCGCTGCCGTGGTACGGCGCCAGAAGATCGCCAGCACCAGCACCGGAAAGAAACTCGATGCAGCCAGCGAGAACGCCGCACCCACCAGGAACAGGATATTGCCGGGCCGTAGCGACGTGACATACGAAGCGAACAGCGCCACGCCTAACAGTACAACCTTGGCGGTGGTCACACGGCGCTGGTGGCTCGCCTGGCGGTCGATCATGTGATAGTAGACGTCGTGCGACAGTGCATTGGCGATGGTCAGCAGCAGGCCATCGGCCGTGGACAGCGCCGCGGCCAGCGCCCCTGCCGCCACCAGGCCCGAGATCACGTATGGCAGGCCGGCAATCTCTGGCGCGGCCAGCACGATCATGTCGGGCTGGATCAGGATCTCTGCCCATTGCACGATGCCATCGCCATTGATGTCGCGGATGCCAAAGACCGGTGGATCGACCTTGCGCCATTGCACTACCCACTGGGGCAATTCGGCGTACGGCGTACCCACCAGATGCTGGAAGAACTCCACTTTGACCAGTGCGGCGAGCGTTGGCGCGGACACGTACAGCAGTGCGATGCAGAACACGGCCCAGGCCACGGAGTTGCGCGTTTCCTTGACCGAAGGCGTCGTATAAAGCCGTGTGAGGATGTGGGGCAGGCTCGCGGTGCCGACCATCAGGCAAAACACCAGCAGCACGAAGTTCAGGCGGCGTGTCTTGCGTTCCTGTTCCGATGCGGCTGGGTACGGTTCGGCCGACGGCGTCAATGGCCGGCTGCGCGCCAGTGCATCCTCGCGCTGCTGGTTCCACTGCCGCAGCGCGTCGGCGGCATCCACCGGAAATGCCTGACGCTCGCGCTCCACCGTCTTGATCTCGCGCAGCGGCGCATTGCGCGCGCGCAGTTCCAGCAGCCGCGCATCGAGCGCACTGCGTTCCTCGTTGAAAGATTCCGGCAAGCGCCCGATGCGCTCCTGCAGGCCAATGGCCTGCTGGCGGAACATCTCGCGCACCTGTTGCTCGGCCGGATCGCGGTCCAACCGCTTCTCTTCGACATCGATCTGCCGCAGCAGTCCGCCATAGCCAGCTTGCGGCAACACCTGGTGGTGATGTTTCCATGCGATCAGCGACACCGCCAGCAGGAACGCCACGATCAGCATGATGTATTGCGCCACCTGGGTCCAGGTCACCGCGCGCATGCCGCCCAGGAACGAACAGACCAGGATGCCAGCCAGGCCGAAGAACACACCGACCGCGAACTCCACGCCGATAAATCGCGTGACGATCAGCCCGACCCCCTGGATCTGCGCCACCAGATAAACGAACGAACACAGCGACGCAGCAAGCACCGCGATGGCACGTACTGGCAGATTGCCACCGGGCTTGCCGTTGCCGTAGCGCGCCGCCAGAAAATCGGGAATGGTGTAGCCGCCGTACTTCCGCAGATACGGCGCCAGCAGGAAGGCGACCAGGCAATAGCCGCCGGTCCAGCCCATCACATAAGCCAGCCCTTCATAGCCGGATGCGAAGATGATGCCGGCCAGCCCGATAAACGATGCCGCGCTCATCCAGTCGGCCGCAATGGCCATGCCATTGAACATCGCCGGTACGCGCCGGCCGGCCACGTAGTACTCGTTGAGGTCCGAGGTCCGGCAGATCAGTCCGATGCAGGCATAGATCGCGATCGTGACGAACAGGAAGACATAGCCAAGCCACAGCGCATCGGCATTGGAATGCTCGAGCAGGCCCATCATGCCGACGAAGCCGAACAGGCCAAGCGTGAACAGGCCGTAGTACAGCATCAGCCGGCGGCGGAAGCGCGACTGGGTGTCTGGCATCAGGGTAGAAGAGGCAAAATGGAAAAGCCGGACAGGAAAAGAAAATTGTGCCCGCACCGGACGATGCCGGGGCGGGCACAAGCTTTGTCACGCAGGCGCGAAGCGTGCATGAACCGTGGGCTTACTGAGCCTGCTTCAACTGGTCGAGGATGGCCGGGTTCTCCAGCGTCGAGGTGTCCTGCGTGATTTCCTCATTCTTGGCCAGCGACCGCAGCAAACGGCGCATGATCTTGCCCGAGCGCGTCTTCGGCAGGTTGTCGCCAAAGCGGATGTCCTTGGGCTTGGCGATCGGACCGATTTCCTTGCCGACCCAGTTGCGCAGTTCGGCCGCAATCTTGGTCGCTTCATCGCCAGTCGGACGCGAGCGCTTGAGTACCACGAACGCACAGATGGCCTCGCCGGTGGTGTCGTCGGGACGCCCCACCACCGCGGCTTCGGCCACGATCGGGTTCGACACCAGCGCCGACTCGATCTCCATCGTGCCCATGCGGTGGCCCGACACGTTCAGCACGTCGTCGATGCGGCCCATGATCGTGAAGTAGCCCGTATCCTTGTCGCGGATCGAACCGTCGCCAGCCAGGTACAGCGTGCCGCCCAGTTCCTCGGGGAAGTAGCTCTTCTTGAAGCGCTCCGGGTCGCCCCAGATGGTACGGATCATCGACGGCCACGGACGCTTGATGACCAGAATGCCACCACTGCCGTTTGGCACGTCCTGCCCGGTTTCATCGACGATCGCCGCCATGATGCCCGGCAGCGGCAGCGTGCACGAACCCGGCACCAGCGGCGTGGCGCCCGGCAGCGGCGTGATCACGTGGCCGCCGGTTTCGGTCTGCCAGAACGTGTCGACGATCGGGCAGCGCTCGTTGCCAATATTCTTGTAGTACCACATCCACGCTTCGGGATTGATCGGCTCGCCGACCGTGCCCAGCAGGCGCAGGCTGGACAAGTCGTACTGCTTCGGATGGATCTTCTCGTCGGCCTCGGCGGCCTTGATCAGCGAGCGGATCGCGGTCGGTGCGGTATAGAAGATGCTGACTTTGTGGCGCTGGATCATTTCCCAGAAACGCCCGGCGCTCGGGAAGGTCGGCACGCCTTCGAACACGATCTGCGTGGCGCCGGCCGCCAGCGGGCCGTAGGCAATATAGGTATGACCGGTGACCCAGCCGATATCGGCAGTGCACCAGAACATGTCTTCGGGCTTGACGTCGAAGGTCCAGCGCATCGTCATCAGCGCCCACAGCAGGTAGCCGCCGGTGCTGTGCTGCACGCCCTTGGGCTTGCCCGTGGAACCCGAGGTGTAGAGCACGAACAGCGGATGTTCGGCGCTGACCGGCTCGGCCTCGCAGTAGTCGGGCTGGCCCGCGGACACATCTTCCATCCAGCGGTCGCGGCCTTCGGTCCACGCCACCTTGCCGCCAGTGCGGCGATAGACGATCGAATGCTTGACGGCCTCGCAGCCGCCCAGTGCCAGCGCCTCGTCGGCAATCGCCTTCAGCGGCAGCGCCTTGCCGCCGCGCATCTGCTCGTCGGCGGTGATCAGTGCCACGGCGCCCACGTCAACCAGGCGTTCCTGCAGCGACTTGGCCGAGAAACCGCCGAACACCACCGAGTGCGTGGCGCCGATCCGCGCGCAGGCCTGCATGGCCACCACGCCTTCGACCGACATCGGCATATAGATGACCACGCGGTCACCCTTCTTGATGCCCAGTGCCTTCAGGCCGTTGGCAAAGCGGCTGACTTTCGCCAGCAGTTCGTTGTAGCTGACACGCGAAACCGTGCCATCGTCAGCTTCGAACACGATCGCGGTCTTGTCGCCAATGCCCTTCTCGACATTGCGTTCGAGGCAGTTGTACGACGCATTGAGCTGGCCGTCCTCGAACCACTTGTAGAACGGCGCATTGCTCTCGTCGAGCACCTTGTCGAACGGCTTGTGCCAGTGCAGCAGCTCACGCGCGTGGCGCGCCCAGAAGCCCTCATAGTCCTTCTCGGCCTCGGCGCACAGGGCGTTGTAGGCCTCCATGCTCGGGATCGCGGCGTTCTTTGCGAACGACTCGGGGGGATTGAAAACGCGATGCTCGTGCATCACCGACTCGATGGCGGACATAGGTTGTCTCCTGTTTGGCTTTGACTGCTTTGGGTGCAAGGTACGCCCGGCGCCTTACTTAAACCTGACTGTTGATCCGGACCGTTGAACATCGCTGACCAATCTCCGGTACGCGACGAATGGTGCGATGCAACAGGACCGGCAAGACCGGATGCGGGAGACTCGGGGGCACAAGTGCAGTCGGCTTTACTAAGTTAGCACAGCAATACGGGCCTGCGGTGACGAATCGTTACTATGCCGCGATGTCGGGTGTCATGGCGCGCACGGTACAATCGAACCCCGCCTCAAATGTCTGGTGACATTTACAACCGTCATCCACCGTTTCCGTACTCCATGGCCGACACCCCCTACCAACCGACTCGACCGATTCGACCCATCCCCCGGATCATCTTTGCCTCGCGCTGGCTTCAGTTGCCGTTGTATCTCGGCCTGATCGTCGCACAGGGCGTCTACGTCTATCACTTCCTGATCGAGGTCTGGCACCTGCTGGCGCACGTGACGACCTTCGACGAAACCAAGATCATGCTGGTAGTACTGGGCCTGATCGACGTGGTGATGATCTCCAACCTGCTGATCATGGTGATCGTGGGCGGCTACGAAACCTTTGTGTCGCGCCTCGGCATCGACAACCACCCCGACGAACCCGAGTGGCTGGACCACGTCAACGCCGGCGTGCTCAAGGTCAAGTTGTCGATGGCCCTGATCGGCATCTCGTCGATCCATTTGCTGAAGACATTTATCGACGCCGACCAGCGCAGCTCGCACACGATCATGTGGCAGGTCATCATCCATGTGGCGTTCCTGGCATCGGCGCTGGCCATGGCCTGGGTGGACCGCATGGTGTCCCATCCGCACTCGGCCCAGCCTCACCCCGGCGCCGATGGTGCGGCGCAGCAGGCACACTGATTCGAGAACCCTCCCGGGGTGATGTCTTCACCCCGCCGCAATACCCGACCAAATATGTCGACGGCTGTATGCATCGCAACAGCCGTCGCTGCCACGGTGTATCATCCCGGGCTGTGTTTCACCGCTGCCCTCCCCCCACAAAATGACAGTCATCAAGCAAGAAGACCTCATCCAGAGCGTCGCCGACTCGCTGCAGTACATCAGCTATTACCACCCGATGGACTACATCACCAGCCTGGGCCGTGCCTATGAGCTGGAGCAGAGTCCGGCCGCCAAGGACGCGATTGCGCAGATCCTGACCAACAGCCGCATGTGCGCCGAAGGCAAGCGTCCGCTGTGCCAGGACACCGGTATCGTCACGATCTTCGTCAAGGTGGGGATGGACGTGCGCTGGGACGGCGCCACGATGGGCCTGTCCGACATGATCAACGAGGGTGTGCGCCGCGGTTATACGCATCCCGACAACGTGCTGCGCGCATCGATCGTCAGCCCGCCCGAAGGCGCCCGCAAGAACACCAAGGACAACACCCCGGCCGTGATCCACTATGAAGTGGTGCCCGGCAATACCGTCGACATCCAGGTAGCCGCCAAGGGCGGTGGCTCGGAAAACAAGTCGAAGTTCGTGATGCTGAACCCGTCCGACTCGATCGTCGACTGGGTACTGAAGACGGTGCCGACGATGGGCGCCGGCTGGTGCCCGCCGGGCATGCTCGGCATCGGCATTGGTGGCACCGCCGAGAAGGCGATGCTGATGGCCAAGGAATCGCTGATGGAATCCATCGACATCCAGGACATCATCGCCCGCGGCCCGCAGGACTGGGTCGAGGAAATGCGCGTGGAACTGTACGAGAAGGTCAACGCGCTCGGTATCGGCGCGCAGGGCCTGGGCGGCCTGGCCACCGTGCTCGACGTCAAGATCATGGCAACGCCCACGCACGCGGCCTCGAAGCCCGTGGCAATGATCCCGAACTGCGCGGCCACGCGCCACGTGCATTTCACGCTGGACGGCAGCGGCCCGGCCAAGCTGGAAGCACCGGACCTCAATGCATGGCCGAAGGTGGAATGGGCACCGGACACCGAAACGTCGAAGAGCGTTGACCTGAACACGCTGACGCCGGAAGAAGTCGCCTCGTGGAAGCCGGGCCAGACGCTGCTGCTGAACGGCAAGATGCTGACCGGCCGCGATGCCGCGCACAAGCGCATCGCCGACATGCTGGCCAAGGGCGAGAAGCTGCCGATCGATTTCACGAACCGCGTGATCTACTACGTGGGCCCGGTGGATCCGGTGCGTGACGAAGTGGTTGGCCCTGCCGGCCCCACCACCGCCACCCGCATGGACAAGTTCACCGAGACCATGCTGTCGCAAACCGGCCTGATCGCGATGATCGGCAAGGCCGAGCGCGGCCCCGTGGCGATCGAATCGATCCAGAAGCACAAGTCGGCCTACCTGATGGCCGTGGGCGGCGCAGCATACCTCGTGTCGAAGGCGATTCGCGGCGCGAAGGTGCTGGCCTTTGAAGACCTGGGCATGGAAGCGATCTACGAGTTCGACGTCAAGGACATGCCGGTGACGGTGGCCGTGGACAGTTCGGGCACGTCGGTACACAAGACCGGCCCGGCCGAATGGCAAGCGAAGATCGGCAAGATTCCGGTCGCGGCAGCCTAACGTCTTAACGTCCGACCGATGTCGTGCCCCCCTCTCCCGCCCGCGGGAGAGGGGCGTCAACCAGTCAACTCACACGTGTGAACCCCTCCCCCGTCGGCATCTTCGATTCGGGTCTTGGCGGCCTGTCGGTCCTGCGCGAAGTCCGCGCCATGCTGCCGCATGAACCGCTGATCTACTTTGCCGATTCGCGCTACGCACCGTATGGCGACAAGCCCGAACGGTTCGTGGAAGCCCGCACGCTGCAGGTATGCGAGTGGTTGGTCGCACAAGGCTGCAAGGCGCTCGTCATTGCCTGCAATACGGCCACCATGCATGCGGTACAGACACTGCGCGAACGCCTGCCGGTACCGGTCATTGGCGTGGAGCCGGGCCTGAAACCGGCAGCGGCCAGGAGCCAGAGCAAGGTGGTTGGCGTACTGGCGACGGCCAATACTCTCAAGAGCGCCAAGTTCAACCGCTTGCTGGCATCGCTGGACCAGGAAAGCCGCTACCTGTGCGCGGCTGGCCATGGGCTGGTATCGCTGATCGAACAGGGCGACGTATCGAGCCCCGCCATCCGCGAGAAACTTGACGCCTATCTGCAGCCGATGCTTGATGCTGGCGCCGACACACTGGTGCTTGGCTGCACGCACTACCCATTCCTGTCAGGCACGATTCGCGACATGGTAGGCAACCGGCTCGACCTGATCGATACCGGCACCGCCATCGCGCGCCAACTCGCGCGCAAGCTGGCCGAGTTCGACCTCGGCGCCAGCCCCGACACGATCGCCCCGATCCGCTACCTGTCGACCAAGAACGCCGCGCACCTGCGCGACATGGCCGCGGCACTGCTGCAGGTGGATGCCGGCGCCGAAACCGTGGCCATCGAACCGGCACCGGACGTTGATACTGGTTACTGAATAAAGCCCACCGGCCGGTGATGCCGCACATCGGGCTTCACCGCGTGTTCCTGCCGTAATTGCGCCAGGAATTCATCTGGCGTCAACGCTTCCCCCAACACCACCGACTGGCGCTTGACCGTGGCGAAATCGCCCGGCGTCAGGCAATCCATCGCATCGAGATCGCGGCGGATCGCATCGGTCATGCGGCTGGTATCGCCATCGAGCGCCTCATCGACGAACATCGTTTCACGCTGTGGGGGCTTGAGCGGGAGGAAGCGGATCTTGAACGAAAAGCGGCGCAACGCTGCCTCGTCGATCCGCTCGAACAGATTGGTGGTGCAGACGAAGATGCCGTTGAAGCGCTCCATGCCCTGGAGCATTTCATTGACCTCCGACACCTCGTAGTTGCGCACCGCCTGCTGGCGGCTTTGCATGAAGCTGTCGGCTTCATCGAGCAGCAGCACCGCACCATCTTCCTCGGCGCGCGCAAACATTGCCGCAATCTGCTGCTCGGTCTCGCCGACGTACTTGCTCATCAGGTCCGAGGCACGGCGAATCATCAACGGCAAATCGAGTTCCGCGGCAATATGCTCGGCCAAAGCAGTCTTGCCCGTGCCCGGTGGCCCATAGAAACACAGCGTGCCGCGCTGGCGCGCACCCAGCGCCTGCACGATCTTGTCCACCGCGTAACGCGTTTCCAGATTGAGGTTGTCGAGCCGGTAGTGCGTCACGACGGGACGCGCCTCGGCCTCGGGACGCAAACCCATGGCGCGGTCGGCATGCTCAAGCTGGCGCACGATCAGCGCTTCCACCGGCTCCGCAACATCGGGCCGCGCCAGTTCCACGAAGCGCGCGGCCGATTGCACCTGCGCGGGCGTCAGCGTCTTGCGCGCAGCCAGCGTGGCAATGAACGCATCGCTGACAGCCAGGCTGCCCAAATGCTTGCGAATAATGTTCTCGCGCACCAGCGGCGGCGGGATCTTCAGTTCCAGATGAAACTGGAAGCGGCGCAGATAGGCCGGGTCGATCTGGCGTATCGAATTCGAGATCCAGATCACCGGCACCGGATTCTGTTCGAGGGTCTGGTTGACCCAGGCCTTGCCGTTGACCGATGCACGCGTGTCTTCCTGGCCGAACAGGCTCATCAGTTCCCGTGCGCTGCCAGGAAACACATCCTCGACTTCATCGAACAACAGCGCCGTACGTGGGCGTCCGCGCAGGAACGCTTGCGAGACCTGCAGCGAGCGATAGCGATCCTTGCCTGACAGGCTGTTGCCATCGCGATCGAAACAGTCGACCTCATACAGCTCGCACCCGGCTTCGCGCGCCAGCAACCGCGCGAACTCGGTCTTGCCGGTGCCCGGCGGACCATAGATCAGCACGTTCACCCCCGCCGCATTCTGGCGCGTGGCGTTTCCCAGCAGCGCGGTCAGGTAGCGCGCATCGGTCTCGACGTGCGGATAGTCGGTAGTGCCCAGCGTCGGTGGCGCGGCCGGTCGCGTGAAGACCGCCATCATTTCCGCCTCGCTCGCATAGTTGCCCAGCAGCACATGCAGCAGGCGGTCGGACAGGCGCATCAGGTCGCCCAGGTCCGTAACGCTGTTCTCGGGCAGCGGCTGTTCGATCAGGTTCAGGGTTTCCAGGCGCGAGCCCGGACGCAACGATGAAGCAATATCCGCAGGGCTGGCGCCCGTCAGCCCGGACAGGATCTGGAACGCCTCCTGGCTATGCGCGACCTTGCAATCGACCATCACCGCGCGCAGGTCGCGCTTGTACTTGGCCAATGCGGCATACAACAGCAGCTTGCGTTCGTGCTCGGGCAGGTTGAGCACGTGACTGAGCATGTCGATATTGCGCACCAGCAGCACGCGTTCGCCATCGAGCCGCGACGTGATTGCCGACGACGATGCCGCAAACACCGCGAACATGTCCTTGGCATGGTGCTTCACGTACTCGTCGAGATAGTAGAACAGCGCGCTTTCATCGAACGCACTATTCCACTGCCCATGGCGCTCCAGGAATTCCTCGGGCGACAGGCGCGATGCGCCTTTCCACGCCGGCATGTCGGCACAGCGCGCGGACAGGAAACGCTGCACGCGCAGTACCACGCCGTAGGGCCACACCATTTCCTGCGCGCTGACAGTCAGTACGTCATTGATATTGCTGCGCAGGTTGAAACGCGGCCCGAGCGCGCACACCACGCGCAGCGCGAACTGGGCGCACATCCAGTCCAGAGCCGAGGTGCCCGGCGCGCCAGACGAAGCCCGCAGCATCGTGCTGCGGTCGTCCATCGTGCGGTCGTCTTCAGCAAAACGGGTGAAGTCCATGGCTGGTTCCCTTCCCTTCGCACAGGCGTAAGCCCTTTCGCACAGGCGTAAGCCCCTTTGAACAGGGCCTGAGGCGTCCGGACCGCAGGGAGCGCCTGGCCTATGCCGTGTCTGCCGCTAACTGAGAGGATCAATATCCATCGTAGCGCGGTTTTTCATGGGTGGGGTATTGTTGGCGCGCATCGGCGCGCCCTGACCCACGTAATGCCGGGTAGACATGCGGGGAGAGATTACTGCTGAAGACGCAATGACGACATCGCAGAAAAACTAGACGCATTGCACAATGCGCAACAAATAAGAATCATTATCGTTTATACTATCGCGCTGATACGCTACCCAAGAGTGGCGCTCCCCTCTGTAACCGGTTACTTCATAGCTGTGTTTCTTTGGAGCGTTATCATCATGGAATTGCTACTGAGCCTGCTGGTCGGATGTGGAATCTCGCTGATCCTGTTCTACCGCAAGTGATTGCGCCGCAAGGCGAACACCTGTCGTTCCTCTCATGTTCGATCAACGATTTTTCAAGATCACCCTTGCCGTCCTGTTGTTTCACGCCGGACTGCTGTACCTGATCCAGAGCGGGTTGGCACGCAAGCTGACCGAGGCTGTCATCGCCCCGGAGATCATCGCCCGCATCATCCCGATGGAGCAGCCCAAGCCCGAGCCGCCCGCCCCGGAGCCGCCCAAGCCGCAACCGACGCCGCCCAAGCAGGTCAAGGTGGTAACGCCGCGTCCGGCGCCGCCCAAGCCGCAACCGACGCCGACGCCGGTGGCATCGCTGCCGCCGTCGCCAACCGCGATCGAGGCCCCGCCCGCGCCC
>NZ_DBHKYV010000042.1:0-71598 GCF_057315035.1 Cupriavidus sp. | reverse complement strand
CCCCTGCCACTGCTGCGCTGCCGAACTATTGAACCGCTGTTGCCCCACCTGGCGCGCCTGGCGCTGCTGGTCCAGCCGGTTCTGCATATCGCTGTTCGGTTGCACCGACTCCCAGCCGCTGCTCGTATGCTTCTGCCATCCGTCATCGGTATGTTGATAGACATTGCCGTCATGGCCCGCATAGACATTGCCGCTGTTCCAGGCCACCGCGTTGTCCTTGTTCGGATTGGCAACAAAGCCGCGGCTGCCGGCCGTTTGCTGGCCCGTCTGCGTATTGCCGGCCACGCCGACTTCCGCCGCGCCCACCCGGCCGGTCTGCGCGTTGTAGCCGGCGGCCTGTCGCCCCGCCGCATAGTTGCCGGTGTATTCATTGCCGGCCACGCCGCCACGCGCCGCGCCTTCACGGCCCGTCGACGGATTCGAGAATGATCCCTGCCGCCCGGCGGCGTAGTTGCCCGAGTACGGATTGAACGCGGCGCCCTGGCTTCCCTGGAAGCGCGCACCAGTGGCCGGGTTGTAGCCGGCACCGGCGGTGCCGCGCCATTGCGTGCCAGTCCATGAATTCCATCCTTCGGCATGGGTTACGGTGCCCTGCCCCCATCGCCCATAGAAGTTGGCCTGGTTGATATTCACGAAGCTGGCGCCGCCCCACCAGTACGGCCCCCAGTACGGCGCCGCGGCACCCCAGATCGCCCCTGCCGCAAAACCGAACGCGAACCCTTCGGCCACGCCGATGCCAAAGCCCGCGCCATAGCCATAGGTCACCGGGTAGCCGTAGTAATAGGTACCCACATACGGCGGATAAACGTAGCCGGTGCCATAGACCACCGTGCCGTCCGGGCTGACCACCACGCCCATATAGCCGGGCGTATAGCCGACCACCACGGTGGTAGGCGTAACCGTGTAGATGCGCACATTGGTCACGTAGTACAGCGGCGAGCTCGGAGGGATCGTGTAGATGGCCGACGGCACCTCGGTAGCCACCTGCCATGGTCCGGCGGGCCCGCTGGCTGTGAACCACACGCCATTGGCCACCGCATAGTAGTGCGAGCTGTCGACTTCGATCACCGGTGTGCCGGTGTTGACGGCATAGCGCAGCGACGTGCCGGTAATGGCTTCAAACCTGGGCGCGCCGTCATAGGTCACCGCCACGCTGGCCTTGCTACGCGATACCGAGGCAGTTTGGGGAATGGTTGCCGCGATCTCGGCCTCGCGCGCCTGCGGCGTGCCCGGCACCGAAACCAGCACGTTGGCCTTGGGGTCCTGCGGCGAGATCTTCGTGAAGTCGGCCGGCAACTGTGCGCCGGGCACGTACTCCCACGGGCCATTCAACATTGCCGCGCGAAACCAGCGGCCGGAGATCAGCACAAAGGTCTGGTTGGTTGACGGATCCACAAACACCGCATGATCGGCGTTGGACATCGCCAGCAGCCCTCCACCGCTGACCGGCGTCATCTGCGGTTCGCCAGTGGTGATGATCAGTTCGGCCGGCTTGGTGGCCATTAGCACGGTCGGCGCGCGCGGCGGCTTCTTGCCGTCAGCCGGCATCATCGGATCGGGCTTCGACTCGCCCTTGGCCGCCGCAACCTTGCTGGCCGCGCCCAGTAGCGCCGCAGGCGGCTCCGCCACGACTTCCCAGTTGCCACGGGCCGACTCCGAGCGATACCAGTAGCCCGCCGCCTGCAACCACATTTCGCCACCCGTATCGCGCAACAGCAACGCGCGGCTATTGATGGCCCGCTCATAGCTGGTGCCAGCCACCGGGCGCCAGGCCGGATCGCCATCCACATGCACCAGCATGGTTGGCGTGGTGGCAAACATGATCTGCGGCACGTCGTTCTTCACGGGCACACGTGCGGCCTTGGCCAACTGCTGCGACACCGCATAGCTGGCCTGCAATTCGTCCAGCGGCACGGTCAGGCCCTTCGGCGACACTTGGGCGATCAACGCCTGCCGAATCTTGTCCGCGGCGTCGGGGCGCGTGGGCACGTCGACACTGTCGATCTCGATATTCGATAGCTGCACCAGCGCCGACGGCTTGTCGATATCGGCCTGTGCCGAAAAACGGGCCACGCCATAGGTGGGCGTGCCGTCCTTGGCGCCCACCGCCACCGCCGCGCGCCCCGACATCCGGTTGCCTTCCCATTTTTCGATCTCTGGCTGGTAAAGCTCGACATGCTCGCCAGATACCTCGAAATTGCGCGGCCAGCTCAACGGCGTGAGTTTCTGCGCCGCCGTGGCCTGAGGGTTGGTCTTGGCGACAAGCGCCGCAGGGGCGATGACAGTCAGCACGGCGACCGCAATCAGCGCCTGGCTCAACAGGGAACGCTTCGTGAAAGGCATGGAAACTCCGGCTTGGATGGGCAGCATGCGACACCGACTGCAGCTTGAGATGAATCTAAATTAGTGCGGTGGCCGGAACAATGCGCATTGAAAACATTCATCGCAGCGCAAAAAATCGACAGATCACTGCATGCATCCTGCGATCAATGGCGCACATCTTGCTTGGAGTGGTGCCTCGAATCCCGGCCCTTGAAGCACAGCCGAACCGGCCTCACCTACACTCGAATCCGACTCTCACGCCCCCGTTATGAGTACCAGGCGCTCACGCCGCTCACTTCTGCTTCCCGCTACGATCGTCGGCATCCTGCATGCCTATATTGGTGCGCGACTGCTACCCGACTTGCCCGTGCCCATGGTCATCAAGGCGCTGGGCGTGGTGTGGCTGATCGCCTCTACCCTGCTGGTACCCGCTGCCCTGATGGCACGGCGCCTGTCCACCACGTGGGCCGACAAGCTCAGCTGGACCGGCATGCTCGCGATGGGATTCTTCTCGTCGCTCTTTGTATTGACCGTCGCCCGCGACATCTTTCTGTTGATAGCCATGCTGGCCCACTGGCAGCCGGCCGGGCTGGCTGCCTATAGCGCGGCGGCCGCGGCAGTGCTGGCCGTTGCGGTATCGGTGATTGGCTACTTCAATGCGCGCGGCCTGGCGAAAGTGGTCAAGGTCGACGTGCCGATTACCAACCTGCCCGAAGCGTTCGACGGCTTCACGATCGCGCAGATCAGTGATATCCACGTCGGGCCGACCATCAAGGCGCCCTATCTGAACCGCATTGTCGATCGTGTGAACAGCCTGCAGCCCGATGCGATTGCAATCACCGGCGACCTGGTCGACGGATCGGTGCGCGAGCTATCGGCCCACACCGCACCGTTCGCACGACTATCGGCACAGCATGGCGCTTACGTGGTCACCGGCAACCACGAGTACTACTCCGGCGCCGAGTCATGGATCGAGGAACTGCGCCGTCTGGGCCTGCGCGTACTGCTGAACGAGCATGTGGTGGTGGCGCGCGGTGACGCCTCGCTGGTGCTCGGCGGTGTGACCGACTTTACGGCCGGTGCATTTATCGAAAGCCATCGCAGCGATCCGGTGAAGGCATTGCATGGCGCGCCAGCCGATGCTGCGGCACGCGTGCTATTCGCACACCAGCCACGCACCGCGCCCGCTGCGGCAGCGGCGGGCTTCGACCTGCAATTGTCGGGGCATACGCATGGCGGCCAGTTCTGGCCATGGAACCTGTTCGTACCGATGCAGCAGCCCTATGTGCATGGACTGAACCGGCATGAAAGCCTGTGGGTATATGTGAGCCGCGGAACGGGCTACTGGGGACCGCCGAAGCGGTTTGGCGCACCGTCGGAGATTACGTTGGTGCGGTTGGTGAAGGGGTAGTAGGTCTCCCCTCTCCCGCGCGCGGGAGAGGGGCCGGGGGAGAGGGCCCGGCGGCTCAAATACCGATAACGCTTAACGCGTAATCGGCTTGTAGCGAATCCGCTTCGGCTTGGCAGCTTCTTCGCCCAGACGCTTGCGCTTGTCGGCTTCGTATTCCTGGTAGTTGCCCGGAAAGAACTCGACATGCGAATCGCCTTCGAAGGCCAGGATGTGCGTGGCGATACGATCCAGGAACCAGCGATCGTGGGAAATCACCATCACGCAACCGGCAAACTCCAGCAACGCATCTTCCAGCGCGCGCAGCGTTTCCACGTCGAGGTCGTTCGACGGTTCGTCGAGCAGCAACACGTTGCCACCGGCGATCAGCGTCTTGGCCATATGCAGACGGCCACGCTCACCACCGGACAGCGTACCGACCTGCTTCTGCTGGTCGCCACCCTTGAAGTTGAAGCGGCCGATATACGCACGCGACGGCGTCTCGTAGCGGCCCACGGTCAGGATGTCTGAGCCGCCCGAGATTTCCTCGAACACGGTCTTGGTGCCATCCAGCGCATCGCGGCTCTGGTCGACGAATGCCATCTTCACGGTCGGACCGACCTTGATATTGCCGCTGTCCGGTTGTTCCTTGCCGGTCAGCATCTTGAAGAAGGTCGACTTACCGGCGCCGTTCGGACCGATAATGCCGACGATGGCACCCGGCGGCACCTTGAAGCTCAGGTCGTCGATCAGCAGGCGATCGCCAAAACTCTTGCTGACGTTCTCGAACTCGATCACTTCGTTACCCAGGCGCTCACCCACCGGGATAAAGATTTCCTGGGTTTCGTTGCGCTTCTGGTAGTCCTGGCTGTTCAGCTCATCGAAACGCGCCAGACGCGCCTTCGACTTGGCCTGACGACCCTTCGGATTCTGGCGTACCCACTCCAGTTCCTTGTTCAGCGCCTTCTGGCGGGCCGATTCGCTGGCCTCTTCCTGCTTCAGGCGGTCTTCCTTCTGCTCCAGCCACGAGCTGTAGTTGCCCTTCCATGGGATGCCATGGCCACGGTCCAGTTCCAGGATCCACTCAGCAGCGTTATCGAGGAAGTAGCGATCGTGGGTCACGGCCACCACGGTGCCCGGGAAGCGCGTCAGGAACTGCTCGAGCCATTCCACCGATTCGGCATCAAGGTGGTTGGTCGGTTCGTCGAGCAGCAGCATGTCCGGGCGCGACAGCAGCAGGCGGCACAGCGCCACGCGACGCTTCTCACCACCGGACAGGTTGCCGACCTTGGCATCCCACGGCGGCAGACGCAGCGCGTCAGCGGCGATATCGAGTTGCAGTTCGGCATTGTTGCCATCGCTGGCAGCCAGGATGCCTTCGTACTTGGCCTGCTCAGCGGCCAGCGCATCGAAGTCGGCATCCGGCTCGGCGTATGCAGCATAGATTTCGTCGAGCTTCTTGCGTGCTTCGAACACGCCGCCCAGCGCCGCTTCCACCGATTCACGCACGGTCTGTTCGGGATCGAGTTGCGGTTCCTGCGACAGATAGCCGATATTCAGGTTCGGCATCGGCGTGGCATCGCCCTCGATTTCCTTGTCGAGGCCGGCCATGATCTTCAGCAGCGTGGACTTGCCCGAGCCGTTCAGGCCTAGCACGCCAATCTTGGCACCAGGGAAGAAGGACAGCGAAATGTCCTTGAGGATGTGACGCTTGGGCGGAACGATCTTGCCCACGCGATTCATGGTGAAAACGTACTGTGCCATGGGAGCGTGCTCGATTGGATTTCTGGGAATCACGCGAGTGTAGCAAACGGATCGGCAGCCAATGGACGCCGCCAGTACAATGGCGGGTTCGCATTGACGCAGTTTTCATCCGATTCCCATGAGCAAACCCGCCCTCACCCTCAAGTTCAAGTGCAAGAAGTGCACGAAACCCGTCACCCTGTACCTGCAAAAGACCTCGGCCTGCTCGCACATCACGCCGTACCAGGGTTTCTGCAAGTGTGGCGAACTGATGCGCCACGCCACCGGCGACAAGGATGCCGTCGAGTCGTTTGTGAACTCGATGGATAACAGCTGGATGCACCACCACCATCACCACCACTAACGTGACCGAAGGCTGGCGTCCGGGTATCAAGGACCCGATGCGTTTCCTGGGCGGTTATCCGCCCAACGTGCTCGACCAGGTGCGCGCCGCAATGGACGCCGGCACCCTGGGCGACCATATCGCACGCCGCTACCCCGAACGCCACACAATCCAGACCGATCGCGCGCTCTACGATTTCACCGCCGAAATCAAACAGGAATACCTGCGCAGCGCACCGCCACTGCACAAGGTTGGCTACGACGCGCGACTCGACACCGCACAGCATGCACTAGGCCTGCACACCGCAATCTCGCGCGTACAAGGCGGCAAGCTAAAAGCCAAAAAGGAAATTCGCGTGGCGTCGCTGTTCAAGGAAGCGCCCCCGGAATTCCTGCGCATGATCGTGGTCCACGAACTCGCACACCTGAAAGAGAGCGACCACAACAAGGCGTTCTACCGTCTCTGCGAATACATGGAACCGCGCTACCACCAACTGGAATTCGACACGCGAGTATTCCTGGCCTGGCGCGAAGCAGAAAAGACAGCGACAAAATAACCGCTCGTCTTGCTCCCCTCTCCCGCGCTGCGGGAGAGGGGCCGGGGGAGAGGGCCAGCGACTCAATTCAAGACAAGCCGCAAAGCAAGACCAAAGCCCTCAATCACAGCTATACCGATACTTGTCGTTCAACGCCAACGGCAACACCAGCGTCCGCAGATTCAACGCCTTCGCCTTATTGCACAGCGTCTGGCGCGTGGTGGCATCCTTCCACTTGGTCTGATACTCAACGTTGAACACCGGCTTGCCCTGCACCGTGAAGGCCGAGTAACCACTGCATTCGTTGTATTGGAAGCATTGCTCGTTCACCGCGAAATCAAACGACGACGCCAGATCCGACAACTGTGCCACCGCATTCTTCAACCCAACCGCCAACCCACGCGCATGCGCTTCGTTCGCCAGGAAGCGGTTGTAGTCAAGCTGCGTCGCCGCAGTCAAAGGAAAGCCCGGCTTGTTGGTGTAACCATCCACATTGTCAGGATCAATACCGTCACAACCCTTCGACTTCGCCAGATCCATCCGCGCCTGCATAATGGCCCGCACATTGGCCGAACGGGTATCTAGCCATCGCTCGCCCGCCCAACCGTCGAGCGCATTCCCCATATCGGCAGCCTTGAACTTCGAGAAGTCGGAACGCCAGTTCTCACTGCTACCAGCCGAGAAATAACACACCACACGCTTGCCCTGTGCCTTCAGCGCATTGATGGTGGCTTGCGGCGTATCGAACATGTCGATGTCATACACCACGGCGTTGTAGCTGGTATTGATCGTTCCCTGTAGCTGCAACTGCCACGTATCAGTCAGCGACGGCATCCAGCGCGTGGGATTGGTCACCGCACTGCTCACCGCGGTAGGTGACAGCGTGGTGGCCTCAGACACCCGCACCACCGACCCGCCATTGTCATCGCCACCACCGCCACATGCCGCCAGAGTACCGACGACCATTGCCATAGCCAGACGCGCAAGGCGTCGGCCTGCAAGTTTGCTATCCATAGTTTTGACCTTCCTGTTAAACCCAACGAACAAAGTTGGCCGGTTTTTTGTATCCCACCGCGTGGCCGGCCACCGGCGCGGGTGATGCCCTTTTCAGGAAGGGTCGATGTGGCTTCGAACCGATTATGTATGAGACAAGCGCTGACACCATGACGTGGAATGGCAACTGACTGAAAAGCCACACCACGCCCTGATAACAGCACCGCAACCCTTTCGGGACTTGCCTCCTTTAGCGTTATCGGTTTGGCGGCAGTGAACTGAAGGGTTCTTCGAACGCCCGTCAGCAATGCATTCATTAGCATTCATTCAGTAACGAAGACGACACATTGCTTCCCTAGTATCTGCGGCGGCCATCCCCCCACAAATATTGGAGGAACACATGTCGTACATCACGGACAAGCTCCGCGCCCCGCGCCGCGAAGCCGAGGGCAACAAGACTGTCCCCGGCCAGACGCTGGAAGAACTGGTCGCCGCCAACCCGGCACGCCGCCGCGTACTGCGCGGCAGCCTTGGTGTATCGCTGCTGTCGGCCTTCAGCGGCGGCACCCTGCTGGCCGCATGCGGGGGCGATGACAACAACAGCGCCACTCCCGCTCCGACCCCTGCACCGGCACCCACCCCAGGCCCGTCGGCCCAGCCGCTCGATTACAGCGTCACCTTCAAGTCGCTCGATTCCAAGATCACGCTGAACCAGGTAACCCTGCCGGACACCTACGAGTCGTACGTGCTGTTCTCCGCCGGCGACCCCGTCGCCCCGGGCGCCGCAGGCTACAAGGGCGCATTCCAAACCTCCGTCGAAACCGAACAACAGGCCGGCGGAAACCACGACGGCATGCACTTCTTCGAAATACCCGGCACCGACCCGCAAAAGGGCGGCCTACTCGCCATCAACCACGAGGCACCGGACGCCGCCATTCTGCTGCCGACCGCCTATAACGCCGCCACCGCAACCGCCGAACAAAAACGCGTCGTACTGTCGTCCGTCGGTGTATCGGTCATCGAAATCGAACTGGTCGCCAATAAATGGCAGGTCAAGCGCAACTCGCTCTACAACAAGCGCTACACGGGCAATACCGCCTACCGCGTCTCCGGCCCCGCCGCCGGCGTGGTCGGCCCGGTAGTGATCGGCACACTCAATAACTGCGCCAGCGGACATACACCGTGGGGCACCTACCTGACCTGCGAAGAAACTACCGATAACTACCTGGACCCAACCAACGCCGACGAAGGCTACGGCTGGGTCGTGGAAATCGACCCACTCCAGCAAATCGCCGGCACCCCCGCGAAACGCACCGCCATGGGCCGCTTCGACCATGAAAACACCGCTTTCATGACCGACACCAATAATCGCGTGGCGTTCTATATGGGCGACGACAGCACACCTGGCTGCATCTACAAATTCATTCCGCGCAACGCGTTCGACGCAACCAACCGCCTCAACAACGCAAGCCTGCTCGACGACAGCGCCCTATACGTCGCCAAATTCAATGCCGACGGTTCGGGCGACTGGATCGAACTCACCCAAGGCAAGAACGGCCTCGTAGCCGGCGCATCAGACCCCGGCAACTGGACCCAAAGCGCCGTGGCGCCAGCACCGGCAACGGTCAACTTCAATACCCAGGCCGACGTACTGATCAACACCAAATCCGCCGCACGCGTGGCCGGCGGAACACTGATGGACCGCCCCGAATGGATCACCGTCGGCCAGGACAAAACCATCTACTGCACGCTGACCAATAACGGCGGCCGCCAGGTAACCGACGCAGCAAACCCGCGCACCACCAATTCGCACGGCCATATCATCCGTTGGAACGAAGACGGCAACTCCCCACTGGCCACCAAATTCAAATGGGAGATCTTGCTACTGGCCGGCGACCCATCAATTGCCGCAGCAAACCTCAAAGGCAATATGGTCGGCTCCACCTTCAGCAGCCCCGACGGCATCCGCGTCGACCCGAAGGGACGCCTCTGGGTGCAAACCGACGCGGGCACCGGCTCATCAGTAACGAGCATCTTCGGCGCCAACTCGATGCACTACGTGGATCAGGTAACAAGGGAAGTTCGGCGACTGCTGGTAGGCCCAGCAGGCTGCGAGATTACCGGGCTTGCCTATACGCCGGATCTGACGACGTTCTTTGTCAATATCCAGCACCCGACGGGAGATGCGACAGGACAGTGGCCGGATAAGGCGTTGCCTTCACGATCGTCAACCGTTGTGGTGCGACATAAGGAAGGGAAGCCGGTGGGGGCTTGATGGTTTGGTTTTAGTCGGTTTGTTGTGGTGGAACGCCGCGAGGTTGGTTGCTCGTGGCGTTTTTTGTTTTCATGCCTCGTTGTTGGAGAGAGTCATCGCCCCCCACCCGACGACGGCCGAGATAGTTTGGTGCAACCATCGTGGGGTTGACGTAAGTGCCTCATTTGAAGCGAAATTGCGGATCTAGCCAGATTCCGATTTCGCTTGCATGCCCTCAACCGCAAACCCCTTACCTAAACTCGCAGAACTGCCGCAGTTTGTCGTTGGCCGGCAATACATCCGCAACAAAGACATCACAGGAAAGTTCGGTGGTTCGCCACAAGGAGGTATCGCACCATCGCTACGATCCGATGCGATCTTCTTGTTCTCGGGTGAGTCGGGAGAGCGTTACGGCTATAACGACCACTTCGACGAAGCCGGAACCCTCCTCTACGTTGGCGAAGGTCGAACCGGCGATATGAAAATGAGCAAGGGCAACAAAGCCATTGCCGAACATGCCACCACCGGACGCGCCTTGCATGTGTTCAAGACCACAGGCAAAGGAAAGCCGTGTGAATATGCCGGAGAGTTCGTCTACGACTCCTATTTCAACAGGAGAGGATTGGACGAACAGAAAACGGAACGAGAGTTGATCGTTTTCCGTTTGGTCCCAGTACACCAAACAGTCCCCGAAGAGCTCAGCGGCGGCGAACCGGTGGGCCTTCCGCCAGTAGAAGTACAAGCGCCCGGCGACCTTGCCAAGCTCCGGAAGGCAGCTATCGAAGCTTGCAAACCTGGCGCAGCAGTCCCGCCGAAAGAGTCAGTTCGCACCGTTTACCAAAGAAGCGCCCTTGTTAAGCGCTATGTCCTCGCTAGGGCCGCGGGGCACTGCGAACTCTGTGGAGAGGCTGCACCTTTCAAGCGTGAAAGTGATGGAAGCCCCTACCTCGAACCACACCACATAAATCGGGTATCGGACGGCGGGTTGGATCACCCAGCGTTTGTCGGCGCCATTTGCCCGACTTGCCATCGACATATTCACTTTGGTGCGGATGGGGATGCGCTGAATATGAAGCTGCGTGCGATTGTTACCGATAAAGAACCAGTGGTTGCCGCAGAAAAATTCCCCCCAAACTACAAAAAATAAAATGCGACTTTACGCAAATCACTGCAAGACGTTCATCGAAGACTGCGAGCGCAACCAGATTGCTGAGAAGCTGCGCCTTAGTTTTGTTCAAGCGTTAGGTCGATCTCCGGGTCCAAGTGAAGTTCAATCCTGGAAGAACTCCCTACGAACACTGGCGATGATCTTCTCAAGGGCTGGCCTAACGGATCAAGGAATCATGTTGGAGTTCCAGCTACCGCTGACATCCAAGCGAGTGGACTGCCTATTGAGCGGCTATGGGATCGATGGTGCGCCGGCAGCAATTGCTATCGAGCTCAAGCAATGGGAAACATGTGAAGAGTCAGCAGGCGACCATGAGGTCACGACTTATGTAGGCGGTGGAATTCGAGACGTGCTTCACCCCTCCGTGCAAGTCGGTCGTTACGCGCAGTTTCTTCGCGACAATCACGAGGCGTGTCATGCAGACCCTGTCCCTATCAAGGTAACGGCATGCGCCTATCTACACAATTACTTCGTTCGCGAAGGAGACCCACTGCTGACGGAAAAGTTTGCCGACGCGCGCAAAGAGGCGCCGCTCTTTACTGCGGACGACGTCGATGATTTCGTAGCTTTCGTCAAAAAACAGATTGGCCAGGGAGACGGGCTAGAAGTCCTGCGCCGGCTAGAAGAGAACCGTTACCGCGCCAGCAAGAAACTTATGGATCACGTGGCTTCTGTGATCAAGGACAAGCCTGAATATACGCTCTTGGATGAGCAACTTATTGCGTTCGACACGGTAGTTACGGCAGCAACGCGTGGCGTGCACGATCGCCGCAAACAAGTCGTTATTGTAAAAGGCGGACCCGGCACCGGGAAATCGGTGCTCGCCATCAATCTGGTCGGATACCTACTTTCCAAAGAGTACTCTACGCACTACGTTACCGGTTCGAAGGCCTTTACAGAGACGCTTCGCAAGGTCATTGGTCCACGTGGTCAGGAACTATTTACGTACACGAATGGGTACGTGGCGGTGGAGCCGGACTCGGTTGACATTCTGGTTACTGATGAAGCCCACCGCATTCGCGATGTCAGCAGCAACCGCTTTACGCCAGCAGCGAATAAGTCGGGCTTGAAACAAGTAGAAGAACTGCTTCGTGCAGCACGCGTTTCTGTATTCCTAATTGATGATCACCAAGTAGTCCGGCCCGGCGAAATTGGTACAGCCGAATACATCAGGGAGTACGCACAACGCTACGAATGCAAGATTCATGAGGTCGAGCTTGAAGCGCAGTTTCGTTGCAACGGCTCTGACGCATTCGTCCGTTGGACCAATACTCTGCTCGGCATTGAGGAAGGCGAGGCCTTCTCCCTTTCGGACGCGCACGGATTCGACTTTCGAATCGTCTCGTCTCCAGACGAGCTCGACAGACTGATCAAATCCAAGGTCGAAGTAGGACATACCGGACGACTTGTGGCTGGCTTCTGTTGGCCGTGGTCCTCACCAAACAAAGACGGATCGCTCGTCAATGACGTTACGCTTGGCCCCTTCGAGCGGCCATGGAACGCCAAGCCCGACGCGGGGAGGCTTGCAGTGGGGATTCCCAAGTCATCCCTCTGGGCGTATCACGAGACTGGCATAAACCAAGTGGGCTGTGTCTATACGGCGCAGGGCTTCGAGTTCGACTATGTCGGCGTCATCTTCGGTGAGGACCTTAGGTACGATCCGTCCAAAGGCACCTGGATTGGCGACAAAACGAAGTCCTTTGATACCACCGTCAAACGGTCAAAAGATGATTTCACTCGTCTTGTGAAAAATACCTACCGCGTTCTACTGTCGCGCGGGATGAAAGGATGCTACGTATATTTTGCTGATCCGGATACTGCAAATTACTTCCGTCAGCACCTGGACATCTAGCCTGTATGCCCCCCTTGCCGGTTTGAGGACAGCGAACCTTCTCTAACCGATCCGCTGCACCGAAATTCCGGCACGATATCACCACAATCAGATTTTGAAGTACCCTCCTATTCGTCGCTGCGCATTTGGAGTGCACCACGTTTTGGGCGGCGTACTTAACGGTAACAAGGAATAAGGTATGAGTAGGTACTGCGGCGACGATGATTCAAAACCTATACTAGAGGCTGCTGCACATTGGCGAGATACAGCGCTACTTGGCAGGGGCTCCGTACTTACGAGCGAGCAACTCTGGACTTCGTCGGCACTGGAACTACTCGACGAGCATTTCGTACAGAAGCCCGACCTCAGCGACAGTAAGTTCCTGGAAAAGCTGGAGCAACAGCTCGCGCCCGTTGAAGGCTCGGTGAAGCAATTGGTAGCAGAGATGATGTGGCTGCTATACCTTTGCCCGAGCAGCCTGACCGCAGCCCATAAACGGAAAACAGTCCAAGCCATTTGGAGCTGGTCGGGAGAGCCCTCACCTACTGGATCGCGTTGGCTGGACGACGATATTCTTGCCGGCGTTGGTAGCGCCGGACCGGGCTTCAATCAGAATCAGTGGCGTGAGCTCGTCTTTCTCATCAACTTTCTACGCCGATTCTACGAGCTGAGCGCTGATGATCGAAGTGCGCTGATGGAAGACGGTTGGAAGTTTGATGAGTGGCTGCGGCAAGTCCCCGATTGGGAAGCCAGACAGTTTCGTCACATGCTTCTCTTTCTGCTGTTCCCGGATGACTTTGAACGCATCTTTGGACAAAACGACCGCAAGACTATCGTTCGGCATTTTTCGAAGCGCGAGCGGCGCGAGGTCAATAGGATGGATGCGTTCCAACTTGATCGGGAACTGCTCGCTATCCGCAGGCGCCTTGAAGTAGAACGAGGCACGACGCAACTCGACTACTATGTGCCGCCATTAAAAGGTGAGTGGCGAAGCGAGACATTTGCAGCCGCAACTGAGGGCGTTTCAAAGGAGCACGTCCGACAGGCATTGAATCAGATTGATCGCGAAGGCGTGCCTGACGATGCCGAATCTACCGGCTACGATCTGTTCTACGAGGGCAAACGCTATCCACCAAAGTTGGTTCTATCTCTGGCAGTCAAATATGCCACTGGGGAGCCTCTCGATCGCGCCGCTTTTTCGGGGGGCGAGGCCTCATCAGCCTTCCGCTTGCTCCGACGTTTAGGTTTTGAGATCGGGGCGAAAGACGAGTTGGCAGGAAGTATTCCTGAGTTGTTGAGCCGCTTTCTCAATCAGGCGAAGGAAGGGAAAGAGCTTGGTACTCAGGGTTACCTGAATGATTATCGTGGCCTCAAAGTACGTGTGAGCTTTGGCAAGGGAAACTTTGCCCGAATCCCGTGGATTGCGTTTCTTAGCGACGGACAGTCAGTTTCCGAGGGGATCTACCCCGTGCTGCTGCTCTACCAAGAGCAACAGCAGCTGCTGTTGTGCTATGGGGTGAGTGAGGAGGGAGCGGCGCAACTGGGCTGGGGCGAGCTCGATGGTGCGCAAACGGTAAAAGATTGGTTCAAAGGGCAATATGGTCAAATTCCTGGCCGCTATGGCACATCTTTTGTCCGCGCAGCATATGACCTCTCACAGCCATTGCCAATGGCGGAACTGAAGCAAGATTTGGACGATGTCATCGACATCTATAACCGAGTGCTTGCCGCCATCAGTGAGGATGTGTTGCCAGAAGCTGTGGCGGAGCAATCCGATGCCCCTCTCCCGATCAGGGCCAATCTTCGCGAGGGGGTCGAAGCATTCGGCAACGCATTAAGCGCCAGTGGTGTGCATTTTGGCGCGCAGCACAACGGACTTGTCGCATCTTTCATCGCCAGCCTGGTCACCAAGCCACTAGTCATCCTTACCGGCCTGTCGGGATCTGGCAAAACTCAGATAGCCATCCGCTTTGGCGAATGGCTCGGAAAGGACCGCCTGTTTGTCTCTGCAGTGCGCCCAGACTGGACGGGTGCGGAGGCCTTGTTCGGGTATGAAGATGCGCTCAAGCGGGAGGTCGATGGGCGTCCTGCGTGGGCAGTTCCTGGTCCGCTTGAGTTCATCTTGAAGGCATTGGCAGACCCGCAGCATCCCTATGTGCTGCTGCTCGATGAAATGAACTTGGCACACGTCGAGCGTTACTTCGCCGATGTGCTTTCAGGTATGGAGTCAGGTCAACCTTGTATCCCAAACTTGCACAAAGGCGCAGACGGCTGCTGGCGGCTACGTAGCGGCGCTGACCCGCGAGTTGTATTCCCGAGGAATCTGTGGATTGTCGGCACTGTCAACATCGACGAGACCACCTACATGTTCTCGCCAAAGGTACTTGATCGCGCCAACACCTTCGAGTTTCGCGTGCATTCGCGTGACTTCTCGGTCAAAGCGGCTAAGCCTCAGCCATGCGAACCCGGCAACCAGGAACTGGTGAGAGGGCTTTTAAGCATTGCACAGGATGACAGCTGGCACCTTGAACGTTTAGGCGAGGTGGCTGGCGAGTTCACCCATCGCCTCCGGCAACTGCATGAGCTACTGAGCCGATACAACCTTGAGTTCGGTCATCGCGTGTTCTACGAGGCAATGCGATTCGCGGCCCTCGCAAACGAATCCGGAATGGAAGACTTGAGAACGATCTTGGACCGGATAGTCATGCAGAAAGTACTACCGAGGTTGCACGGATCGCGCAGACGTTTGGAATTGCCCTTGCTAGCGCTGACGCAGTTCTGCCGAGATCTACCCGATGAAGTTGCGAGCGATGACAAACTGCCATCGGCAACGGCGGAGGAAGTGCCCGTGCAAGGGGCAGCGCTACCTATTGCCTACGCCAAGACCACTCGTATGCTTCGTAGCCTACGCGCCAATCAATTCGCTAGCTTTACGGAGTAGTCGTGCGCGCTGTTCTGGAGGCATCTACTCCTCTCCACGGCCCAAATGGGAAGAGCATTGCGACGTTGCACATTGCGGTGCTACCACGCAAAGGAGCATCTCTCAGCGCCACCCTTTGGTCGTCAGACAATACAGCGGCCTCGGCAGGCGCTGCGCGCGCCGTCGAGTTGTTGGAGGGCATGGAGTATCGATACGTCTGGGAAGATGTTGGACCAGACGTTCGCATTCTGATTGCTGATCCAGAGGAGATCTTTCAACCAGATACGCTGGAGGGAAGATCTGGGCGCCTACGCCCAGGACTGGCGACAGGCACAGTACGCGTCGTGCTACGCTCCGATACTAGTATCCTGGGCCAACTCGAGCTCGAAGTCCGGTCTCGCAAGCTCTCCTATCAGTCCGAGTATCGCTGGATGCTCCGTGATATCGCGCAGCGGATGACTGAGCTAGTGATGGACCGTTTCGCGGCTAGCGACGCGCGTTTTGAGCTCGACAACACGCGCGACTCGGTCACCCTTTATCAGCGCTTTACCTTTCTGCGCGCCTTGTTTGAGAGTGAGCATTTTCGAGGCGCTCTCGGCGAGATCGTCCGCCGTCCTCACACCGCGTGGGAGGTTGCCAGCGAGATAGTTCGGCCGGGCGCTGGCATGCGGGCGAACTCTCACGTACTAAGGCAGTTCACAAAGGCCGGTCCTCGCTCGGCATGGCCGGGAGGACCGATAGCATCGGTCCCTTCGCGTCTGGAGCATACGCAAACGGTGGCGACACACGATACCACCCCCAATCGCTTTGTTAAATTTGCCCTAGAGCACTGGCGCCAGATGCTGGGTGATATCGAGCGCGGGCTTGCGAGAAGCCAGTCAACGCCCACCAGCAACCGAGGGCGCCGGGAAATCGCAGTAGTGATGCTACAGCTAGAAGAGGTGCTTCACGACGATATCTTTGCGGAGGTGGGCGTACTTGCAAGATTTCCTGCGGATGACCAGGTGCTTCAGAAGCGAGAGGGCTACCGAGACATCTTCAAGGCCTATGTAGAAACTGAATTTGCAGCTCGTCTTTCCTGGCAATCTTCGCCCGACGACTACGGCGCTGGCCAGCGCGATGTCGCAACTCTTTACGAGTACTGGGCATTCATTCAGCTGTCGCAGGTGGTGGCCAACTTGGTTGGACAGACGTTTGATATTGGTCCGCTCGTCCAGTCTAGGCCGGATGGCCTAACGGTTGGACTTCGTACCGGCGTTGAAACCGTCCTAACGGGGGTGGTCGATCGTTTCGATCGCCGCATGAAAGTAGAGCTCTGTTTTAATCGAACATACCGCCGCAGCGCTGCGCGCATTGCATCATGGACCCGACCAATGCGCCCGGACTACTCTTTGCTGATCAGCCCCGCCGACGAGGAGCCCTCAACCTTCGAACCGATTGCTCTTCATTTTGATGCAAAGTATCGGGTCGATTTTGTAAAAGAGATCTTCGGTTCTGACGAAGAAAATGTCGACCGTTCGCAGTCCCAATCGAGCCTAGAGCGCGGGGGAGCCCTACGAGCAGATTTGCTGAAGATGCATGCATACCGTGATGCTATCCATAGAACGGCAGGTGCGTATGTACTGTACCCCGGTGGCGACAGCGAAGGAAGTGGACTCCAATACCCTGAATACCATGAGCTTCTTCCAGGGCTAGGAGCTTTCGTATTGCGACCAACGGAAACTGGTAGTGCGAGCGGTGCACCGGCGCTTAGCCGATTCATCAGCGACGTGCTGGATCACGTCGCGACCCGCCTAACTATGCATGAGCGCGGTCGATATTGGCTGGAGAATGTGTATGGTCAGTTCCAACCAGGCGGATTGAGTCGCTTGCTTGCGCCACCACCCCCAGATACAACGGTGCTTTTGGGATATGTGAAGAGCGGCGAGCACTGGGAATGGATTCAGAAGCGTAAGGCCTACAACGTGCGTGCCGGAGAGAGACGTGGAGGAGTTCATGCTGGTGCGGCACTCCTACAGAGCCAATTGCTGCTCCTCTACTGCCCGGCCGTGGACCGCATCGCGCTTGCTCGCATTGTTTCTGATGCGGAAGAGATATCGGCTGCCGGGATGGCTGCGGCGGGGTATCCAATGCCGCAAGGGAGTTACTGGTGTGTACAGCTACAGTGGATAGAGCAGGCTCAGTGGCGACAGGGAATTTCGTCTCAAGCCACTGATGCTTATGTGCAAGCACTGGGACTGGCGACTGGCGAACCCGTCGCCGTTCTATGGCGTGAGCTTCAGTTCCTTGCTTATGGGTAGTGATTGGTTGGTGAGCAGAATTGATTTCGGTAGACCAGAATCTGGCAAAGGCTATGATGGGTTGCTCGCGAAGAACTAGCGGGGGCAATTCCATCTGCGTTGCTCCCAGTGTTATAGGCATCTTGATGACGCGTCGCACCACCGCAGCAAGAACTGAGCATGTCCACCTTGCTCGTCAGCGCCCGTAAGCGCAAAAAGGCCACGTTCTCGCGTGGCCTTTTCACTTAAAACCTGGTGCTGGCTGCAGGACTCGAAATCGTAACCTGATGATTTCAAATTTTGAGTTTAATCAGTAAGCTATTGATATTCAGGGAAAATAGGCATAAGCACGATCATATAATCCAAGTTAAAGTCAGTAACTTAGCGTAGGGTAGCGAAGGCGGGACGAACGTATGACTGATCGGGGGCGATCTGTCACAGCGCTGCGTCCAGCATTCCATCGAACTGCGGCTTCGTATAGCGTGTTGGCCGCCGTTAGTGGCGCGCCTGCTCGGCGCGGCTCCGGCTCGGGGCACCACTGATGGCGAACCTTGAAGTTGCCGCGCCCATTGAGCTCTACGAGGCCGTGCACCTTCACGCTGCAACCCACGCCCCCCCCAAATGAAGCGCCCCGTCCCGATAACTACGCAAGGACGTATTCGTGCCGGGTGTCGGCACGCGGTCCCTCGACTATCGATCGAGGGTACCGCTGCGCAGCCTTTCGGACCGTCGTCAGGCGTCCCGATTGTCGTTCTCCAGAAACCGACAAAATCTCGGCGTTCGCTCTGTTGTGTGACCCCAGTGTTGCCCGCAAGGCGCCAAGGAGGCCACCATGACGGCTAGCATCCGCCGTTGATTGTCGACGATCTAGAGGTCAGTGATGGGCGGAGCCGTTCATGGTTCCGCAGCACGCATGTCCAGTTGATTGCCAGGTTATGCATCATGCGCGCTGCAATCGCCTTAACCAAGTATCCCAAGACTCAACTCTTATAGGCGGAGTAAATCTACTCTCGTAGTCCTGTCGCTTTGCGCTTTCATCGAGATCATTCTGTGTACGCCCACCTATCACCACAGTTCTAATATTTACATCCTTATTTTTATCAACCTGAAGATTGAAATATGGCCCAAGGAACGCGTTGTGGATTTTTTCCCCACTCTCTGCCCGAGCGCGAATTTTATGCGTACTTTCTCGAAAGGCATCAAGGGATCGATAGATAAATCCAAGGCGCGTTCTTATTTGGCCCGCCGCCTCAAGAATTTTATGATTAAACTCTTTGTAGTGATTCGAGTTAAGAAGATTGAAATCCGCCCCTTCACCTCGATAAGAATGACATCCATTCTTGATCGCCCGGTTAACACAACAAAGTCAACCGAGCCATCAGCAACAGGATATTCTGAAAAACAGATATATTCATCGTCAGGCATTGCATATGCCTCACCGAAAATCGAAAGATCCGTTTTCAGGAGTCTTTGAATTTCCTGCTCACCTGCGCCCGATTGAATCAGAGTATCAACACTGACTTTCGAGATCATTCCCGTGCTAATTTCTAGCTTACGCAAAATTACCTCATTGCTGTCTGAGAATCTTGAATCAACGAATGGATTCTTCTGAAATCTTAGACTATCCGCCCGCTCCAATATCCTTTGATTCAAGACACTTCGGTCATCCAGCTCAGTTCTATTGCATCCCAATATCGCACGCGCTTGATCACGCGATAAGCTCAGCCACTCAGTTCTAGGATGTAGAAGGACCCTATCGAAGGTGTCCGACTGAGGATCGCTACGCTCGTAATGTTCTATGAAAGTTGCAGGCTCAAGAACAAGCCCCTGGCTGAGCAATGAACCAATGACCATTTCAACCGCATTGGTCACTGACTGACCGTTATTCTTATTACCAAGATCGGTTAGCAGGACTGCAGTGCCAGATTGGCTCACAAAGGAGCGTACTCTGCATAATCCGCGGCTAACGCGGGTTTTCCCATCGTGAAAACTATGGACGATATCGAGTACTTTCATAATTTATTACCCTTCCTCCTGATCACTCAGGCCAGCCTCTACGAGCCTGCTGACAGCCTCATGCCGCAGATCATTGAAATGTAGATCTGCGAGCCCACACCCACAATTTGTGAAAGACGTACGAACTACGCCGGCTATCTTTGCCAGGCTCACCGAAGAACACCAGATCTGTGTAAATGGGGCGAGCGGGATTGTCGGTCGCTAGCTTCAGAATGTCGGCGCTCACGCGGGTCAGCGGCACGATTCGAGCCGTCCCGTTCTTTGTGAACACAAGCGTAACCGAGCGCCGTTGCTGGTCGATTTGGGAACGTCGCAGCCCGGCTATTTCCGACGAACGCATGCCTGTTTCGACGGCAAGGCGCACGATCCATCGGAGCGTCGGATTGCTATGGGCATCCACTGCCGCAAACAGAGATATCTGCTCCTCTTTGCTCAGGCGTCGATTGCATCCGGGCCCGGGATTTGGCTTACGCACGTTTGCGACAGGATTGAAGGTCAACCCGATCCCCCACTCTTGAATAGCAGTACGGAAGAGGTGGCCGAGCATTGGCAGTTCGATGCGGACAGTATTGTTCGACTTTCCGGCCGTTAATCGTTCGTCACGGAGCTTGGCCTCTAAGTCTGCGCTAACGGCTGCCATTGAATATTTGCCGAAGGACGCATCCAGGTGCTCGGAGGTAAAACGCTCGCTAGGCTGCGCAGTCGGCTTCTTAGTGACCGAGACCTCCTCCATGTGGCGCCTCAGCGCAGCGGATAAGGTTAGCTTCTCAGACGGAGCACGTGACAGTCGTGCGTACACGGCGTGGCCCAAGTGTTTGCCACCGGCGATATTCGATGTTCGTCGCTTCATCCGAATGATTTCGAACCAGAAACGCTTGCCCAGCAAGACGTAAGCGTAGGCCACTTTGCCCCCAGCCGTTGGCTTGCCCCATCCGGACAGCTTTGTCGCGCAAAGTCCAGTCGCGACGCTGACTCTCCCACCACTTGGGCGTCACCACGCACACAATGATCCCGATCCCCATTCCAATGCACGCAGATAGCCAGACTCTAGGGAGCTTTACGCCGGTGAGGATGGCGTCGTGAACATCGGACTGAAAGAGAGAAGGCGGGATTCCTGCTGCCTGGGCCCAACCATCCAAAAATGATCGGCCCACCGCGTAGCTGAGCGCCGCTGCCAACGTGGCAAACAGGGCCACCGCCTCTATGAGATGGTCGCCAATGTAAGAAGCAATCCCCTGAGCGGCGGAAGCTTCGGATGATGTAGTTATGGGTGCGGGAGTTGTGGTCACGGAAGTGATCGGCCTCGGACTGCCAACGGCGCACGCGCCGCAGTCGTCAAACAGCGTTAGGAACATCAACACTGTACCGAAACTGTACGTTCCGCCCTCCCCAAAAACAAAAAGGCCACGCTCTCGCGTGGCCTTTTCACTTGAAACTGGTGCCGGCTGCAGGACTCGAACCCGCCACCTGATGATTACAAATCAACTGCTCTACCTGATGAGCTAAGCCGGCATATTTGGTGCAGACCGAGATTCTACTGCATGCGGTGCACTTTGACGATGGCTATTTCACCACCTTGAGCGACGGCTTCTTGCCGCCGATGCGGGGCACCGGCGGAGGCGTGGGGTCGTCGTCGGACGAGCCCGGGGCGCCCTCTTCCGCGGTTACCGGAGCGGGGGTGTCCGCGTCTACCGAGGCCAGTTTCGGTGGCGGGTTGTTTTCCCGTTCCGTGGCGGCCTGAGTTTCGGGGATGCTGCGCTCCACCGGGAATGCCATGCCCTGCCCGTTCTCGCGTGCATAGATTGCCAGCACGTTTTCCACGGGCACGTCGATTTTGCGCGACACGCCACCGAAGCGGGCGCTGAATGCAATCCACTCGTTGCCCATGTCCAGGCCGCTGGTCGCGTCGAAGCTCACGTTCAGCACGATCTCGTTGTTCTTAACGAACTCGCGCGGCACGTTGGTGTTGGCGTCGACAAAGACCGCGACGTACGGCGTGAAGCCGTTGTCCGTGCACCATTCGTAGATGGCGCGGATCAGGTAGGGCTTGGTGGAAGTTTCAGACATTACGCTTTGCGGTGGCGTCTAATCCGTCTTAACGACGCATTACCTTTTCAGACGGGGTCAGTGCTTCGATGTAGGCCGGGCGGCTGAAAATGCGTTCGGCGTACTTCAGCAGCGGAGCGGCGTTCTTCGACAGTTCAATGCCGTAATGGTCCAGGCGCCACAGCAGCGGGGCGATGGCCACGTCCAGCATCGAGAACTCTTCGCCCAGCATGTACTTGTTCTTGACGAAGATCGGTGCCAGCTGGGTCAGGCGGTCGCGAATCGCGGCGCGGGCGCGCTCGTGGTTCTTTTCGGCGGCCTTGCCCTTTTCGTTCTCCAGCGTGTACACGTGGGTGAACAGTTCCTTTTCGAAGTTGAACAGGAACAGGCGGGCGCGGGCGCGTTGCACCGGGTCGGCCGGCATCAGTTGCGGATGCGGGAAGCGCTCGTCGATGTACTCGTTGATGATGTTCGACTCGTACAGGATCAGGTCGCGTTCGACCAGGATCGGCACCTGGCCGTACGGGTTCATCACCGAAATGTCTTCCGGCTTGTTGAACAGGTCAACGTCGCGGATCTCGAAGTCCATGCCCTTTTCGAACAGGACGAGGCGGCAACGCTGGGAAAACGGGCAGGTGGTACCCGAATACAACACCATCATGGTTGAATTCCTTGGGTGTGAAGTGCGCCAAATTCAAGAAAACTTGACGAACTCGGCAGAGCTAGATCAGACAGGGCAACGATTTTGCCGGATCGCCCTATCGAAAAGCAAATTAGTTACAAATAGCCGGGTACGACGCATGGTGACGCCGGTGCTACTTTCGGACGGAAAGCCGCAAGATAAAAGGGCCGGCGCGGTGCTGCACTGCTGCAACTTCCGCGCCGGCCCTTCGGATGGCGTTACTGCGCTGTTACATTTTCTGTTACAACTTCCGGCGCGCGATGGCGCCGGCGGGACCTGGAATTACTTCACGTCCTTCCAGAAAGCGGCGTTCAGGCGCCACACGAACACCATCAGCACGCCCAGGAACATCAGCACCCAAACCCCCAGGCGCTTGCGATGGCTTTGCGCCGGCTCGGCCATCCAGTTCAGGTAGTTCACCAGGTCGGCCACGGCCTGGTCATATTCCTGCGTGCTCAGCTTGCCCGGGGTCAGCTGTTGCCAGCCGGCCAGCTTGTGCACCTTCTCGCCATGCTCTTCCACTTCGGCGAACTTCGGCGCGCGCTGGCCCTGCAGTTCCCACAGCACGTGCGGCATGCCCACGCTCGGGAAGACCATGTTGTTCCAGCCCGTGGCGCGGCTGTCGTCGCGGTAGAACGTGCGCAGGTAGGTGTAGAGCCAGTCGTTGCCGCGGGCGCGGGCGATGACCGACAGGTCCGGTGGCATCGCGCCGAAGAAGGCCTTGGCGTCCTTCGGCGGCATGGCGATGGTCATCGTCTCGCCTACCTTGTCGGCCGAGAACAACAGGTTCTGGCGGATCTGGTCGTCCGTGAGGTCCAGGTCCTTGAGCCGGTTGTAGCGCATCATCGACGCGCCGTGGCAGTTCAGGCAGTAGTTGACGAACAGCTTGGCGCCACGCTGCAGCGACGATACGTCGCTCGTGTCCAGCGGTGCCGGCTCCAGCGGGTAGCCTCCCTCTGAAGCCGTCGCGGGCAGCGCGGCAAGGCATGCGCCGACCAGTGCGAAGATCGAAAGCAACTTTTTCATCTTGTGTCCTTGTCCTCTTGTAGGGTCGCGCAGCGTCTTAGTGCGGATGGAACGTGACGCGCTCCGGCACCGGCTTGAACGTGCCGGCACGGCTCCACAGCGGCATGATCAGGAAGAAGGCGAAGTACAGCAGCGTACCAAGCTGCGACACCTTCTCACCCACCGGCGACGGCGGTTGCACACCCAGGTAGCCCAGGACCAGGAACACCACCACGAAAACGATCAGGATCGTCTTGTGGAAAGCGGGACGATAGCGGATGGACTTGACCGGCGAGCAGTCGAGCCACGGCATGAAGAACAGCACGATCACCGAGCCGCCCATCACCAGCACGCCCCAGAACTTGGCGTCGATGAAGTAGAAGCCCACGGCCAGGATCACCATGATGGCCACCGAGCCAATCCTGATGCGTGCATCCTTCGTGCGCAGGAACACCATGCCCAGCACGACCGCGAAGAACAGCCACAGGATCGGCAGGAAGTTCGACGTCGTGGCGCGCAGCATCGAGTAGAACGGCGTGAAGTACCACACCGGTGCAATGTGCGGCGGCGTCTTGAGCGGATCAGCCGGGAAGAAGTTGTTGGCTTCCAGGAAATAGCCGCCCACGTCCGGGAAGAAGAAGATCACGGCCGAGAACAGGATCAGGAAGCCGGCCACGCCCAGCAGGTCGTGCACGGAGTAGTACGGGTGGAACGGAATGCCGTCGAGCGGAATGCCGTTTTCATCCTTCTTCGCCTTGATCTCCACGCCGTCCGGGTTGTTCGAGCCCACTTCGTGCAGCGCGATGATGTGCGCCACCACCAGGCCCAGCAGCACCAGCGGTACCGCAATCACGTGGAACGAGAAGAAGCGGTTCAGCGTGGCATCGCTTACCACGTAGTCACCGCGGATGAACAGCGACAGGTCCTGGCCGATCACCGGGATGGCCGAGAACAGGTTCACGATCACCTGCGCGCCCCAGTACGACATCTGGCCCCATGGCAACAGGTAGCCCATGAACGCCTCTGCCATCAGGCACAGGAAGATCAGGCAGCCGAAGATCCAGACCAGTTCGCGCGGCTTGCGGTACGAGCCGTACAGCAGGCCACGGAACATGTGCAGGTACACCACGACGAAGAACGCCGAGGCGCCGGTCGAGTGCATGTAGCGGATCAGCCAGCCCCATGGCACTTCGCGCATGATGTATTCCACGCTGGCGAACGCCACGGGAATGCCGGCGGAGTTGAGCGTGGCGTCCGGCTTGTAGTTCATCACCAGGAAGATGCCGGTGACGATCTGGATCACCAGCACCAGCAGCGCGAGCGAACCGAAGAAATACCAGAAGTTGAAATTCTTCGGCGCGTAGTACTTCGAGAGATGATCTTCCCAGAGTTGGGTAGCGGGGAAACGGGCATCGATCCAGCCCAGCAGCCCGGTAGTCTTGACTTCTTTTTCGGCCGCCATGATCACGCTTCTCCTTTCTCGTCCTTGCCGATCACGATCTTGGTGTCGGTCAGGAACTGGTACGGGGGTACGTCAAGATTCTGCGGTGCCGGCTTGTTCTTGAACACGCGGCCTGCCAGGTCGAAGGTGGAGCCGTGGCATGGGCACAGGAAACCGGGATCGGCGCCGAGCTGTGGATTGGCGCCCGAAGCAAATGGGCCGGATGGCGAGCAGCCAAGATGGGAGCAAATGCCAACCACGACCAGCAGGTCCTTGTGGTCAGCGCGCGAGCGGGTCTCGTTCTTGCAATACTCCGGCGTCTTCATGGTGAAGGGAACGTCGGAATTGGGATCCGCTACCTCAGCGTCGGTCTTCTTCAGAGATGCCAGCATCTCCGGGGTACGGCGCAGAATCCAGACCGGTTTGCCACGCCATTCCACCGTCATCATTTCACCGGGCTTCAAAGCGCCTACGTCTGCCTCGACGGGCGCCCCGGCGGCCTTGGCCTTCTCCGACGGTGCAAAGGTGCTGACGAACGGTACTGCTACTGCTACGCCTCCTACGCCGCCCGCGACCGAAGTCGCGATCAACCAATTGCGGCGACCTTTGTCCACGTTCTTCACGTCTTGCTGGTCACTCATTCCAAACCCCAGGGGATGTCATCAATTGAATCCTGCGTCAACAAAAAATTATACCTGAGGCACATCTGGCGACGATAGGCGAACTACTGATAGCCGTGACGCCGATAATCGGTCATGGGGAACGGTCATGGGGGCGTTCGAACGCGGCATCCAGACTTGCACTCGAGGTTGCGATGATGCAGTCTTAGTCAAATACAAACGTTAATCTGAAACAACAAACTTGGAGAAAAGCCTATGGGAATGATGAGCGAGTTCAGAACTTTCGCCATGCGCGGCAATGTGGTGGATCTGGCTGTGGGTGTCATCATTGGCGCGGCATTCGGCAAGATCGTCGATTCGATCGTCAATGACCTGATCATGCCGCTGGTGGGGCGCGTGATTGGCAAGCTGGATTTCTCCAACATGTTCGTGGTACTGGCGGATCCGCCGCCAGGCACGCCGAATACGCTCGATGCCTTGAAGAAGGCCGGCGTACCGGTGTTTGCCTATGGGAATTTCCTGACCATCGTGGTCAATTTCGTGATTCTGGCGTTCATCATTTTCATGATGGTTCGCGCGTTCAACAAGATGCGCGCGAAGGAAGCCGAGCCGGCCGCGCCGGCTGCCCCGCCCGAGGACATCGTTCTGCTGCGTGAAATTCGCGACAGCCTGAGGTCCCCGCGCGTCTGATTCTTAAGGCTTTTTTGCGGAGTCTTCCGCTACCGGACCCGGCTCAGACCGGGTTCGGGATATCGATAAAGGTGTGGCGCAGTTCAAAGCGTTGCGCCAGATGTTCACCCACGGCCCGGATGCCATAGCGCTCCGTGGCGTGATGGCCTGCCGCGATATAGGCCACGCCGCTTTCGCGCGCCATATGCGTGGTCGGCTCCGACACTTCGCCACTGATATAGACATCCACGCCTGCGGCAATTGCAGCGCCAAAGTAGCCCTGCGCGCCACCGGTGCACCAGCCCACGGTGCGAATCGTCTGTTCCGGATCGCCAATCGTCAGCGGCTCGCGCTCCAGCACGCCACCCACATGCGCGGCAAATGCGTGCAGCGGCATTGGGTGCGGTAGCGTGCCGGTCCAGCCGAGTTGGTCGTCGCTGAAACGGCCGTTCGGCGTCAGGCCAAGCTGCAGCCCCAGTTGTGCGTTATTGCCGAGCTCGGCGTGATTGTCGAGCGGCAGGTGATAGGCCAGCAGGTTGATATCGGCACCAAGCAGCTTCTTCAAGCGTGCGTGCTTCTGGCCGATGACGCGTGCATCCTCGTTCTTCCAGAAGTAGCCATGGTGAACCAGGATGGCATCGGCGCCGGCTTCGATTGCGGCTTCGATCAGGGCCAGGCTGGCCGTAACGCCAGTGACGATATGCGTGACGTCAAGGCAACCTTGTACTTGAAGTCCGTTGGGGCAATAGTCCTTGAAACGCGGCACTTCCAACAGGTCGTTCAAGTACAATTCAAGCTCTTTTGTTTTCATTTTCGGGTCAAAACTCCAATATGTTGCGCCGCTTCTGGCTGTTTTTCGCTCAGGCTGTCACGGTCGTGCTGGCCGTGTGGTTCGTGGTAGCCACGCTCAAGCCCGATTGGCTACAGCGCGGGCGGGTGGCCGTGCAATCGGGGTCGCCCATCGTGGCACTGAAGGAAGTCGTGCCGAGTGTGGCCGGGTCCGCGGCACAAGGGTCATATAGCGACGCCGCAAAAGAAGCCATGCCCGCGGTGGTCAACATTTTCACCAGCAAGAACGGCACGAAGCGGTCGCCCAATCCGCAGGCGGAGGATCCGTGGTTCCGGTTCTTCTTTGGCGATCGGCTGCCGGAGCGCCAGGAGCCGGTGTCCAGCCTGGGCTCGGGCGTGATCGTCAGCGCCGAGGGTTACATTCTAACCAACCACCATGTGGTGGATGGCGCCGATGAAATCGAGGTCGCACTGACCGATGGCCGCAAGGCCAACGCCAAGGTGGTGGGCTCCGATCCCGAGACCGATCTGGCCGTACTGAAGATTACGCTCAAGGATCTGCCTGCGATTACGCTGGGCCGGATCGAGAATGTGAAGGTCGGCGATGTGGTGCTGGCTATCGGCAATCCGTTCGGCGTGGGTCAGACGGTGACGATGGGCATTGTGTCGGCACTGGGCCGCAGCCATCTGGGTATCAACACGTTTGAAAACTTCATCCAGACCGATGCGGCGATCAACCCGGGCAACTCGGGCGGTGCACTGGTGGATGCGCAGGGCAACCTGCTCGGCATCAACACCGCCATCTATTCGCGCTCGGGCGGCTCGCTGGGTATTGGCTTTGCCATTCCGGTGTCCACGGCCAAGCAGGTGATGGAGTCGATCATCTCCACCGGCAGTGTGACGCGCGGCTGGATTGGTGTGGAACCGCAGGACCTGACGCCGGAAATTGCTGAATCGTTTGGTCTCGATGCCAAGGAAGGCGCACTGATCGCAGCTGTGGTTCAGGGCGGACCGGCAGACAAGGCCGGCGTGAAGCCTGGCGATGTGTTGGTATCGGTCGACAATCAGGTGATCTCGGATACCACGGCGCTGCTCAATGCCATCGCGCAATTGAAGCCTGGTGCCGATATCAAGATGAAGGTAATTCGCCGCGGCAAGCCAGCAGATGTCACTGTGACAATCGGCAAGCGACCACCTCCGCCACGGCGTGCCATGCCGTTGGACGAGGAAGAGTGATTGCGGTTGGTGGTGATGTTGGTGATGCGGTGAGGTAGTTGGGTGGCGGCTGGTGCTGCTGCTTTGCGAGAAACAAAAAGCCTCCGTCAGAGATGACGGGGGCTTTTTGTTTTGGGGGCTTCGGTTTGCTGGTGGCGAGCGCCGGCGTGGTTGGGGGTTGATGCGCTTTGCCCTCTCCCCCGGCCCCTCTCCCGCTTTGCGGGCGAGGGGAGACAACCGTGGGCACGTCGGATGCAGGCGGTGAACGCGGGCGTGGTTGGGGGTGGATGCGCTTTGCCCTCTCCCCCGGCCCCTCTCCCGCTTTGCGGGCGAGGGGAGCAAACCAACAGCGGTCGATATGCCTGTGGTGGTCTCCCCTCTCCCGCGCGCGGGAGAGGGGCTGGGGGAGAGGGCCCGACGCATCAAGCCCCACCAGCCGATTCCAAAACCCCAAATACAAAACGCCGGCATCCTTGCGGATGCCGGCGTTTTGATCAAGCCGAATCTGAAGCGGGCTTACACCCGCGTCAAATTAGAACTTGTGGCGAACACCAACCACTGCGCCCAGTTGGTTCGACGAACCGTTGGTCGCGCCGAAGCCCGAACCACCAGCGCCGGTACCCGACAGACCCAGAGCCGAACCGTCCTTGTTCTTTGCGTAAGCGACGTTGAAGTACGCGTCGGTACGCTTCGAGAAGGCGTAGTCCGTCGACACCACGAACGACCACGGATCAGCCTTGGTGTTGCGGAAGTCTTGGTAGTAAGCGGCGCCCGTCAGCGACAGAGCCGGCGTCAGCTGGTAGCCCATGCCGACCCAGTACAGGTTCGACACGTTCACGCCAGCTTGGGGAGCTGCTGCGCCGCCCAGAACCGAACCCGGCAGCACTGCGCCTTGCAGGGCGTGAGCGTAACGGTAGCCAGCGAACACCTTGGCCGGGCCGAAGGCGTACGAACCAGCGACCGAAGCGCGTTGGATCTTGGCGCTACCCAGGGTAGTCGTGTACGGGTTCTGACCTTGGTTGGTCTCGTCGAACACTGCGCCGACCGAGAACGGGCCGCCGTTGTACACCAGGCTGGCGCTGTATTCACGGCCAGTCTTGTACGAACCCGGGACTTCACCCGAGATGCCGCCGTACTGCGAAACCGTACCAACGGTGTTGGCGCCCGTGCTGTACAGGGCCGTGGCGGTCAGGCCACCGAACGTGCCAACGTACTTCAGCGAGTTGTCAGCACGCGACTGGAACTCGGTACCTTGCGACGTGATCGAGTAGTTGCTCGAAATCGACATCGGGTCAAACGCCAGACCGAAGTCATAGAACGGCGTTTGGTGACGACCCAGGGTCAGCTGGCCGAATTGGCTTTGCACACCGACGAAGGCTTGACGGCCGAACAGACGACCACCTTGACCCGACACGCCGGTGTCAACGCTGAAACCGCTTTCCAGGACGAACACGCCCTTCAGACCGCCGCCCAGATCTTCCACACCGCGCAGGCCCCAACGGCTGCCGGACATGTTGCCCGAGTTCAGGCGGACCACGTCGTGGCTACCCGTCTGACCAGCAGTGTTCGGCTGGTGGTTCTGGTATTCGATGCCAGCGTCAACCACACCGTACAGGGTCACGCTCGACTGGGCATACGCACCGCCGGCGGCCAGAGCGGCAACGGCAGCTGCAAACAGTTTCATCTTCATATCGACACTTTCCTTGTCAACTGATTGGGAAATCTTGGTTGCCCAAGTGCTTGGGCGACGCATTAACCTTCACGTCTGCGTCGTATTATGTGTCACCCCCCCTGCCCGTCAGAAGTCTTTTTCGCCGTAAACACGGTTTACTGACGCTTCTTGTTGTGATGAAGCAACAGCAAACCGTGTAGTTTTCACCATTTTGGTGCAAAACGCAGCATTCAGAGCCGGGGGATACAGGCCGTTAACATCTGGCGGGGAACTCAGTCAGCCTGGGTTTCGCCCTCTGCAGCGGTTCCTAGTGGCTGTTTGGCCACAAAGCGGGCCATCAGCAGGCCGAGTTCGTACAACGCGATCAGCGGTACGGCCAGCAGCAGTTGCGACATCACGTCAGGCGGGGTGACCACGGCGGCAATAATGAATGCGCCAACAATCACATACGGACGGATCTGCCGCAGCTTTTCCAGTTCCACCACGCCGAACTTCACTAGCACGATCACCACCACCGGCACTTCGAACGTGATGCCGAATGCCAGGAACGTGGTCATGGCGAAGCTCAGGTACTTGTCGATGTCGGTCGACATCTCGGCACCGAGCGGCGCGTTGTAGTGCGCCATGAAATGGAACACCGTCGGAAACACTAGGAAGTACGCGAATGCCACGCCGCACAGGAACAGCACATAGGTGCTCGACACCAGCGGCAGGATCAGCTTCTTCTCATGCTGGTACAGCCCCGGCGCCACGAAGCGCCAGATCTGGTACAGCACCCACGGCAGCGCGATCAGGAACGATACGAGCATCGTCACCTTCATCGGCACGAAGAACGAGCCGGTGACGTCGGTCACGATCATCCGGCCATTCTTGGGCAGCGACTGCGTCAGCGGCGCGGAAAACAGATTGAAGATCTCGGCCGCCCAGTAGACCAGGCAGACGAAGACGAGGATCACCCCGGCCACCGCCTTGACCAGCCGCTCGCGCAGCTCGATCAGGTGGGAAATGAAGGTCTCTTGCTGGGACTCGGCGTTCGGGTCGTTGGGATCGTTGGGGTCTTGGGTGCCCGCCATGCTTACTCGAAGAAGGAACGGTTACGGCCGCTGGCCGGGCGATGGCGCTTCACGCGTGCGGCGCCGGACTGCACCCAGACGCGCGTATTCTGCTGGCGCTTGAACCAGAGCGGCCGCGCGCCCTGCTTGACACGCCAGCTCTTGCGACCGTTATGGGATTTGTGCGCGCTGTCCCAGCTCGGCACATAGCCGCCGGAGACGTCGGTGCCGCCGAAACCGGAAGCGCCCGCCTGCGCGGAAGATTCCGTGCCCCCCAGCGCTTCGTTCAGCTGCTGGGTGTGCTCGTTGACTTCCTTGTGGATGGTCTGCTCGACGTCGCGCGCAGCGTTCTCGAATTCCGTGCGCATCTTGCGCAGTTCCTCGAGTTCCACCTCGCGGCTGACTTCGGCCTTTACATCATTGATATAGCGCTGCGCACGGCCAACCAGTGCGCCAACCGTGCGCGCTACCTTCGGCAAACGCTCAGGGCCGATCACGATCAGCGCAACGGCGCCGATCAATGCCAGCTTGGAAATGCCGAGATCGATCATGCGGACATCTGGACAAGGACACGGGACAGGCAGGCCGCGCCAGGCGCGGCCGCCAGGAGGATGACTGGCAAGGAAGAATCGTCAGCAGATTACTGCTGGCGCGACTTTTCCTTGGCTTCGACGTCGATCGTGGTGGTATCGCGCAGTTCCTTGGCCGGCGCGCCCGGGGCAGCATCAGCGCCCTCGGCGTTGCCGTCCTTCATGCCGTCCTTGAAGCCCTTCACCGCGCCGCCCAGATCCTGGCCGATATTGCGCAGCTTCTTGGTACCGAAGACGAGCATCACGATCACCAGCACGATCAGCCAGTGCCAAATGCTAAACGAACCCATTTCTTGCTCCTGATAAAGCCGCGGGCGTCGGAATATTAGCCGCCCGGCCCCGTAGTTCCGTCCCTCAAAGGCTGCGCCGGGCGACGGTGGCCGGCGCAACATCGAACCGGGACATTGCTGCCCCGGCCTGTCTCATACCCAGGCTGCCTGACCGGTTTCCCGTTCAGAACGCCGGTGACTTCCACTGGTCGCGCGGGCCGCCGAGTACATGCAGATGAAGGTGGAACACCTCCTGTCCGCCGTCCGTACCGGTGTTGATCACCGTGCGGAACCCGTTGTTGCAGCCGGCAAGGCGCGCCAGTTCAGGCACCTTGAGCATTATTCTAGCAAGCACTTCCGCATCGCCGGGTCCGCATTCGGCCAGCGAATCGACATGCGATTTCGGAATAACCAGAAAGTGTACCGGCGCTTTGGGATGGATATCGTGAAATGCCAGCAGGTCGTCGTCTTCATACAGCTTTTTCGACGGGATCTGACCGGCCACGATCTTGCAGAAAATGCAATTGTCCTGGGAATTCATGACGTTTTTGTTGCAGCTTGTTGACGCACTGGCTGCGCCACGCCAACCCGCTGCCACTTTTTTCTTTGTTTCTCTGCCCCGCCCCAGCTTTCAGAGCGGTTCGCCCGGATACATCGGCTTGCGGTCGTTCAGGTACAGCCAGCCTTTGACGATACGATACAGTATCCACAGCGACAACACGCAGAACACGCCTATTGCCAGTGGGAACAGCAATACCGTCACAAACATGACGCCGCCCACCACGTACCAGACGATCGACCACCAGAACGTGCGGATCTGCCAGGCAAAGTGCGATGCATACACGGTGCCGCGCGTATCGTCGCGCTTGACGTAGTTGACGATGATCGCAATCAGCGCCGTGATACCGCCCGTAAACCAGTGGATCGCGTAGAGCGCGTAGAGGATGTGCGTGAGCTTGCGCAGCCCATCGAGCTTGTCCGCATCCGCGGTCGTCGTGACTTGCGTGGTGTAGTCCGTCGCCATCGTGCCCTCCAGCGTTGCGCCATACCCGGAACCGTTCCGAGTGGCTTTCGCGTAATACTACTACCGGGCTACTCCTTGCGGCTGGCCTTCTCGACCAGGCCCGACAGACCTTCCCGGCGCGCCAGCTCGTTGACCACGTCGGCCGGCGAGGCGCCGAAGCGTGACAGCAGTACCAGCGTGTGGAACCACAGGTCGGCCACTTCGTAGACCACCTTGCCCACGGCCTCGTCGCTCAGGTTTGCCGCGCGGGCATCCTTGGCGGCCATCACGGTCTCGGTGGCTTCCTCGCCAATCTTCTTCAGGATGGCGTCGTCGCCCTTCTTGAAGAGCTTGGCCACATACGATTGCTCGTGATCGCCGCCGTTCTCGGGCTTGCGCGATTCCAGCGTGGCCGCCACGCGTGCCAGCACGTCGGCCTGGTTGATTTCCTGGGTCATGGTTTTGCGGCGTAGATCGTGGACGGGTCCTTGAGCACCGGCTCGACGGTCTGCCAGTCTCCCGACTCGACATCGCCCTCGAACTTCTGGAAGAAGCACGAATGGCGGCCCGTATGGCACGCGATGCTGTCGATCTGCGTGACCTTCAGCAGCACCACATCCTCGTCGCAGTCCAGACGGATCTCATGCACCTTCTGCACATGGCCCGATTCCTCGCCCTTGTGCCACAGGCGCTTGCGCGAGCGCGACCAGAACACGGCCTCGCCCAGTTCCACAGTGCGCTGCAGCGCCTCGCGGTTCATGAACGCAAACATCAGCACATCGTTGGAGCCCGTCTCCTGGACGATCACCGGCACCAGGCCGTTATCGTCCCACCTCACCTTGTTCAACCACTTCTTTGCCATGATCAGATCCGGACCGGAATGCCCTCGCGGGCCATGAATGCCTTTGCTTCGCCAACCGTGTGCTGGCCATAGTGGAAGATGCTCGCGGCCAGCACGGCATCGGCATGTCCCAGGCGAATGCCGTCGGCCAGGTCCTGCAAGCCGCCCACGCCGCCCGATGCAATCACCGGTACCGGCACCGCATCGCTGACCGCGCGCGTCAGTTCCAGGTCGAAACCGCTCTTGGTGCCGTCGCGGTCCATGCTGGTCAGCAGGATCTCGCCCGCGCCGCGGCGCGCCATTTCTTGCGCCCACTCCACGGCGTCCAGTCCGGTGGCCTTGCGGCCGCCATGCGTGAACACTTCCCAGCGCGCCGGTTCGCCCGGGGCCGAACTGCGCTTGGCGTCGATGGCCACCACGATGCATTGCGAACCGTACTTGCCGGTGGCGTCTGAAACCAGTTGCGGATTGGCGATGGCCGACGAATTGACGCTGATCTTGTCCGCGCCAGCGTTCAGCAGGCGCCGTACGTCTTCCACGGCGCGCACGCCGCCGCCCACGGTCAGCGGAATGAAGACCTGTGACGCCACCGCCTCGATGATGTGGAGGATCAGGTCGCGGCCATCGCTGGTCGCGGTAATGTCCAGGAAAGTGATTTCGTCGGCGCCCTGCTCGTCATAGCGGCGCGCGATTTCCACGGGGTCGCCCGCGTCGCGCAACTCGACGAAGTTGACACCCTTGACCACCCGCCCGTTGGTCACGTCCAGGCAGGGGATGATACGTTTGGCTAGCATGAAAGTCCTTGCCTGCCGCCGCCCGCCCGGGCAGCGGCTGGTTGTGGCGTCCTGCCTGGCAGCGTTATTCCGCGCCCAGCTTGTCCGCGTGTGCCTGGGCGTCGGCGAAGTTCAGGTCGCCCGAATAGATCGCGCGGCCGCAGATCACACCCTCCACGCCGTCTTTTTCCACGGCGCAAAGCTGGTTGATATCGACCATGTTCGACAGGCCGCCGCTGGCAATCACAGGGATCGACATCGACTGGGCCAGCCTGACCGTGGCATCGATGTTGATGCCCTGCAGCATGCCGTCGCGGCCAATGTCGGTGTAGATGATCGCTTCCACGCCGTAGTCTTCGTACTTGCGTGCCAGATCCTCCACTTCATGGCCGGTCAGCTTGCTCCAGCCGTCGGTGGCAACCTTGCCGTCCTTGGCATCGAGCCCGACGATGATGTGGCCGCCGAAGGCCGAGCAGGCGTCCTTCAGGAAGCCGGGATTCTTCACCGCGGCGGTGCCGATGATCACGTACGAGAGGCCGTCGTCGAGCCAGCGCTCGATCGTGTTCAGGTCGCGGATACCGCCGCCGAGCTGCACGGGGATCTCGTCGCCCACTTCGGCAATGATGGACCTGATGGCCGCCTCATTGCGTGGCTTGCCAACAAACGCGCCATTCAGGTCGACCAGATGCAGGCGACGCGCGCCCTGGTTGACCCAGTGGCGTGCCATGGCGGCGGGATCTTCGGAAAAGACGGTGGCCTGGTCCATGTCGCCTTGTTTGAGGCGTACACACTGACCGTCCTTCAGGTCGATGGCCGGAATGAGCAACATAGCGTAACGAGCGTGGTGGTTGTGTAAAAAGGAAAATGGTAGCGATGCCGGCGCGCCGCGCCGGCGTTCAGGTCATGTCAGTTTTGCAGTGGATGCAGTCTGGTTCGGTGGCTCTGAACGAAATCGCTGGGACAGTTGTGACAGTTCTGGGTAGTGCTTATGGCGCTTCAGGTAACAGGTGCTTCTGACGCTTTACGGATTCCAGTGCACGAAATTCCGGTATAGCTGCAAACCCATCGCGGCGCTCTTCTCCGGGTGGAACTGCGTGGCGAAAATATTATCGCGTGCCACCGCGCTGGTAAACACAACGCCGTAATCCGTTTCGCCGGCGATATGGGCCGGGTCCTGCGCGTGCACATAGTAGCTGTGCACGAAATAGAACCAGCTGTCGTCCGGGATGCCGTTCCACAGCGGGTGGCTCAGTGCCTGGCGCACGCGGTTCCAGCCCATTTGCGGCACCTTGAAGCGCGAGCCATCGGCCTGCGTCATCCCTTCCAGCTCAAAGCGGATCACCTCGCCGGGCATCAGCGCCAGCGCCGGCGTGCTGTCCGCACCAGCCCGAGCTTCGCGGCTACGCTCGAACAGCATCTGTTCGCCAACGCACACACCGAGCATCGGCTTGCTGGCCGCGGCTTCCAGCACCGCCTCCTGCAGGCCCGATTCACCGAGCGCGCCCATGCAGTCAGGCATGGCTCCCTGGCCTGGCAACACCACGCGGTCCGCCGCGCGAATGCCCTCGGGCCGGTCCACGACCTGCACGTCCGCTTCCGGTGCCGCGGCACGCAGTGCCTGCGCCACCGAGCGCAGGTTGCCCATGCCGTAATCCACAATTGCTATGGTAGTCATGATTTCAAAACAGGCAACAATGTCTTAAGCCCGTCCACAATGAATTCAACGGCCAGCGCCGACAGGATCAACCCCATCAGGCGCGTGCCGATATTGATCCCGGTCCTGCCCACTACCCGTGCGATGGGATCCGCCGCACGGAATGTGCCATACACTACCAGGCCCAGCACCACCCCGATCCCTACCAGTATCAGCAACTCGTACCAGTGATGCGTCTTGCCTGCATAGACGATCACCGTGCTGATCGAACCCGGCCCGGTCAGCAGCGGCAGCGCCAGCGGCACCACCGCGATGCTGGTCTTGGCCTCGGCCTCGTCCTCTTCCTCGGGCGTGGCCTTGGTGCGGCCAGTCTGCGCGTTCAGCATGTTCATGGCCATCATGATCATGATGAGTCCGCCGCCCACCTGCAACGACGCCACCGAGATATTGAAGAACTCAATGATCTGCTGGCCCAGCAACGCCGACAAGCCCACCACGATCGCCACGGCAATCGATGCCGTCTTGATCGTCTTCAGCTTCTCGGTCTCGGTCTGCTGACTGGTCAGGCTGATGAAGAACGGGATCGCCCCGATCGGATTGATCAGCGCCAGCAGCGAGATAAAGGACTTGAGCGTATCCATCGGGACGCGGGAGTGTCGGTTGTCAGCGTTGCCGCAACCAGCCGGCACGCCTGCTACACGGGGCGCAGGTCAGTGGTGAAGTCTAGGGTCAGTGGCGAGTATCGGTCAGAGCGTACCCTTGGTCGATGGAATCTGGTTGCCCGCGCGCGGATCCAGCTCCACCGCCATGCGCAGTGCACGGCCAAAGGCCTTGAACACCGTTTCGCATTGATGGTGCGCATTGATGCCGCGCAGGTTGTCGATATGCAGCGTCACGCCGGCATGATTGACAAAGCCACGGAAGAACTCGATGGTCAGGTCCACGTCGAAGGTGCCCACGCGGGCACGCGTGAACGGCACATGGAATTCCAGGCCGGGACGACCCGAGAAGTCGATCACCACGCGCGACAGGCATTCGTCCAGCGGCACGTAGCTGTGGCCATAGCGCGTGATGCCCTTCTTGTCGCCAATGGCGCGCGCCACGGCCTGGCCCAGCGTAATGCCGACATCTTCCACCGTATGGTGATCGTCGATATGGGTGTCGCCCGTGGCCTCGACCTCGAGGTCGAACATCCCATGCCGGGCAATCTGGTCCAGCATGTGGTCGAGGAAAGGCACGCCGGAGGCCAGCTTCTGGCGGCCGGTGCCATCAAGGTTCAGCGAAACGCGAATCTTCGTTTCCGAGGTATCGCGGGTGACCTCTGCAACACGCATGGTGGGGTTAATCCTGCAATGAAGCGTTGAACGCTTCAAGAAACTGCGCGTTTTCTTCGGGAGTGCTGACCGTCACGCGCAGACAGTTGGCCAGCAATGCGTGCATTTTACTCACGTTCTTGATCAATACCTTCCGCGCGAGCAATCGGTCGAACGTCTGTGCCGCATCCGCCACGCGCACCAGCAGAAAGTTGGCGGCGCTCGGGAACACCGTCACACCCGGCATGGCGGCCATGGCTTGCGCCAGCTTCGTGCGTTCGGCACGCAGTTGCGCGGCCTGGTCGTCGAGCACGCTCACGTGTTCCAGCGCAAACAGCGCGGTGGCTTCGGTCAGCACATTGACGTTATACGGCGGCCGCACCTTGTCCAGTTGCGACAGCCATTCCGGTGCACCGGCCACATAGCCCAGGCGGATACCTGCCAGACCCAGTTTCGACACCGTGCGCATGACCAGCAGGTTGCCGAATTCGGTCAGGCGCGGCATCCAGCTTTCCTGCGCAAACGGCTGGTAGGCCTCGTCCACCACCACCAGGCTCTGGCACACCTCGCCCTGGGCCGCGCGCAGGATTGCCTCCATGTCGGCAGCATCGAACAGATTGCCAGTCGGATTGTTCGGGTAGGCCAGGTAGATGATCGCGGGCTTGTGCTCGGCCATCGCGGCCAGCATTGCCGCCCGGTCCAGCGTGAAATCGGCGCGCAGCGGCACGCCCACGAATTCCAGTCCGGCGAACTGCGCCGACATCGCATACATGACGAAGCCCGGCACCGGCGCCAGTACCTTGGCACCGGGCTTTGCGGCAGCCAGCGAAAGAATGCTGATCAGTTCGTCCGAACCGTTGCCAAGCAATACCTCCATGCCGGCCGGCACCTGCATCACCGTCTTGAGGCTCGCGCGCAGCGCTTCGCTGGTCGGCACCGGATAGCGATTGAGTGCCACCTCGCCCAGCCGCGCGGCCAGTTGCGCGCGCAGGTCGGGCGGCAGCCGGTACGGGTTCTCCATCGCGTCGAGCTTCACCAGTCCGTGCGAATCGGCCACGTGGTAGGCGCCCATGGCGCGCACGTCGTCACGGATGATGCGTTCGATCAGGGATGGGTCTACGGCTGACATAACGGTCCTTGGAAAAAATCAGTCTGAAACGGTTTAACGCCGGAAGCGGTATTCAGCGCTGCGGGCGTGGGCTTGGAGACCCTCGCCGTAGGCCAGTTCGGCGGCGATCTGGCCCAGCATCTGCGCCCCGCCCTCGCTCACTTCAATCAGGCTCGAACGCTTCTGGAAGTCGTACACGCCCAGCGGCGACGAGAAGCGCGCAGTGCGCGAGGTGGGCAGCACGTGGTTCGGGCCCGCGCAGTAGTCGCCGAGCGATTCGCTCGTATAGCGGCCCAGGAAGATGGCGCCCGCGTGGCGGATCTTCTCGCTCCACTGGCGCGGGTTCTCAGCGGAAATCTCAAGATGCTCGGGCGCGATGGCGTTGGCGATCTCGCATGCCTCTTCCATGTCGCGCACCTTGATCAGCGCGCCTCGGCCCACCAGCGACGCGGCAATGACCTCGCGGCGCGGCATGGTCGGCAACTGACGCTGGATGCTTTCTTCCACGCGGTTCAGGTAGGCCTGGTCCGGGCACAGCAGGATCGACTGCGCCAGTTCGTCATGCTCGGCCTGCGAAAACAGGTCCATCGCCACCCAGTCCGGATCGGTCGTGCCATCGCAGATCACCAGGATCTCCGACGGGCCAGCAATCATGTCGATGCCGACCGTGCCGAACACGCGGCGCTTGGCCGCGGCAACATAGGCGTTGCCCGGGCCGACGATCTTGTCGACCTGCGGCAGCGTGGCGGTGCCGTAGGCCAATGCGCCCACGGCCTGTGCGCCGCCGATCGTGAACACGCGGTCGACACCGGCGATCTGCGCGGCGGCCAGTACCAGTTCGTTACGCACGCCACCGGGCGTGGGCACGACCATGATCACTTCCTTGACGCCAGCCACGCGCGCGGGAATCGCGTTCATCAGCACCGACGACGGATAGGCGGCCTTGCCACCGGGCACATACAGGCCCACGCGGTCCAGCGGGGTCACCTTCTGGCCCAGCATCGTGCCGTCGGACTCGGTGTATTCCCAGCTATGGCTGCCACACTCGATCTTCTGCTTCTCGTGATAGGCACGCACGCGTGCCGCGGCGGCCTCCAGCGCGGCGCGGCGCTTGGGCTCCAGGTCCTCGAGCGCGGCTTCGAGCTGCGACTGCGACAGTTCCAGCGCGCTCATCGACGCGGCTTCCAGACGGTCGAAACGGCGCGTGTATTCGAGCACTGCCTCATCGCCACGGCGGCGCACGTCGGCCAGGATATCGGCCGCCGCGCGATCGATGGCTTCGTCTTCCGAGGCCTCGAACGCCAGCACCTGACGCAGCGCGTCGGCAAAACCGGGCTCGGTCGAGTCGAGCCGGCGGATCGACAGGTTGTCCATATCGATATCGTTCATGACTGCTTTTCCTTACGGGTCCCGGTCAGTTCCAGTCTGGTACTGCCTCAGGCGAGTGCCGCCGAGGCCCGTTCAATTGCGTCGAGAATCGGCGTGAGCCGTTCACGCTTCAGTTTCAGTGCCGCCTGGTTGACCACCAGCCGCGACGAGATCTGCACGATCTCTTCCACCTCTACGAGGTTGTTCGCACGCAGCGTGCCACCAGTGCTGACCAGGTCGACGATGGCATCGGACAGGCCCACCAGCGGACCCAGTTCCATCGAACCATAGAGCTTGATCAGGTCGACGTGCACGCCCTTCTTGGCAAAGTGTTCGCGCGCGGTTTCCACATACTTGGTGGCCACGGCCAGCCGCGCGCCCTGACGCACCGCATTGGCGTAGTCAAAGCCGGCCGGCACCGCCACCGACATGCGGCAGCGCGCGATGTTCAGGTCGATCGGCGCATACAGGCCGGTCATGCCATGTTCCATCAGCACGTCCTTGCCGGCCACGCCGAAGTCGGCCGCGCCGTACTGCACATAGGTCGGCACGTCCGACGCGCGCACGATGATCACGCGCACGGCCGGATCGGTCGTCGGCAAGATCAGCTTGCGCGAGGTTTCCGGATCCTCGGTGACCTCGATGCCGGCGGCGGCCAGCAGCGGCAGCGTCTCCTTGAAGATACGACCCTTGGAAAGCGCCAGCGTGAGCTGGTTGGGCGAGGCATTGAAAGCGGGGCTCATCGGTAGATTCTTCAAACGCGTTCTGGGGGCGACTCGATGCTGTTGTCGTCTGCTCGTATGCGGGTCAGGGTTCAGCTGATGCGGCGGATCTTGGCACCCACCGCCGACAGCTTGTCTTCCATGCGGTCGTAGCCACGGTCCAGGTGATAGATCCGGTCGATCGTGGTCTCGCCCTCTGCTACCAGGCCGGCGATCACGAGGCTGGCCGAAGCACGCAGGTCGGTGGCCATCACGTTGGCACCAGACAGGCGCGGCACGCCGGTCACCACCGCGGTATTACCCTCGGCCGTGATATTGGCACCCAGGCGGTTCAGCTCCTGCACGTGCATGAAACGGTTTTCGAAGATCGTTTCGGTGATGCGCGCGGTGCCTTCGGCCACGGCGTTCAGCGCCATGAACTGCGCCTGCATGTCGGTCGGGAATGCCGGATATTCCGAGGTACGGAAGCTCACGGCCTGCGCACGCTGCGGCATGGCCAGGCGAATCCAGTCGTCGCCGGTTTCGATCATGGCGCCGGCTTCGCGCAGCTTGATCAGCACCGCGTCCAGGATCAGCGGCGGAATACCGCGCAACACGAGGTCGCCCAGCGTTGCCGCGGCCGCGCACAGGAACGTACCGGCCTCGATGCGGTCGGCCACCACGCTGTGTTGCGCACCGTGCAGCTTGTCCACACCCTGGATGATCAGGCGGTCGGTACCGATGCCTTCGATCTTCGCGCCCATCTTGACCAGCAGTTCGGCCAGGTCGGTCACTTCGGGTTCACGCGCGGCGTTTTCCAGCACGGTCTCGCCGTCGGCCAGCGTGGCTGCCATCAGCAGGTTTTCGGTGCCGGTCACGGTGATCATGTCCGTTACCACGCGCGCGCCCTTCAGGCGGCTGGCGCGGGCATGGATAAAACCGTGCTCGATGCTGATCTCGGCGCCCATCGCCTGCAGGCCCTTGATGTGCTGGTCCACCGGACGCGCACCAATGCCGCAGCCGCCGGGCAACGACACGCGAGCCTCGCCGAAGCGCGCCACCAGCGGCCCCAGCACGAGGATCGATGCACGCATCGTCTTCACCAGTTCATACGATGCTTCCGGCGAATTGATGTCGGCGCCGCGCAGCGTGGCCACGCCATCGACCATGTCGGCCTGCATGCCCATCTGGCGCAGCAGCTTGAGCATGGTGCGCGTGTCCTGCAGGTCGGGCACGTTGTCGATGGTGACCGTGTCGGCGGTCAGCAGACCAGCGCAGAGAATGGGCAACGCGGCGTTCTTGGCGCCCGAGACGCGGATCTCGCCCTTGAGCGGGCCGTTACCCTGGATCTGGAATTTGTCCATGTTCTGTCGTGTATTCCGTACGGGCACTGACCCATACGGTAGTTGTCCTGTAGTTGCCTTGCTGCCAGCTTGCGTGCTTACTTGCCAGCCTCGGCCTGCCATTCGGCCGGCGTCAGCGTCTTCATCGACAGCGCATGGATCTCGGCGCGCATGCGGTCACCCAGCGCAGCGTAGACACGCTGATGGCGCTGGATCAGGCGCTTGCCGTCGAACTCCGCGCTCACGATGGTGGCGAAGAAGTGCTGGCCATCGCCTTCCACTTGCAAATGTTCGCAAGGCAAACCTTGGGCAATGTAATCCCTGACTTGTTCCGGTGTAGGCAGCATGTCTGTCTCTTTTGAAATCGGTAATTGCGGCCGGTCAGTGCCGCAGCTTGTATCCCTGGCGCAGCAGGCGCAGCGCCAGCGCGGCCAGCACCACAAAGGCCACGGCCACCACGGCCAGGCTATGCAGCGGCGGCACGTCGGAGACGCCGAAGAAGCCGTAGCGGAACCCGTCGATCATGTAGAAGAACGGGTTGGCGTGCGACACGGCCTGCCAGAACGGCGGCAGGGAATGAATCGAATAGAACACGCCGGACAGGAACGTTGCCGGCATGATCAGGAAATTCTGGAAAGCGGCCAACTGGTCGAACTTCTCGGCCCAGATGCCGGCGATCAAACCCAGCGTGCCCAGGATGCCGGCACCGGCCAGCCCGAACACCAGGATCCACAGCGGCTGCGCGAAATGCAGATGGGCAAACCATGCCGTCACCAGCAGCACACCCAGGCCCACGCACAGGCCGCGGATCACCGAAGCCACCACATAGGCGCCAAACATTTCCCAGTGCGACAGCGGCGGCAGCAGGATAAATACGAGATTGCCGGTGATCTTGGACTGGATCAGTGACGACGAACTGTTCGCGAACGCATTCTGCAGCACGCTCATCATCACCAGGCCTGGCACCAGGAACGCGGTATAGCTGATCTGGTCGTAGACGCGCACGCGGTCTTCGAGCACATGGCCGAAGATCAGCAGATAGAGCACGGCGGTCAGCACCGGCGCGGCCACGGTCTGGAACGAGACCTTCCAGAAACGCAGTACTTCCTTGTACAGCAGCGTGCGAAAGCCCACCATGCCGCCCACGGCCATCGACTGCAGGCGTTGCTGTTGGGTCACGTCAAGATCCACGGGGTTCTTCATGCCGCGGCCTCCATGGCGGAATTGGGCAGGCTGCCGGGCATTTCGCCTTCACGGCGCATGATCTGCACGAACACATCCTCCAGGTCGGCCTTGCTGATTTCCATGTCTTCGATTTCGCAACCGGCGGCACGCAGCGCGGCCAGGATCGGCTCCACTGCCTCGTAGCCGGACAGACGCAGCCGGTAGGCACGCTCGCTGGGGTTGTCCGGGGTGCGCAGCGCTTCGAGCTCCGCCGGCAGGGTACCGCGCGACAATGTCAGTACCAGTTGCAGGCCCGCGAACTGGTTCAGCAGGCTGCTGGTACGGTCCAGCGCCACCACCTCGCCAAACTTGAGCATGGCGATGCGGTCGCACAGCGCTTCGGCTTCTTCCAGGTAGTGCGTGGTCAGGATGATCGTGTGGCCTTCGCGGTTCAGCCGCGAGATGAACTTCCACAGCGTCTGGCGCAGTTCCACATCCACGCCGGCGGTCGGCTCGTCGAGCACGATCACGGGCGGGCGGTGCACCAGCGCCTGTGCCACCAGCACACGGCGCTTCATGCCCCCGGACAGCTGGCGCATATTGCTGTCGGCCTTGTTCGTGAGATCGAGGTTGGCCATGATCTCGTCGATCCAGTCATCGTTGCGCGTCAGGCCGAAATAGCCGGACTGCAGGCGCAGCGTCTCGCGCACCGTGAAGAACGGATCGAAGACCAGTTCCTGCGGCACCACGCCCAGCATGCGGCGCGCCATGCGGTAGTCGTCCACCACGTCGTGGCCCAGCACGCTGACCTTGCCCGAATCGGCTCGGTTCAACCCCGCGAGGATCGAGATCAGCGTGGTCTTGCCTGCACCGTTGGGGCCGAGCAGGCCAAAGAATTCGCCGCGCTCGACGCTGAAACTGACACCCTTGAGCGCCTGCAGATTGCGGTAGCGCTTGCGGACATCGGTGATTTCGATGGCTTTCATGGCCGAATGTCTTGGACGGGGACGCTTTCGCGGCCGGCCTCTCATTGAGTTGGGGAGTGCCCTTGAGGTTAGCCGCGCAGCACCTGGCGGAATCGTGTCAGGGCACCTGGGGGCGACTTGGGGGCGAACAACCCGGAATTATAGGGGATGCAGGGTTTCCCCCGCTCTGACCCGCGCGACGCCAGGCCCGCGGCCCGACGCCGTGGCATCGCATGACCGTACGCAACATGAACGCGCACGGCAACGGATGCCGGTTCAATGTCGGTGGTGGTGGTGTTCCGGGTGGGAAGCGGCGGTCGCCAGGCCCAGCAGGCCATCGACCCCGTACAGCGTCGCCAGCGAGCGCAGCTGCGGCGACACGCCGTCGAGCGCCAGCGACTGGCCACGTTGCGCGGCGGCCCGTTGCCAGGCCAGCAGCACCGCCACGGCGGCCGAATCGACCTGCGTCAGCGCGCTGCAATCGACCTTCACATCGCCCTGCTGCACGCGCGACAGCCCGTCACGCAGCACGGCGGCGGCGTTGCGGTTGGTCAGCGAAGTGCCAAGGGCGGGCATGGAAAGGTGCGTGGGATAGGTACGTTGCAAACAGAAACTCCCGCCCGGAGGCGGGAGCGAGTGGCCATTGTAGACCAGATCGGCCGCGTCGTGCTGCGGCGCAACCAAGTCAGGACTACCTGGCCGATCAGCCCTTGGCGTTGGCCAGTTGGCGGTTGCGGTCCTGCAGCGTCTTCAGGATGCCATCCACGCCCTGCTGGTTGGCAATCGTGTTGAAGCTGCCCTTGTACGCCTCGGTCAGCCAGGCGCCCAGCACGTTGATGTCATAGACCTTCCAGCCCTGCTCGGTCTTCTCGAGGCGGTAGTCCATCTGGATCGGCTCGCCCTTGTTGATGACCTGGGTGCGGATCGTGGCGTCGGTATCCTCTGCCGTGCCGCGGTACGGACGGAACTGCACCTTCTGGTCGCGGATCTGGGCAATCGCGCCCGCATACGTGCGGATCAGCAGCGTCTTGAATTCGTCGGTAATCGCCTTTTGCTGTTCCGGCGTGGCCTTCGACCAGTTACGGCCCATCGCGATCTGCGTGGTCTTGGTGAAGTTGGCGTGCGGCAGGATCTTCTGCTCCACCAACTGCGTGATCTTGCCGACGTTGCCGGACTGCATGTCCTTGTCGCTCTGCACGGTCGACATCACGTCGGTCACCACGGCTTTGACCAGGCCATCCGGCGATGAGGCATCGACCTGCTGGGCTTGCGCGGCGCCGGCGCCGGCAAACGCGGCAACGGTCAGGAAGGGAAGCAGGAGTCGCTTGAGCATGTGAGGTTTTTCCTTTCTATCCAGGGCGGTACCCTGCTGTTATCGGCAGGATCCAGCCCGTCCGATACGGTGCCAATGCACCGCGATCCGGAATTATTGAAACACAGGCGCGCCTCGGGCGCAGTCCTGATTAGTGGTTTAAACACCACTTTCAAACACTTTGTTTCAGGGCTCACAGCGCGCTCACAGGCGCTTATGAGCCACGAGAGCCGTTGCCCTGTCTGGGCTCACCGGCTCTCCGCGACTTTCAGCCAGCCTTGGGCTGCGCCGGTGTGGCGCTGCCATCGTCTTTGTCGTCCGGCTTTTGCTGCTTGTCCAGCTGCGGCTGGTCGTCCTCGTCGCTGGACGGTGGGTTGCCGTCATAGATCAGATACTGGCGGCGCTGCATGTACGAGTCGCGCAGGAACGCATACTTGTCGAGCGCGGCCGCCTCGATCAGGCTCGATGCGCCAAGCAGTTGGGCACGGCCATCGACAATGCGCACACCGGTCAGCGACAGGCCCGCATACCACGGCGAGATATAGGTGGTCGGGTCCATGAAGCGGTCCACCACCATGCCCGACGCATCGCGCACGCTGCTCGGTCCGAACAGCGGCAGCACCAGGTACGGGCCCGACGGCACGCCCCACACGCCCAGCGTCTGGCCAAAGTCTTCCTTGTACTTGGGCAGACCGGCCGGCGTGGCGATATCGATCAGGCCACCGATGCCGAGCACGCTGTTGATGGCCACGCGCATGGTGTCTTCCGCCGCGCGCGACGGCTTGCCCTGCATCAGGTTGTTGGCCGCCGAGTAGACGTCGCTAACGTTCGAGAAGAAGTTGCCCACCGCCGTACGCACCGGCGACGGAATGTAGTCCTGGTAGCCCTGGGCCACCGGCTTCAGCGCGTACTTGTCGAGGTTGTCGTTGAACGTGCTGACACCGCGGTTGAACGGTTCGAGCGGATCGGCCGGATTGGCATTGGGACCCGTGGCACAACCGGCCAGGGCAAGCGCGGCAACCGATGCCGCGATCAGGCGTTGAAGGGAGTTCATTTGCTGCCGCCCGTTCCCGGCGCTGCCGGCAACGCGGCCGCACCCGAACCGGACGTATTCGGGGAAGAAGGTGCAGGCGACGCGGCGGAACCACCGCCCGCATCGGCTGCCTTGTTATAGAGGAACTGGCCAATCAGGTTTTCCAGCACCACGGCGGACTGCGTCATCGTGATCTTGCTGCCCTGCGCCAGCATCTTGTCGTCACCGCCCGCCTCCAGACCCACGTACTGCTCGCCGAGCAGGCCCGAGGTCAGGATCTTGGCCGAGGTGTCCTTCGGAAACTGGTAGCGCTTGTCCAGGTTCAGCGTCACGGTGGCCTGGTACTGCTTGTCGTCGAAGTTGATCGCCGCCACGCGGCCCACCACCACGCCCGCGCTCTTCACCGGCGCGCGCGGCTTCAGTCCGCCGATATTGTCGAACTGGGCGGTTACCGCATAGGTGTCCTGGAACGAGAAGCTGCTCATGTTGCCAGCCTTGAGCGCCAGGAACAGCAGTGCGGCAAAGCCCACCACCACGAACAGCCCCACCCAGTAGTCGAGCGAATTTTTCTTCATGCGAGTCTCTTGTCTAATGCTTGTCGGTTCTGCCGTGTCCGCTGACTTCAGCTGAACATCAGCGCGGTCAGCAGGAAATCCAGCCCCAGCACGGCCAGTGACGCCATCACCACGGTGCGCGTGGTGGCACGCGACACACCCTCCGGCGTCGGGTTCGCTTCAAACCCCTGGTACAGCGCAATAAACGTCACCGCGATGCCGAAAATGAAGCTCTTGATCACACCATTGAGCACGTCGGCGCGCACATCGACGCCGCCTTGCATCTGCGACCAGAAGGCGCCGGCATCCACGCCAATCAGTTGCACACCCACCAGGTAGCCACCCAGGATGCCCACCGCGCTGAAAATCGCAGCCAGCACCGGCATGGCGATGACCCCGGCCCAGAAGCGCGGCGCGATCACGCGCTGCAGCGGGTTCACGGCCATCATTTCCATGGCGGTCAACTGCTCGCCGGCCTTCATCAGGCCAATCTCCGCCGTCAGCGATGTCCCCGCACGGCCTGCAAACAGCAGCGCCGACACCACCGGACCCAGTTCGCGCACCAGTGACAGCGCCACCAGCAGGCCCAGTGCCTGCTCCGAACCGTAGCGGTTCAGTGTGTAGTAGCCCTGCAAACCGAGCACGAACCCGACGAACAGGCCCGAGACGGCAATGATCACCAGCGACAGGTTGCCGACGAAGAACACCTGGTCGGAAACCAGGCGGAAGCGCCGCAGCAAGGCCGGCGACAATGCCAGCAGTGCGAAGAACATGCGGGTGGCGCGGCCCAGGCCGCCCACGAACTGGCGCACTGCGGCGCCGATACTGGTAAAGAAGCCGGTCAACGCGAGCCTCCGGCAAGGAAGTCTTCGGCCAGGGTTGGGCCGGAGTAGTGAAACGGCACCGGGCCATCGGCCTCGGCATGCACGAACTGGTGCACGAACGGATCGCTCGACGCGCGCAGTTCCTCCGGCGCCCCTTCGGCCGCGATCCCGCCATTCGCAATGAAGTAGACGTAGTCGGCGATCTGGAACGTTTCCTGCACATCGTGCGACACGATGATCGTGGTGGCGCCCAGCGCGTCGTTGAGATCGCGGATCAGGTTGGCGGTCAGGCCGAGCGAAATCGGATCGAGCCCCGCGAACGGTTCGTCGTACATCAACAGGGCAGGATCCAGCGCGATGGCGCGCGCCAAGGCCACGCGCCGCGCCATGCCACCCGAGATCTGCGCGGGCATCAGGTCGCGCGCGCCGCGCAGGCCCACCGCGTTGAGCTTCATCAGCACCAGGTCGCGGATCATGGAATCGGGCAGGTCGGTGTGCTCGCGCAACGGAAACGCGACGTTGTCGAATACCGACAGGTCAGTGAACAGTGCGCCAAACTGGAACAGCATGCCCATCTGGCGGCGTACCGCATACAGGCCATCCTGGTCCATCGCGTCGATGTCGGCGCCATTGAACGTGACGCGGCCACTCTGCGGCCGGACCATGCCGCCTATCAGGCGCATCACGGTGGTCTTGCCACAACCGGAGCCGCCCATGACAGCCACCACCTTCCCGCGCGGAAAACGCATGGAAAGGCCTGACAGGATGGGCTTGTCGCCAGCCGCGTATGCAAAATCGACATCCGCGAGTTCGACGACGTTCGGGCCGGAAAAAGGCTGGCCAGAAAAATTCGGCACGGTAGCGGTCACGTTGTCACCGGATTTGGACAGGCCGCCATTATAAGGGCTAGTACCTATCTGACACCGTCCCGTGTGGTGATCTCACCATTGCACTGTCGACAACAATCCACGACAAAGACGTGACAAAGAGGCGACAAACGGGTAAGGCGAATTTGCCTTACCCGCGGCAAACCGCCTGACTCAAGGCTCCGTGCGCGGCCCGGTCTGGCGCAGGATGACCTGCCATTGCACCGATTCCGATCGGATTGCGGTGGCAAAGGCTTCGGGCGAATCATGTACCGGCGTGAGCCCGGCCGCCAGCAGTTGCGCGCGTACGTCCCGTTCGTTGGTCACACTGTCCAGTTCCGTGGCCAGCCGCGCCACGATGGCACGCGGTGTCTTGGCCGGCGCCATCACCCCGTACCACGCCAGCGCGCCATATCCGTCCATGCCGGATTCCTGCAATGTTGGCACCTGTGGCGTAAGCGGCGAGCGCACCGGCCCGGTCACGCCAAGAATCCTGAGCGTACCGGTCCGGACATGTGACTGCACCGCGCTCCACGAACAGAAGCAGGCGCTGATACGGCCGGCCAGCATCTCTTGCACCACGGCGCTCTCCCCCTTGGCAATCACCAGCGGCACGCTGTTCGGAATACCTCGCACCGCGTATTCCGCGTACAGATGCGACGGACTGCCGGGTTGGCCATAGCCGTAGCTGTAGGACGCCGGATTCGAGCGGACAGCCGTCGACCACTGCTGCGGCGTGGTCATCGGCAGGCGCCCGTCGATTACCAGAAACAACGGTGTGGCGGCCACGCGTACCACGGGCGTGAAATCGCGCATCACGTCATACGGAACGGGCTCCAGTCCAGGCTGGATCAGCATATTGGCCTGATGAAACAACAACGTATGGCCATCGGAACTGGCCTTGGCCACGAGGTCGCCAGCCATGGTTCCGGACGACCCGGGGCGATTGTCCACCTCCACGGGCACGCCGAGCCGCAGCGCGAGGCGCTCGGCCAACAGGCGCGCCACGGCATCGGCTACGCCACCGGCCGGGAAAGGCACGATCATGCGCAGTGGCCGGACCGGGAACGACACGGCGCGCGCAGGCGCCTCCATCCGTGTACCGGGCGGGATACTGGCGAGCTGGGCAACGGCGGGAGGTTGTGCGAGTGCCGTCGCCATGCCTAGCGCAGCGGCAACCACACACAACAACCATCTGGCAGCGAGTCTTGGCAACTGCGCTTGTCCTCGCCAAAGCCGCATCGACTTGCGTACTTCGGGCATCAATTTCCTCCGGGCCGCAACCCACCGCAGCGGCACCAAATCGGCTGAAAGGGATTTCGAGGCAGTCTCTTTTCGTTATGTTCTGAAGAAATTCTAAGTAGATTGGCGGAGGCGGCACAGGCACGTAAACGCTGTCCGGGAGGACCCCTATGTGAGCACTCGTATAATCGGGCACATGCCTGAATTCGTTCTGCGGCCAATGATTGCGGCCGACCTGCCCGCCGTTCTCGCCGTCCAGGCGCAATGCTATGGCAGTGCCTTGCTGGAAGGCGCCGACGCACTCGCGAGCCGCCTCGCACTATCGCCCACCACATGCTGGGTCGCGGCCTTGCCCCATAGCATCGATAGCACCAAAAGCACCGATAGCAAGCTGGCTGCCTATTTATTTACCCACGCCTGGCCCGCCGCATCGCTGCCGCCGTGGAACGGCTTGCTTGCACGCGCGTGGACGGATGATGATGCGCTGACGTGGTTCGTGCACGACATGGCGGTGGCGCCTGTGGGACGTGGCGCGGGGTTGGCGGCGCAGCTCTATGAGGCTGCACGCGGTGCGGCGATCGAGATTGGCTTGACGACTTCCAGACTGATTGCGGTGCAGTCGGCGGGAGCGTATTGGCGCAGGCTTGGGTACGCGCCGATCGATGCTGACATGTACGCAGACAAGCTTGCGACGTACGGCGATGACGCTTTGTTGATGGGGTGTCGGATTTAGGGAGGCTTGCCCTCTCCCCCGGCCCCTCTCCCGCTTTGCGGGCGAGGGGAGCAAACCAAGCCAAACCAAACCAAACCAAACCAAACAAAAACCCCCGCAGCCTTTCGGCATGCGGGGGTTTTTGTTTGAAGCAGATCCAGCAGCTTAGCGCGGCAGGTCCGTATAGCCCATCAGGAACGCGTCCACCGAGCGTGCGGCCTGGCGGCCTTCGCGGATGGCCCACACCACCAGCGACTGGCCACGGCGCACGTCGCCGGCGGCAAACACCTTCGGCACGTTCGTGTAGTAGGCGCGGTCGCCTTCGGTCGATGCCTTGGCGTTCTTGCGCGCATCGGTGTCGACACCAAATGCATCCAGCACCGAACCGGCCGGGTTCGTGAAGCCCATGGCCAGCAGCACCAGGTCGGCCTTGAGCACGAACTCGCTGCCCGGCACTTCCTGCATGCGGCCGTCCTTCCACTCCACGCGGCAGGCCTTCAGTGCGGTGATCTTGCCGTTCTCGCCGATGAATTCCTTGGTGGCTACCGACCAGTCGCGCGAGCAGCCTTCGTCATGTGACGACGACGTGCGCATCTTGATCGGCCAGTACGGCCACACCAGCGGCTTGTTCTCTTCTTCCGGCGGTTGCGGCAGCAGTTCGAACTGCGTGACCGACTCCGCGCCGTGACGGTTCGAGGTACCCACGCAGTCGGAACCGGTATCGCCGCCACCGATCACGATCACATGCTTGCCTTCGGCACGGATCTCGTTGACGCCGTCGCCAGCCACTTCCTTGTTCTGCGGAATCAGGAATTCCAGCGCGTAGTGCACGCCAGCCTGATCGCGGCCCGGCACCGGCAGGTCACGCGGCACTTCGGAACCACCTGCCAGCACCACGGCGTCGAACTGGTCCATCAGCGCCTGCGCCGAGACCGATTCACGTGCGTAGTTCTTGATGCCGGCCGGCAGCTTGTCGCCATCGGTCACCATCACGCCGGCACGGAAGGTCACGCCTTCGGCTTGCATCTGCTCGATACGGCGATCGATCAGGTCCTTCTCCATCTTGAAGTCGGGAATGCCGTAGCGCAGCAGGCCACCAATGCGGTCGTTCTTCTCGAACACGGTCACCTCGTGACCGGCGCGTGCCAGTTGCTGTGCCGCCGCCATGCCGGCAGGGCCCGAGCCCACCACGGCCACGGTCTTGCCGGTCTTGTGCTTCGGCACCTGCGGTGCAACCCAGCCTTCTTCCCAGGCCTTGTCGATGATCGCGTGCTCGATCGACTTGATACCCACCGGCAGTTCGTTGATGCCCAGCGTGCAAGCTGCCTCGCACGGTGCCGGGCAGATACGGCCCGTGAACTCGGGGAAGTTGTTGGTCTGGTGCAGCACCTCGATCGCCGACTTCCAGTCCTGGCGATACACCAGGTCGTTGAAGTCGGGGATGATGTTGTTGACCGGGCAGCCGTTGTTGCAGAACGGGATACCGCAGTCCATGCAGCGCGCACCCTGGATCTTCGCTTCGTTGTCCGACAGCGCGAACACGAATTCCTTGTAGTGCTTCACGCGCTTGACTACCGGTTCGTAGCCTTCGTTCTGGCGCGCAAATTCGAGAAAGCCAGTCGCCTTACCCATGTTGCATCCTTGGTCTTGCTTGTCGCGAGGCGGCCGGGCCGGCCTCGCGTGGGGTCAGTATCTTGTCGGTGCCGCAGCCATGGCCGCGGCACCTCTCGTATGGCTGCCGATCAGGCGGCTACCGCTTCGCGATCGCTGTCGCGGGCAGCCTGTTCCTTCTCGTACATTTCGCCCAGTGCGCGCTTGTACTCGGTCGGGAAGACCTTGACGAACTTGCGGCGTGCCGTGGCCCAGTCGGCCAGCAGCGCCTTGGCGCGCTCCGAACCGGTGTAGCGGAAGTGCTGCTCGATCAGGTCGCGCAGGATCGTTTCGTCCAGTTGGCGCTTGCCATCGAACTTGTGCCATTGCGACTCGGGCTGGCCCTTCTGCTGGTCGGCCGAGGCAAGCACCGGCTCGAGCGTCACCATCGACGTATTGCAGCGCTTGTCGAACAGGCCATCCTCGTCATAGACGTAAGCCACGCCGCCCGACATGCCGGCCGCGAAGTTACGGCCCGTGCCGCCCAGCACCACTACCGTACCGCCGGTCATGTACTCGCAACCGTGGTCGCCAGTACCTTCCACCACGGCGGTGGCGCCCGAGTTACGCACTGCGAAACGCTCGCCGGCCACGCCGTTGAAGAATGCTTCGCCGGAAATCGCGCCGTACAGCACCGTGTTGCCGACGATGATGTTGCGGGTCGGATCGCCACGGAACTCGTGCGGAGCGCGCACGATCACGCGGCCGCCCGACAGGCCCTTGCCCACGTAGTCGTTGGCGTCGCCGACCAGATCGGCCGTGATGCCGTGTGCCAGGAACGCCGAGAACGACTGGCCAGCCGTGCCCTGGAACTGGATGTGGATCGTATCGTCGGGCAGGCCTTCGTGGCCGTACTGCTTGGCCACCACGCCGGACAGCATGGCGCCCACGGTGCGGTTCACGTTCTTGACCGGCTGGATGAACGACACGCGCTCACCCTTGTCGATGGCCAGGCGTGCCTTGGCGATCAGCGTGTGGTCCAGCGCCTTGCCGGCTTCCACCGACAGGCCGTGATCCTGCACGTCGGTGTGGTAGCGCGGCACGTCGGCCGGGAACGGTGCCTGGTAGAAGATGCGACCGAAGTCCAGGCCGCGTGCCTTCCAGTGTTCGATGCCGGCGCGCGTGTCGAGCAGGTCGGCGCGGCCGATCAGCTCGTCGAACGTGCGGATACCCAGTTGCGCCATGATCTCGCGTGCTTCTTCCGCAACGAAGAAGAAGAAGTTCACCACGTGCTCGGGCTTGCCCTGGAATTTCTTGCGCAGCGCCGGATCCTGCGTGGCCACGCCCACCGGGCAGGTGTTCAGGTGGCACTTGCGCATCATGATGCAGCCCTCGGCCACCAGCGGTGCCGTGGCGAAACCGAACTCGTCGGCACCCAGCAGCGCGCCGATCACCACGTCGCGACCAGTCTTCATCTGGCCGTCAGCCTGCACGCGGATGCGGTTGCGCAGGCCGTTCAGCATCAGCGTCTGCTGCGTTTCGGCCAGGCCCAGTTCCCACGGGCTGCCGGCATACTTGATCGACGACCACGGCGATGCACCGGTGCCGCCGTCATGACCCGCGATCACCACGTGGTCGGCCTTGGCCTTGGCCACGCCAGCGGCCACGGTACCCACGCCCACTTCGGACACGAGCTTGACCGAGATGTCCGACACCGGGTTGACGTTCTTCAGGTCGTGGATCAGCTGTGCCAGATCCTCGATCGAGTAGATGTCATGGTGCGGGGGCGGCGAGATCAGGCCCACGCCCGGCACCGAGTAACGGAGCTTGCCGATGTAGTCGGACACCTTGTGGCCCGGCAGCTGGCCGCCTTCGCCCGGCTTGGCGCCCTGCGCCATCTTGATCTGGATCTGGTCAGCCGATGCCAGGTACTCGGCGGTCACGCCGAAACGGCCCGACGCCACCTGCTTGATCTTCGAGCGCAGCGAATCGCCGGCCTGCAGTTCCAGGTCCTTCTCGACCACGTGATCGCCCAGCAGGCTCTTGAACGTATCGCCCTGCTTGATTGGAATGCCGCGCAGTTCGTTGCGGTAGCGCTTCTCGTCCTCGCCGCCTTCGCCGGTGTTCGACTTGCCGCCGATGCGGTTCATCGCCACCGCCAGCGTGGCGTGGGCTTCGGTCGAGATCGAACCGAGCGACATCGCGCCGGTAGCGAAACGCTTCACGATGTCCTTGGCCGACTCCACTTCTTCGAGCGGAATTGCCTTGGCCGGATCTACCTTGAACTCGAACAGGCCGCGCAGCGTCATGTGGCGACGGCTCTGGTCGTTGATGATGTTCGCGTATTCCTTGTACGTCTGGTACTGGCCCTTGCCGTCGTCGGCGCGCACCGAGTGCTGCAGCTTGGCGATCGAGTCCGGGGTCCACATGTGTTCTTCGCCGCGGATACGGTATGCGTATTCGCCGCCGGCGTCGAGCATGGTGTCCAGCACGGGGTTGTTGCCGAACGCATCGCGATGCAGGCGCAGCGCTTCCTCGGCCACCTCGAAGATGCCGATGCCTTCAACGTTCGACGGCGTGCCGTGGAAGTACTTCTGCACCAGTTCGCGCGACAGGCCGATGGCTTCGAAGATCTGGGCGCCCGTGTACGACATGTACGTGGAGATGCCCATCTTCGACATCACCTTGAACAGGCCCTTGCCGATTGCCTTGACGAAGTTCTTGACAGCCTTTTCCGGCGACAGGTCGCCCGACAGGCCCGAGGCCATGTCGGCCAGCGTTTCCATGGCCAGGTACGGGTGCACGGCTTCCGCGCCGTAGCCAGCCAGCAGCGCGAAGTGATGCACTTCGCGGGCCGAACCGGTTTCGACGACCAGGCCAGCCGACGTGCGCAGGCCCTTCTCCACCAGATGGTGGTGCACGGCCGACGTGGCCAGCAGCGCGGGAATGGCCACCTGGCCTTCGTCCACGCGGCGGTCGGTCACGATCAGGATGTTGTAGCCCGAACGCACGGCGTCCACGGCTTCCGCGCACAGCGAAGCCAGGCGTGCCTCGATGCCTTCCTTGCCCCATGCCACCGGATAGCAGATGTTCAGTTCGTACGAACGGAACTTGCCGCCGGTGTAGTGCTCGATGTTGCGGATCTTGGCGATGTCCTTGAAGTCCAGCACAGGCTGGGACACTTCGAGACGCATCGGCGGGTTGATGTTGTTCAGTTCCAGCAGGTTCGGCTTCGGACCGATGAACGACACCAGCGACATGACCATGTTTTCGCGGATCGGGTCGATCGGCGGGTTGGTCACCTGGGCGAACAGCTGGCGGAAGTAGTGGTACAGCGTCTTGTTCTTCGACGACAGCACGGCCAGCGGCGAGTCATTGCCCATCGAGCCCGTGGCTTCTTCACCGGCGAGCGCCATCGGCGCCATCAGGAACTTGACGTCTTCCTGCGTGTAGCCGAAGGACTGCTGGCGATCCAGCAGCGGCGACACCGGCTTCTTCTCGGCGGCCACGTCTTCGGGCTTGGCATCGATCTCGTCGAGCTTGATACGCACGGCATCGATCCAGCTCTTGTACGGCTTGGCGTTGGCCAGGTTGTCCTTGAGCTCCTTGTCGTCGATGATGCGGCCCTGTTCCATGTCGATCAGGAACATCTTGCCCGGCTGCAGACGCCATTTCTGGACGATGCGCGACTCCGGGAACGGCAGCACGCCGGCTTCCGAAGCCAGCACGACGAAGTCGTCCTCGGTCACGTAGAAGCGGGCCGGACGCAGGCCGTTACGGTCCAGCGTGGCGCCGATCTGGCGGCCGTCGGTGAAGCAGATGGCGGCGGGGCCGTCCCACGGCTCCATCATCGCGGCGTGGTATTCGTAGAAGGCACGACGGTTGTCGTCCATCAGCGTGTGCTGTTCCCAGGCTTCCGGGATCATCATCATCATCGCGTGGACGAGCGGGTAGCCGGCCATCGTCAGCAGTTCGAGGCAGTTGTCGAACGATGCGGTATCCGACTGGCCCGGATAGATCAGCGGCCACAGCTTGGGCAGGTCGTCACCCAGCACCGGCGAGGAGATCGCGCCGGTACGTGCGTTCACCCAGTTCACGTTGCCCTTCACCGTGTTGATTTCGCCGTTGTGGGCGACCATGCGGTACGGGTGGGCCAGTTCCCAGGCCGGGAACGTGTTGGTCGAGAAGCGCTGGTGCACCAGGGCCAGGGCCGACACGGCGCGCGAGTCCAGCAGGTCCAGGTAGTACTCGCCCACCTGGTTGGCCAGCAGCAGGCCCTTGTACACGACGGTACGGGCCGACATCGACGGCACGAAGTATTCCTTGCCGTGCTTGAGCTTCAGCGCCTGGATGGCGTGGCTGGCGGTCTTGCGGATCACGTAGAGCTTACGTTCCAGCGCGTCCGTGGTCATGATGTCGCGACCGCGACCGATGAAGATCTGGCGGATCACCGGCTCGGTGGTACGCACGGTCGGGGACATCGGCATGTTGCAGTCCACCGGCACATCGCGCCAGCCCAGCACGACCTGGCCTTCCAGGCGCACGGTGCGTTCGAGTTCCTGTTCGCAGGCCAGGCGCGAGGCGTGTTCCTTCGGCAGGAAGATCATGCCGACGCCATACTCGCCGTTCGGCGGCAGGGTCACGCCCTGCTTGGCCATTTCCTCGCGGTAGAACTGGTCCGGGATCTGGATCAGGATGCCGGCGCCGTCGCCCATCAGCGCGTCCGCGCCAACTGCACCCCGGTGATCCAGGTTTTCCAGGATCTTCAGACCCTGCGAAATGATCTCGTGGGACTTCTTGCCCTTGATATGCGCCACCATGCCGACGCCGCAGGCGTCGTGCTCGTTGGACGGGTCATACAGGCCCTGGGCCTGCGGGCGGGCGGCGAGATCGGAGGATTGTTGCGAGTGGTCCACGGGCTGAATTCCGGTGAAGGCTGCGCAGCCAGCAAGGCAGACCGAACGGGGGCTGTCGGGGGCGCCTCTTTTGACGGGCGTGGCAGACAGCGGGACCGCAGCGGCGTACACGAGCGTGACGCGCCGCACAATAACTGTGGGTGGAGCAACTATAAAAGAATCGCCCCAGCCTCGCAAAATTATTAAATGGGGTCAGAACACTTTAAATTTCGCACCAGATCTGAACGCCAATTAAATAGGGACACATTAAAGTGGCCGCACAAAATCCTCATATTGGTGCATCGACGTGCCGAGGAACTTCGCTGCCATCGTCAACGCTCTTGCGTGGCCGCCCTTTTGGCAACGGCTGGACCCGGCGCGTGGCATGGCGTTCGAGTTGCGTCAGGAACCCCTCGCCGCCCAGCGGCCAGCCGCTATGGGCATGCTTCTGCAGGGCCGCGAGCGTCTTGCCGGACAAGCCTTCGGCCATCAGTGCGCGATAGTTCGACTGCCGCTCGAATGGCGTATTGCCGAGGTCCCAGTAAATGGAGTGGTCACTCACCACCGGGCTTGCCTCGATGCCGGCGTGGTGCCGGTAGCTGCTCCAGCGATCGGTTTCGGGTGACACCACATCGCCGGCGCGCACCGCGTTGTTCTCGACGTAGAGCATGGCCGGCAGCAACCAGGCCTCGGGATCGATCACCGCGGAACGGAAGCGCCCTTCCCAAAGCGTGCCGGTGCGGCTTGCCACCCGGTTGAAATGGCGCGCATAGCGACGACCCACCGCCTGCATGGTCAGACTTAGCGAGTCCGGACCCTTGGGCGTGGCAACCAGGTGAACATGATTGGGCCGCAGCGCATAGGCGTGGATTGCCAGCTCATGCTCACGGGCAGCCATGCGCAGGCAGTCGAGGTAGTGCAGGTAGTCTTCGGTACCCAGGAAGACAGGCTGACGGTTGTTGCCTCGTTGCAACACCAATGCCGGCAGGTCCGGCGGAGAGAAACGGGGAAGGCGGGCCATTCGGGCGGTTTCGGTTTCAGGTACGCCCGAATGATAGCGTGATCTGTCCCCGTTAAATGCCTACCGGCGTGTCGCCTCCCCTCTCCCGCACAGCGGGAGAGGGGTCGGGGGAGAGGGCAATGAGGTTCAAATTGCGACTTGTCTGTGATTGAGCCGCCGGCCCTCTCCCCCAGCCCCTCTCCCGCGCAGCGGGAGAGGGGAACTGCAATGTCAGTTGCTCTCGCTGACTGCAAAGATCCGGCGATGTTCGCGAATCGCATAGCGGTCGGTCATGCCAGCGATGTAATGAGCGATCAGGCGCGCCTGGTCTGCGCCGTGCGCAGCCTGGTATTGCGGCGGCAGCAATCGCGCATCCTGCATGAAGGCGGCAAACAGGTCGGAGATGATGCGCTGCGCCTTGGCCGACATGCGCATGACCAGGTAGTGGCGATACAGATGGCGGAACAGGAAGCGCTTCAGTGCGGCGGCTTCCTCATGGATCTTCGGGCTGAACGAGACCAGCGGTCCCGCGGCGCGTACGGCATCGATCGATTTCGGAGCGGCCGCCGCGATATTGCGTCCGGTGGTCTCGATCAGGTCGACGATCAGCGTATTGATCATGCGCCGTACGGTCTCGTTGATCGCGCGCCGGCCGTTGATACCCGGGAAGGCCGCCGTTACCTCTGCGCGATGACGCCCCCACATTGGCACTTCGTCCAGTTGCTCGAGCGTCAGCAGGCCCGAGCGCAGGCCGTCGTCGATATCGTGGTTGTTGTAGGCGATCTCGTCGGCCAGGTTGGCCAGTTGCGCTTCCAGCGATGGTTGGGTGCCCTCCAGGAAGCGCCGCCCCAGTTCGCCCAGTGCCGACGCGTTGACGCGCGAGCAATGCTTGAGAATGCCTTCGCGCGTCTCGAACGTCAGGTTCAGGCCATTGAAGCCGCCGTAGCGTTCTTCCAGTTCGTCGACCACCAGCAGGCTCTGCAGGTTGTGCTCAAACCCGCCGTGGTTCTTCATGCAGCCATTCAGCGCGTCCTGGCCCGCATGGCCGAACGGCGTATGGCCCAGGTCGTGCGCCAGCGAGATGGCCTCGACCAGATCCTCGTTGAGCCGCAGGTTGCGGGCAATCGACCGCGCAATCTGCGCCACCTCGAGGCTGTGCGTCAGCCGGGTCCGGAACAGGTCGCCCTCGTGGTTCACGAAGACCTGGGTCTTGTACTCGAGCCTGCGAAACGCCGTACTGTGGATGACGCGGTCCCGGTCGCGCTGGAACTCGCTGCGCGATGACGAGGCGGCTTCGGCATGCACGCGGCCGCGCGACTTTACAGAGCGCGCGGCGTAGGGAGCGAGATGGGATTCGAGGTCGGTGACTGGAGCGGTGGTCATGCGGGCAATCCGTTTATCCGTAACTGGTTAAGGGTTGCAAGGCATAACCAGTCGCTCAGGCGACCGGTGCCTCGGTGGGAGGTTTCAGGACTGCATGACGCAGCGTGTCACGCAGGTCCGGGTCCGGTACGGTGGTGATGAACGCCTCGCCCAGCTTGCGCAGCAGGATGAACTTGATGCTGCCAGCCTCGGCCTTCTTGTCCACCTTCATCAGTTCCACATAGCGATCGATGCCCAGGTCCGGCGCCACCACGGGCAGCATCGCCGCCTGCGTCAGTGTACGGATCCGCGCACGGGTCTCGGCGTCGATAAAGCCAAGCCGATGCGACAGGTCGGCCGCCATCACCATGCCGCAACCCACCGCTTCGCCGTGAAGCCATTCGCCATAGCCCATGCCGGCTTCGATTGCGTGGCCAAAGGTGTGCCCGAAATTCAGGATAGCGCGCAGACCGCCTTCACGTTCGTCCTGCGCCACCACGCCGGCCTTGATCTCGCATGAACGGCGCACGGCCTCGGCCATCAGGCCGGTGTCGCAGGCGTTCAGCGCGGCGATGTTGTCTTCGATCCAGCGGAAATAATCGGCATCGGCGATCGCGCCATGCTTGATTACCTCGGCCAGGCCGGCGGCCAGTTCACGCGGCGGCAGCGTGCGCAGCGTGTCGATATCGGCGATCACCGCATTGGGCTGGTGGAACGCGCCGATCATGTTCTTGCCCAGCGGATGGTTGATGCCCGTCTTGCCACCAACCGACGAATCGACCTGCGACAACAGCGTGGTCGGCATCTGCACGAACGGCACGCCGCGCATATAGCAGGCCGCAGCAAACCCGGTCATGTCACCAACTACCCCGCCGCCCAGTGCGATCAGCGTGGTCTTGCGATCGGCGCCGGCCTTGAGCAGCGCGTCGAAAATCAGGTTCAGCGTTTCCCACTGCTTGAAACGCTCGCCGTCCGGCAGCACCACGGTGCGCACGGTCTTGCCCAGGCTGGCGAGCACCGCTTCCACGCGCGCGGCGTAGAGCGGGCCGACGGTTTCATTGGTGACGATGACGGCGTGCTGCCCACGTACGTGAGGCTGCAGCAGTTCGGCGCGGTCCAGCAGGCCGCCGCCAATATGAATCGGGTAGCTACGCGCCCCGAGATCGACTTCCAGCGTGATCATGAGTGGGTGTCCTGCGCCGGCTGCCCTGCCACCTCATCGGGTTCAGGTGCGGCTTCCGCCTGCGGAAACACGAAGCCGGCCATTTCAAGTTGCATGAGAACCATATTAGCAAGCTGCGCCACGGTCGGCTTGCCCGTTTCGATAATGAAATCCGCAACTTCGCGGTAGAGCGGATCGCGCTCGCGGTACAGCGCCTCGAGGCGCCCCTTCGGATCCTCGGTCTGCAGCAGCGGACGATTGCGGTCATGGCGGGTGCGCAGCCATAGATCATGCGGACTGGCCCGCAGATAGACCACCGTGCCATTGGCCTTCAGCGCCGCCCGGTTGACGTCGCGCAGCACCGCGCCACCGCCGGTGGCCAGCACAATTCCCGTGCGACCGGTCAGGTCGGCAATCACCTGCGCCTCGCGATCCCGGAAGCCGGCCTCGCCCTCGTGCTCGAAAATCAACGGAATACGCACGCCACAACGCGCTTCGAGCTCGTGGTCCGAATCGAAGAACGGATAGTTGAGGCGTCGGGCCACGGAACGGCCGACGGTGGTTTTGCCGGCGCCCATCAGGCCAACAAAGAAAAGATTCGGGCGATTGGCTGTCACTGGACTGTCTTGCACGATAAGGCGCGGAGGCACCGGTACGCCACCGGGTCATCACACTGACGTGATGCATACGCCATTGTGCATCATCACGTGGGGTCGCGTCCCGGCCGGCCATCGGTACCGCCGACGATGCCGCCAAAAAGAAAAAAGGCCGCGTCGTATTGCGACGCGGCCTGCCAGTCTACTGCATCCGGGCCCAGTGCTGCACCCGGACGGTGTTATTTCAGCGATACGCTGTCGTTCAGGATACGCGGCGTCAGGAACACCAGCAGCTCGGTCCGGTTGTTGACCTTGGCGTTGTTCTTGAACAGGTACCCAAGCACCGGGATATCGCCGAGCCACGGTACCTTGTTGTAGTTGTTGGTCTCTTCCTGGCTGTAGATACCGCCAATCACCACCGTGCCACCGTTCTCGACCAGCACCTGCGTCTGCACGTGCTTGGTGTCGATCGCGAAGCCCGCCACGGTCTGGATACCTACGCTGTCCTTGTTCACGTCGACATCCAGCAGCACATTGCCTTCCGGCGTGATCTGCGGCACGACTTCCAGCTTCAGGTTGGCCTTGCGGAACTGGATCGACGTGGCACCGCTCGACGTGGCCGACTGGTACGGCAGTTCGGTACCCTGTTCGATCAGGGCCTTGATGTTGTTGGCCGTCACCACACGCGGGCTGGAAATGATCTTGCCCTTGCCGTCGGCTTCCAGCGCGGACAACTCCAGGTCCAGGAAACGACCCGCGCCAGCGTTGAAGATACTGAACGCCACCGATGCCGGGTTCGTACCGTTGATGGCCGCGGCGGGCAGGCTCAGCGCCGGGCTGTTATCCCATTTGCCATCCTGCGTGAACGGCGACGCCACGTTCTGGTACGTATTGCCGAGTGCACTGCCCGCCCGCGGCAACGCAAAACCGAGCTTCACGCCGAGGTTCCGGCTGAAGGTGTCGCTGGCCTCGACGATGCGGGCCTCGATAATCACCTGGCGTACGGGGATATCGATCCGCTGCAGGAAGGTCTGCACTTCCTCCAGCTTGCTGCCGATGTCGGACACGAACAGCTGGTTGGTACGCGGGTCCGCCGTCAGCGAGCCGCGCTTGGACAGCATCCGCGTGGCCGCCGACGTGCTCGAACCACCTGCCGCTACCGGCGCGGCACCACCACTGCTGCCGCCGCTGCCCGTGACCGGCAGGCCCAGCAGCATGCGGCGTACATCGTCGGCACGCTGGTAGTTCAGCTGGAACACCTGGCTACGAATCGGCTCAAGCTCGTTGATCTGCTGCATTGATTCCAGTTCGAGCTTTTCCTTCGTGGCCAGCTCGGCCTTGGGCGCCACCCACAGCACGTTGCCATTACGGCGCGATGCCAGGCCCTTGGAATCCATCACGATCTGCAGCGCCTGATCCCATGGCACGTCCTTCAGCCGCAGCGTCAGGTTACCCTGCACCGTATCGCTGGTGATGATGTTCAGGTTCGTGAAATCGGCAAAGACCTGCAGCAGCGAGCGGATGTCGATGTTCTGGAAGTTCAGCGACAGGCGTTCGCCGCGATACCCCTGCCCGGCGATCAGCTTGTTCGGATCTTCCTTGACCTGCCGCACTTCCACGACGAACTGGTTGTCGGTCTGGTACGAGCTGTATTCCCAGTTGCCACGCGGCTCGATCTGCAGACGCGTACTGCCGTTGGCGTCGGTGGCGCGCATGGCCTGCACCGGCGTGCCGAAGTCAGTCACGTCGAAGCGACGGCGCAAATCCGTCGGCAGCCCCGTGCCCATGAAATCGACCACGAGGTTCTGGCCCTGCTGCTGGATGTTGATGCCCGAGTCGCGCGACGACAGATCGACCACCACGCGGCCGGCACCGTCGTTGCCGCGGCGGAAGTCGATATTGCGGATCAACGGACGATTGGCAGCCACTGGCTGCGCCGCAGCTGCGGCCGGCGCAAACGTCGGTGCGGCAGCGGTCGCGGATTGCGACACGTTGTCCATCAGCACCAGGAACTGCGTGCCGCGCATTTCAGTGCGGTACGTGGCGACACGGCTCAGGTTCAGCACCACGCGGGTACGGTCCCCGATCTGCATCACGTTGGCGCTCTTGAGCAGCTTGCCGCCGTACTCGTATTGCGCGCGACCGGCCGCGAATCCCGTATCGAAGAAATCGATCGCGATCTTTGCCGGATTCTGCGTGGTGAAGTCCGCCGGCTTTTGCGCCAGCGGGCTCTGCAGGTCGACCGCGAACACGGTCTGCTCGCCAACGACGTTGGCTTCCACCTGCTTGAGCTGGTTGTTTTGTGCCAATGCGGCCGGAGAGGCCAACACCAGCGCCATTGCTGAAGCGCCAGCAAGCGCCCTGACCCAACGAGTGGTGATCATGCGGATGCCTCCAGCTTCAGGCTGGTCATTTTCTCTTTCCAATCTGAGACCCCTTCCCGAACCAATTCGCGCAACACGATCTCCTGATCGTTGATGCGGACCACCCGGCCATAGCTTTGGCCGAGATACTGACCCACCTTGACGTGATGGATCTTGTTATCTACGCGTACCACACCGTAGGTCTCGCCGTTCTTCTTCAGCATCCCGAGCATCTTGAAGTTCTCCAGCGGATAATCTTCAAGCGGCTCGTGTCGCCGTCCGGCCTCCGGCGACTCAGACATCGTTTTGTTCAGTTCGCCGATCTTGGTCTGCGCGAACGGTTCCGGCGAACTGCGCCCGCCATACTCGCGCGGCGAATATGGTTTGACCTCGGGCAACGGTTCGGGCGGTGGCGCCTTGGCGGCGCGGGTCTGCGTCATCCATTGGCGCAGTCCATCGTCGTCACTCTGGCCACAGCCGGCCAGGGCAACGACTGCCAGCGCGGCGGCGGTCAGGGCATGCAACGCAACCGGTGGACGTCGGATCAGGAGGCTCACTTGGCACCTCCCTTCTTGCTCTTCTTCGCGGCATCGGCAGCAGCCTTGCGCTGCGCGGCCTGCTCGTCAGGATCCAGCGCGCGATATGCCATCGCGACCGCCTCCATCGACAGCGTGCCATCCTTGGCAACCGACATGTTCAGGTTACGCATCGAAACGATCCGCGACAGGGCCGCCACGTCGGCGTTGAACAACGCAACGTCGTGATAGCGGCCGGTGACCTTCAGGTTGACCGGGATTTCGGCAAAGTAAGGCTTGACCGTTGCCGCCTGCGGCTTGAACAGTTCGAACTGCAGGCCACGTGCCACGCCAGCGTGGTTGACGTCGGCCAGCAGCGCGTCCATTTCCGTGCTGTTCGGCAACTGCCGTTCAGCAAGTGCCACGCGCTTTTCCACTTCGACCTTCTGCTTGCGCAGTTCATCGAGATTGGCCACCTGCGTTACCTTGGCCTTGAACTGCTGTTTCAGCTGCTCATGTTCGGCATGCTTGCGCTCGAGGTCGTCGCTCTTGTCGCTCCAGTAGAACTGCCAGCCCAGCACCAGCACGATCACGGCCGCCAGGATCGAGAACAGCACGCGCGGTGCGGCAGGCCAGGTCTCGGGTTCGTTCAGGTTCAGGCCGCGAAACTGCGTGGTCACGTCCTGCAATGAGAGGTTGGTGTTCAGCGCCATGATCAGACCTTGCCCCCTGCGGCTTTCGCCGCCGACGTCGCCGCGGGCTTGCCTGCGGCATCCGAGGCACCGCTACCGGAACCGGCCTCCTTGCGCTCGGTTGGTTCTTCCGCTGCGCGATAGGAGAAGCGCATCGAGAAATCAAACAGCCGGCGCTGCTCACGCAGGTTGTTGGTCATCGTGATGGCCTTCGATTCCACGAGCTCGGCACGGTCCAGCCATTGCACCTGGCTGACGTTGCGCAGCAGCTCCGACACCCGCTCGTTGGACTGCGCCACACCGGCCATGACAAAGTCGTCGCCGGTCTGCTTGAGGCTGGTCAGGTACACGCCCTCCGGCACCTGGCGCACCAGTTCCTCCAGCAGTTGCACTGGCAGGTTGCGCTGCGCCTGCAGGCTTTCGATGGCACGCTGGCGGTCCAGCAGTTCGTCGATGTCCTTCTTGAGCGTGGTGACTTCCCTGATCTGCCCGTCCATGCGGGCGTTCTCGGTCTTCAGCGTCTGGTTGAGATGGCTTACCTCATCGATCTGCGTATCGATGTAATAGCCGCCGATCAGCACCACGAGCGCACCCGCGCCCGCCGCACCGCCCAGCATGCTGTAAACCTTCTTGCGCCGGGCTGCCTTGCGCGCCTCGTGATACGGCAGCAGGTTGACCGACGGAATGGTATTCGTCGTCGTGGACATGCGTGTCCCCCCGGTGGGTTATTGCAGTCCGCGCAGCGCCAGTCCCGCACTGACGATATAGGCCGGCAGGTCGCGCTGGAGATAGCGCTCGTTGACCTTGCCTGCGGTCGTCATGTTTGCGAAGGGATTGGCCAGCGTGGTCGTGATCTGCGTCTGCTGCTGGATCGCTGCCTGGACACCAAGCAGCGACGCGTGCCCGCCGGAAAGCAGGATCTCGTCGACACGGCCGAGGCTGGAGCTGGCAATGAAATTGCCGACCGCACCCTGCACTTCCATGGCCAGCGCCTCGAGAGAAGGCTTGAGCAGTTGCGCACGCCACGCTTCGGGCAGCGTGTTCTTGCGCTTCTTGATTTCCGCCTTGAGCGCGTCGAGCGTGAACATCCGCGCGGCGCTCTGCGTCAGCTGATCGCCGTAGCTGTTCAGCGGCTGCTCGTACAGTTCCTTCCAGCCCTGGTAGAAGATGGCCTTGGAGCGGCTGCCACCGAGATGGACCACGGCCACGACGGGCAGGTCCTTGGCGTCGGTTTCGGTCAGGCCGGCGGGAACGCCGAGCATCTGCACCACCGAACGCTGCACGGCGTACTCTTCCACATCCATGACCTGCGGTTTCAGGCCGGCCATTTCGGCTGCCGTCACGCGCTCCTGGACACGATCACTGTTGGCGGCCGTGACGCGCACGCCAATACCGCCTTCCGTTTCGCTGGGACCAATCACCGCGAAGTCGAAGTTCACCGCCTGCGACGGCGGATAGAGGCGATGCGCCTCCGATTCGACCTGCGAATAGAGTTCGTCTTCGGACAGGTTGTCCGGCAGACTGACCGTCTGGGATTCCGTCAGCATGGAAGGCACGCCAAGGATCACGTCCTTGGTACGGATGCCGGCCTTGCCGAGCGCGCGCTTGAGCGCGATGCCCACGGCCTCGATGTTGACCACGTTGCCATCGGCAACGGCGTTGCGATCCAGCAGTTCGCTGGCGCATTTCTCCAGCCTGAAGTCGTTCTTGCCAGTCCCGACGGACAGCTCAACGACCTTTACGCTGGACGACCCAATATCTACGCCGACCGTAGTCCGGCGTAGAAGACCCGACAAGATGCCCCGTCGCAAGGTTGACCCCCTGACATTTGAACTCGCCCACGGCATGTCTGCTCTAATGGTGCGAGCCAGTTTCTTGGATGAAACGTTTGCTCTTTTATGTTCGCTGATTCTCACAAAAACCAGAGGCGCTGGCAATGTGCCGGTTTGACCACGCTTTCTTTTTCAGAGGCCCCCCTTCAATCCGTTGCCAAAATCCGACGGTCGGCATTCCGTCTACATTGGCCGGCATGGCGCCGTCACATTGCGTCGTGTCCCGGCACTGCTGCACGCACGCCTCGGAAGGTACTTATCGACGACCGCTCCGGTTGATATGGATCCCCGCAAACCCGCGCCACGCCTGCGCCCTGCATGGCGTGACAGGCAGATATCAACGACATTACATCTTGTAACAGTGCGGTAGCGCCTTTCGCGCCACCGCGTGGCAGGTGCACGGGGGTGCCAACGATATAATTCGGGCACTCTTATTAGGTAAACCCTTATGGCCACAGCACAACAGAAGCCGTCCCTTCCCGTTCGTCGTCCGATATGGATGCGGATCATGTTCTGGGTATTCGGACTGTTTGCCGCTGGCATCGTCGCCGTGGCGTTGCTGGTGGGCTATGCGCTGGTCGTGGCGGCACCGAACCTGCCGTCGCTCGACACCATCACCGACTACCGTCCGAAGATTCCGCTGCGCATCTACACCGCCGACAACGTGCTGATCGGCGAGTTCGGCGAAGAGCGCCGCAACTTCGTGCCGATCAGCGACATCCCCGATGTCATGAAGAAGGCCGTGCTGGCCATCGAGGACGACCGCTTCTACGAACACGGCGGCGTGGACTTCGTCGGCGTGTTGCGTGCCGGGCTGGCCAACCTGCGTGGCGGCCTGTCGCAAGGCGCATCGACGATCACGATGCAGGTGGCGCGCAACTTCTTCCTGTCCAGCGAGAAGACCTATACGCGCAAGATCTACGAGATGCTGCTGGCGTACAAGATCGAGGCCAACCTGAGCAAGGACCAGATCCTCGAGCTGTACATGAACCAGATCTATCTGGGCCAGCGCGCATACGGCTTTGCCAGCGCGGCGCGCGTGTACTTCGGCAAGTCGATCAAGGACGTCACGCCGGCCGAGGCCGCGATGCTGGCCGGCCTGCCCAAGGCGCCGTCGGCGTATAACCCGGTGGTCAATCCGCGTCGCGCCAAGGTGCGCCAGGAATACATCCTGCAACGCATGCGTGACCTGCGCTACATCACGCCCGAGCAGTACGACCAGGCCGTGCGCGAGGAACTGAAGGTGCGCAGCGAAGGCAACGAGTTCTCCACCCATGCCGAGTACGTGGCCGAGATCGTGCGCCAGCTGATGTACGCGCAGTATCGCGAGGAAACCTATACGCGCGGCCTGACGGTCTACACGACGCTGAACAAGGGCGACCAGGATGCCGCCTATGAATCCGTGCGCAGCGGCATCATGAACTACGAGCGCAAGCACGGGTATCGCGGACCGGAAGCGTTCATCGACCTGCCCGCGAATTCGTCCGAACGGGAACAGGCCATCGACGATGCGCTGGTGGAACATCCGGGCAGCGACGATCTGCGCTCCGCGGTTGTCACCAGTGTCACGCCGAAGCAGGTCAAGGCAACACTGTTGTCGGGCGAGGTCGCTACCATCGAAGGTACGGCACTGCGTTTCATTGCGCCGTCGATGTCGGCCAACGCGCAACCGAAGGTGAAGATCCGTCCCGGCGCGATCATCCGCGTGACGCAGGATCCGAAGGACAACACGTGGTCGGTAACGCAACTGCCCGAAGTGGCCGCCGCGTTCATTTCGCTGAACCCGGAAGACGGCTCGATCCGCTCGATGGTCGGCGGCTTCGACTACAACCGCAACAAGTTCAACCACGTGACGCAAGCCTGGCGCCAGCCCGGTTCGAGCTTCAAGCCGTTCATCTATACGGCGGCGCTTGAAAAGGGCTTCTCGCCTGCCACGGTCATCAACGATGCGCCGCTGACGATTGGCCCCGACACCGGTGGGCAGGTCTGGGAACCCAAGAACTACGACGGCAAGTTCGAAGGCCCGATGACCATGCGCCGCGCGCTGGCCAAGTCGAAGAACCTGGTTTCGGTCCGTATCCTGCGCGCCATCGGTACGCAGTATGCGCAGGACTACATCACGCGCTTCGGCTTCGAGGCCGACAAGCATCCGGCCTACCTGCCGATGGCGCTCGGTTCCGGCAGCGTGACGCCGCTGCAGATGGCGGGCGCGTACTCGGTCTTCGCCAACGGTGGCTATCGCGTCAATCCGTACCTGATCCAGCGTGTCGAAGACTCGCGTGGCAAGGTCATTTCGGAAACCCATCCGCAGAAGGCTGGCGAGGATGCCGTACGCGTGCTCGATGCACGCACCGCATTCATTGCCGACAGCATGTTGCGCGAAGTGGTGCGCAGCGGCACGGCCAACCCGGCCAAGCAGCGTCTGGGCCGCAACGACATGGCCGGCAAGACCGGTACCACCAACGATGCCGTGGATGCATGGTTTGCCGGCTATACACCGAAGCTGGTGGCCATCGCCTGGATGGGCTACGACCAGCCGAAGAGCCTCGGGGTGCGTGAAACCGGTGGCGGCCTGGCGCTGCCGATCTGGGTCGGCTACATGAGCAAGGCGCTCAAGGGCGTGCCCGAGAGCCCGGACCGCCAGCCGCCGGAAGGCGTGGTCATGGTGGCCGGCGACTGGACCCTCGAGGAGAACGCAGGCGGTGCCGGCGTGGCATCGGTGGGTCTGGGCGACCCGTGGCCAGGCAAGCCGGAAGAAAGCTCGCGTCCGCCGCAGGACACCGAGCAGGAAAAGAAGAAGATCCTGGAGATGTTTGGCGGCGCGTAAAACTGTCCACCCCAACAAAAAACCGGCCCACGTGGCCGGTTTTTTGTTGTGACCGCTGCGCCCTCGCCCTACTTCAGCGCCAGCGCCACGCCAGCCTGCTGGCTCATGTACTGCGACAGCGCCGCATACAGCTCTGCGCCGCCGCGCGTATCCACCCATTTGCCGCCATCATGGCGGAAGTGGAAACCGCCGGCCTTGGCGGCCACCCACAGTTCCTGCATCGGCGCCTGGCTGTTGACGATGATCTTCGAGCCGTCCTCGAACTCCAGTTCCATCACATTGCCGGTGCGGTTGATTTCCACGTCGGCATCGGCCGCGTCGGCAGCGGCTTCGATATCCGCTTCGAGCTGGTCGAGGGCCGCGCTGGCCAGGGTCAGGAACTCGGTTTCACTGAGGGGGGGCATGCTACACTCCAAGGCCGCCGGCAGCCCGTCCAGACAGGGCATTTGCGCCGGCATCAAATTGATGGAAATCGGGGAACGCCGCGCGTTTCCCCCAGCCATCCGAAAGCCATCCAGACCATGAAGGACTCCCCGATGCTGCGTCGTGGTGCGATTGTATCGGCCTTTGCCGCCACGCTCGCGATGACCCTCGCCGGCTGCGGCATTCGCGGCCCGCTGTACATGCCGAAAGTGCCGCCCGAGCCCACGCCGCCCACCGTGGCCGACCCGGGGCTTGGCCAGCCCGGCGCGGCCGTGCCGGCGCGCCCGGCGGGCGAGCCCGCCACCTCGGCACCGGTACCCGCAGAACCCGTCAAGGGCAGCTCCGCCCCCAACGCACGCTAAGTGCACAGCAAGTGCACGCCAGAACATGACTGATTTCTTCCATCGCCGCGCAGACGGCGCCCTGACCGTCGAGCAGGTTCCGCTGGCCCGTATCGCCGCGGAGTTCGGCACGCCGACCTTCATCTATTCGCGCGCCGCGCTGACCACCGCGTACAACGCCTACGCCGCCGCCTGCAAAGGCCGCAACGCGCATGTGCAGTATGCGGTCAAGGCCAATTCGAACCTGGCCGTGCTGCAGGTATTTGCCCGGCTGGGTGCCGGTTTCGACATCGTGTCGGGCGGTGAACTGCTGCGCGTGATTGCCGCCGGTGGCGATCCCCGCAAGGTGGTGTTCTCGGGCGTGGCCAAGAGCGAGGCCGATATGGCGCTGGCGCTGGAGCACGAGGTCCGCGGCTTCAACGTTGAATCGATCCCCGAGCTTGACCGCCTGAACGCGGTGGCCGGACGCCTGGGCAAGCGCGCACGCGTATCGCTGCGCATCAACCCGGATGTCGACGCCAAGACCCACCCGTATATCTCCACGGGCCTCAAGGGCAACAAGTTCGGCGTGGCGTTCGAAGACGTGCTGCCGACCTATCGCGCAGCCGCCGCGTTGCCGCATCTGGAAGTGGTTGGCATCGACTGCCATATCGGCTCACAGATCACCGAGGTGGCGCCGTACCTGGAGGCACTGGACAAGGTGCTGGACGTAGTGGAAGCGCTGGAAGCCGAAGGCATCAAGCTCGAACATATCGACGTTGGTGGCGGCCTGGGCATTACCTATGACGACGAGACGCCGCCGGACATCACGGGTTTCGCGACCACGCTGATCGACCGCGTCGCCGCACGCGGCCACGGCCATCGCGAGGTGCTGTTCGAACCGGGCCGCTCGCTGGTAGGCAACGCCGGCGTGCTGCTGACGTCCGTGGAGTTCCTGAAGCCGGGCGCGGCAAAGAACTTCTGCATCGTCGATGCCGCGATGAACGATTTGGCACGCCCCGCCATGTACGAGGCCTATCACCGCATCGAACCAGTCGCCCCGCGCGGCGATGCGGCGGTGACCTATGACGTGGTGGGTCCGGTTTGCGAATCGGGCGACTGGCTCGGCCGCGACCGCGCACTGGCGGTGCAGCCGGGCGACCTGCTGGCCGTGATGTCGGCGGGCGCGTATGGCTTCGTGATGAGCTCGAACTACAACACCCGTGGCCGTGCGGCCGAAGTCATGGTCGACGGCGACGCCGTGCACCTGGTGCGCGAACGCGAACTGCCAGCCGACCTGTTCAAGACCGAACGCCTGCTGAAGGCCTGATCGGGCCCCCCTCTCCCGCGCGCGGGAGAGCAACCGTGTCAACGACTTCGTGCGGCTCACGGTCAGCCGACGCT